>CACZHC010000074.1:0-3066 GCA_902780865.1 uncultured bacterium
AGGGCAAGTGGCGAAAGACAAACCTGAATGTGCCCATTGAGGGCAAGCCTCCAACCGACAAATCCGGGCGGATAACACTGAACGAGCGAGGCGACGCCGCCTTCGAGCGGTCGCGCAAAGCTGCGCAAAAGGCATTTGACGCATGGAGGAAGACGGCAAGATCGGATCCGGCAGAACTTGTGAAAAAAGCCTACAAAGCCCGAACGGGCGTCTCCCTTGAAGGCGTGCCGCTGACCAAGCTGGCAGAGCGGTGGATCGGCAGGAAAAGGGAGCGCAACCTTTCCGCCAAGTGGCAGCAGATGATCGAAACATGGTTCTCGAAATTTGCGAGGTTCGCGGAATCTTACGCACGTGCCCGAGGAGGACGGAAGTGCGAAACCATCAATGACATTACGCCGGCGATAGCGGCAGCATGGTTTGAAGACATCAAAAAATGCCACGCGTGGGAAACCGTCTTGAAGATGATGCACCTTATGAGCGGCGCATACAGACGGTTTTCGACAACAGGAATGGCAAATCCGTTCGGCGACATCGTAATGAGCAAATCAGGCGACCCGTCCGAGCGGGGAGAATTTGGCAATGAGCGCGTTCCCCGCAAACCGCTGCTACCGGATCAGATCGAACGCCTTTTTGAATGCGCCCAGGAGAATTCGGAACTTTACCCGCTAATTGTGACAGCAGCATGCACGGGAATGCGAGTGGGCGATGTCTGCAACTTGAAATGGAGGGATGTCGATCTCAAGGAAGGCCTAATAGACACCGTAACGGCAAAGTCTCATTCCCGAGTCACCATACCAATTTTCGGCCGACTTCGGGATGTGCTGACGGACTGCGCCGCGATTGACGAAGGCGAAAGTCCGGCGTCCCCATTCGTATTCCCTCGTGCGGCGGAAAGGTACAAACGAAATGCAAACGGGCTCTACCTCGCAGTGAAGCCTTATTTTGCACGGGCAGTCTTTGGCGACAAACCGCCCGCTCATGCCATTGACGTAATGGAGGACGGCTCTGCCGAACCAGTGCGGGACCTCAGCGATGTCATAGACAGTACCGGTTTTTCAGACACTAAGCGCACACGCATAATGGAAGTCTACCGCCGGATCAAATCCGGTGAAAAGTGCATTGACATCGCTTCGAGCCTGAATGTGGCGCGTTCTCAGGTGTCAATGGACTTGCGAGAAATAGAAGGATTGACAGGAGAAGTCCTTCGCCCAATGGCAAAAAAAATGAAATCCCGAGCCAACTGGTGGGCGCAAATAGATCGCACCAGGGCAAAGCGCAAGATTGGCGACAAGGCAGCAAGCCTTTATGGATGGCATTCTCTCCGGGCAACATTTGTGGTGCTGGCTTACGAGGCCGGCGTGCCTCTTGCCGACGTGCAGAAGGTCGTGGGGCACTCCACGGTCGAAATGACGCTGCAGTATTACAATCCAGACAAAAAGCTAGTTGCCGAACGCGTCCGTCAGCGAATGGCCGGGAGTGTGCTTGACGTTGCCCGCCCCAAAAGCATCACCAGACCGCCGAAGAATTCCTTGATTCTTGCTGATAAAAACGCCGCGCAAAAACAAGCACGCACCATCGACGATTTGATAGCCGGCATGAGTAAAAAACAGAAGCAGGCACTAATGAACAAATTAGTCGCGAGCATGTAGCCAAGAGCCCGATCCATGAAAGCAAAGCCAATGAAAAATCTGCAAGCAGAATCTCCTGATTTTCTTATTGTCGCAGAGCAAGCTGCTTCAGCCCTTTGCAGTGTTTCGCACTATTTCTCTCAAATTGAGAGGAACTACAGGATAATTCGCACCGGGATACTCAGATTCGACGGTCATGTGTCCGAACTGTTACCCATAGGCGTCAACCAGCATGATATAAAGGCCATGCTATCGTGGATGTGCGAAAAGTATGGCGCCGTGGAAACCGGCAAAGCATCTGCCTTGACGCTGCAAGAGCTGGTCGAAGCCGCCGCCAGGCGAATGGGCGAAATGCACAGTCAATGCGAAAGAATAATGTCCGACTCGCAAAAGATCATGCCCGCTCGTCTCGCAGACAAAAGCACAAGCCCCCTTTACGTACAAGCGTACGACGCAATGCAAACTGCCTACTCACAGATCGCCGAAACCTTGATGCATCAGGTGCATGACGCTGTGAAGTCCGGCGTTTCGGAGGGAGTGACCGATGCCCTGAAGAATGGAAAAATCGGCACCACAGTAATAGCTCAAGCAGGGGCAAATGTTACCATTGAAAACAAGAGGAACGCAAAAGTCAGATTGCCCACTTCCCGCACAAACCGGAAACGAGCCAAGGGCTGCAGCAACAAGGAGATTGCCAATCTGTTCACGAGGCACGCAGTCCCTCTGATACGAGGCAAGGACAGAGACGGCAATATCGCCTACGAAAGGAAACGCGGCGGAGGTGGCGGGACCTACTACGTCGGTACATGCTCGCCGCGCACAATCGGATCATGGCTGGCGCGCACTCTTCCCGAGCCCATAAGCGGCTTCTCCTCCCAGATGCTTACAAAGCCCGACGAAATCAAAGCCGCCGCAGCAAGATGGGGAGACTATTGGAGGGAGTACGCAACAGCCTTTTATGAATGGCGTCAGTCGCATCCATACTCAAAGCGCGAGAACTTCCGTTTCGAGACCCACAAGGTGTATCATCATAGGGAAGAAAGTCCTACATTCGCCGATGACGGCACGGGCGATGATTAAAAAGGCTCAATATTGGACTGAAACAATCTGATGTGAAATTGGAATATGAAAACGCATCCCCAACATCTTCGCCGGGGGCTATGGCGACGAGCTATTCCTCGATTTTGAACACGAGCGCGTGTTCGCATGGGGCTGCGCCTTGGCGGAAGAGCGGCATGTCGATTTCGACTGCGCCGCCGACGCGCCGCCACATAGCGGATTGTCCCCTATTGCAGTCTTTCGACATTATTGTTCTCGCCATTTGATTTGCATCGTCCCTCTTTTTCACGCAGAGGCCCTTCGCACCCCTGCTAGGGCATCGCTTCGCGACTCGCCTTCGGCTCGGGGGATACCCACGGGCATTGCCCCGCTTCCCCGC
>CACZHC010000074.1:3118-17204 GCA_902780865.1 uncultured bacterium
GCGCCCTCTCACACCTAAATCGAGTCGGTGCGGAGGTGTTGGTTTCACGCATACAGAGACGCTGACCACGCGGAAGTGATTTAACGAGGCTTTACGTAGAGTGTTCACTTGCGTTACGGCTTACTTCTTCGTCGGGCAAGACTCCCGCACATCGGTCACGCACCCGCTTGCGCGCCCTTCGGGTCGCCTTCGGCGAGGTCCCCTCCGAAAGGACTTCGCCTTTCTGCGGTGCATCTTTGCACGGCTTGCTCGGCCCTTCGGGCTATCCCCTCGCTTCGCTCGGCCCTCACTGCGTTCGGCGGGTATGTCCTAATCGTACGTCGATTTCTTTACGATGTAGCTCCTTCCGCTATTAGTTCTGCCGAGCTTCGCTTGGCGTACCTGTATCAATAAGCTCCGACCCTTCATTCCCCCTTCATTCCCCATTGACTGGATCAAGAGCAGATTGAGCAGACGCTGCCTCCTCGCGCTCCACAAACTCGACTTTGTCCACGTCGACGCCTTTCCCGCGCAGCATCTCCTTGACCCTTTTCGCGTCGCCCTGGTGTACATGCACCTTCTCAAGTCCGCAGCAGGGAAACGCCCCGTATCCGATTTCAGTAACACTCGCGGGAATTGACACCTCCTTCAAGTTGTCGCATCCCGCAAAAGCCTTATATCCTATGATCTTCACGCCTTCAGGAAGGACGACGGACGTCAGACCCTTGCAATCGCTGAACGCATCAATTCCAATCCACTTCACGCCGTCGGGTATCGCCACCGATGTCAGCCTCCCACACTTGTAAAACGCATAATCCCCGATACCCGTCACTGGATATCCGCCAAGGGATAACGGGACCGCCAACTCGCCGACTGTCGACACCGATATAGCAGCATAGTCTCTCTGGCGCATACGCCCGATAGTCGCCTCGCCGTCTGATACCGTGTACCGCCATGTAACATTACCTAGTGTATGCCTGTTCGTCTTTTCGCAGGCAAACATACATACCACTACTATTATCATTGCCATCCAAAAAATCATGCGTCCAAGCGTTTTTTTGGGAGGCATCAACATATTCTTGTCCCATGTCCAGAAACCGTTCCGCCATCGCCATCGGGAGGCACGCAATAGCTCTGCCAGAAAAATAAAAACTAAGAGCAAAATATACAAAAGGTATGGTAGCAAACTGTCGCTGTAAACTATCAGATCCGCAAAAGAATCAACGTCTACATACAAGCGGTAAAACCCGTATATCGCCAATGCAAAAAGCAGGCAGCATCCAACCACAGTCAGGAAGGACACATTGTCGTCGTTAGACATCTTTCTGGGAGCGGTTTCCATAACCAATGTCAAAAAGGGTCAGAGCTTATTGATACAGCTCTATTGATACAGTAACTCATGCTAGCTTGTACTCCTGCCTCTACGCGGCGCATCAGCGCAACCGCGCGGTCCAAAGCCAACAGGGTCAGACCTGATTGCCACAGTAAATTGCCACAGTAGTTTTTCCTTGTCATAGCGGCGCGACCCTTTCGATTCGCCGCTTGCCCCCTTCAAACGCGCGGTGTGCCACTCGGCCGATCAGTCGCTGGCACCGATCTGGAAGATTTATCCTGCAACGCCTCATGCCGAACAGTATATCACAAACTCCCGCTACTGTGGTAATTTACTGTGGGCTCCACGCGGCGGATTTGCCGCGGGGAGATGGCAGGGTCGGATTAGGGGCAGCCAGAGTCGGTTAGGGACAGAGTAGCGTCGGCGTAGCATCGGATAGAGTTATGGCGCAGGAGCGGAGGGGGTGTTTCGGCGGCATGCGAAGCGACGTAACCGCCGCTTGTCGGTGGCTCGTGCAGTGCACGAGCCAACCCGAAGCGAACGCGAGGGCGAGTGAAAAAGACGGAAGCGACCCGATTTTTTGCACCGCCATTTTGCCGAAAGGCGTGACGGCACGGGCAAAATGTAAAAGGTCAAAAAATCGATGTCGCCACCGGCTTTTTCGCCGGAGTTTTGCCGTGTATCCGCGGCAAAACTAGCGAGCCCTAAGCCGAAACGCGCCCCACCGCGTCCGCGCTCCCGCCTACTGCTCCCACGGCTTGCGCTCGGGCGGATCAAGATAGACCTTGTCGCTCGGGCGGAAGGACGTGTCGGCCTGCGGCACGATCTTGGCGAGCTCCGAAAGGAACCCGACGGAGACGGCAACGCGGGCGGCAGGGCCAAGATCGACCTCGACCTGCGTGCCGTCGGGATTTACGATCTCGAGGAAGACAGGAAGCCGCCCAGGGCTCTTTACCACGGCCTGGCGAATGCGCACCGCCTTGTCGGCAAGCCCGGGGTCGTCGTACTTTAGCCGTATCCTGAGCCCCGTCGAAAGCTCCGCAAGGGCGTCGGAAAGCGGCCGCGCCTCGCGGACGGTAAAGTTCAGGTCGCCAACCTCGGGATGTTTCTTGTCGAACTTGTCTTCCTTCCCGTAGTTGACGCGGTAGGCGACTTCGCCGGAAAGCATAACGAGCTGGTCTACGCACGACTCAACGGCCGAATGCTTCTCCCACGCCTTCGCAAAGCAGAACGCGTCGAGAAAGCCCCCCGAGCCGTCGTCGATCTGGAGAATCGCCCACTTCTGCCCGGGCGTTCCGTCGGGGCGGGGCTTCCCGAGCTTGACGGTACACGTCGCGAGTATGCCTACGACGCGCACGTCGAGATGCTTCAGCGCACGCTCTTCCTTGAGGTGCGGGTTCGACTTCTTCTTCCACTTGTCGACTGGCTGCGCCTTCAAAAGCTCGTCTACCGCCTCGGGATCGGCAAGCTGCGCAGTCTTGAAGGTGGCGACCTCGGATATGACGCGGCGGCAAGACTGGAGCGGATGGCCGGAAACATAGACTCCGAGCAAGTCACGCTCGTTCTTGAGGTCCTCCGCAGGCGAAAACGGCGGCGAGTCCGTAAGTTCGGCGTCCGACGCCTTGTCTTCGCCGCCCTCGGCCATCATGTCGAAGAAGTTCGCCTGCGCGCTTGCCTGCTCCTTCACTCGCTGCTGGCACTTCTTGATCGCAAACTCTATGTTGTTGAAGAGCTTTGCGCGGTTCGGCTCGAGCGTCGAGAACGCACCGGTCTTCGCAAGGTTTTCAAGGACGCGCTTGTTGCACACGCCCGTTCCGGCATGGCGGATGCAGAAGTCGAGGAAGCCGGTATACGGGCCGTTTTTCTCGCGCTCTTCGACAATCGCGTCGCCAGAGGCGCCAACGCCCTTGATGCCCGCGAGCCCGTAGCGGATTCCTCGCGCATCAGGAGTAGGCACGAAGCGCGCGCCGGACTCGTTGACGTCGGGGAGCCGCAGCTCGAGATCCATTTCCTGCGCCTCGGCGACGAAGCCGGGGAGCTTCGCGAAGTTCCCGATTTCAGAGGAAATCTGGGCGCACATGAACTCGGCCGGATAGTGCGCCTTCAAGTAGCCAGTCTGATAGGCAACCCACGCATAGCAGACGGCGTGAGACTTGTTGAACGCATACGACGCGAATGCGCGCCAGTCGTCCCATATCTTGTCGATGAGAGTCCGCGCCTCCGTCTCGTCGGCCCACTTGCCGATGCGGAACTCGGGGTTCGCGAGACAGCCCTCGACGAACTTGACCTTCAGCTCCTCCATCACCGCGAGCTGCTTCTTGCCCATCGCCTTGCGGAGCTTGTCGGACATGCCGCGCGTGAAGCCGCCGAGAAGTCGCGAGAGAAGCATCACCTGTTCCTGGTAGACGCAGACGCCGTACGTGTCCTTCAGGTACTTCTCCATCAGCGGATGGTCGTAGACGATCTCCTCCTCGCCCTTCTTGCGGCGGACGAAAGTGGGGATGTACTCCATCGGCCCCGGGCGGTAGAGCGCGTTCATTGCGACGAGGTCGGTAAGCCGCTCCGGCTGAAGCGCCATCAGCCACTTCTTCATGCCGTCCGATTCGAATTGGAAAAGCCCCGTCGTCTCGCCGCGCCCGAAAAGCTCGTACGTCTCCTTGTCGTCGTCGGGAATCTTGTCTGGGTCTAGAAGCCCGTCGGGACCTCGCAGCGCCTCTGGAACGCGCGGGTTGTTCGGCCCCAAGATCGCGACGCACTCCTTCTCGACGGTGAGCGTCTTGAGCCCGAGGAAGTCCATCTTGAGAAGCCCTACCGGCTCGACGAAATGGCCGTCGTACTGCGTCGTCAGAAGCGACTCGCCCTCGGTCGGCATCACCGGCAGCGTCTCGGTCAGCGGATCGCGCGAGATGATGACGCCGCACGCATGGACGCCCGGCTGGCGCATGCCGCCCTCGAGCCGCCTTGCGCGCTCCATGAGGAGATGCACCGTCTCGTCGTCCGAGTTGAAGGCGTCGACAAGCCCCTGCGAGTAGTCGCCGTTCGGGTTGCCGTTCTTGTCCTTCGTGCTCGTCGCCTTCTTGAAGGTGATCTTTGGCGTCTCGGGAACGAGCCCCGCGAGCTTGTTGGTGTCGGCGAGCGGATAGTCCATCACGCGGCCGACGTCCTTGATGACGCTCTTCGCCGCCATCTGCCCGAAAGTCACGATGTGCGCCACGTGGTCCGCGCCGTACTTCTTCGTCACGAACTCGAGCACCTTGCCGCGCCCCGCGTCGTCGAAGTCCACGTCGATATCGGGCATCGAGATTCGGTCGGGATTCAGGAACCTCTCGAACAGCAAGTCGTACTTTATCGGGTCGACGTTCGTGATGCCAAGCGCGTAGGCAACGGCCGCGCCCGCCGCGGAGCCACGCCCAGGGCCAACCCACACGCCCATCTTTCGCGCGTTCGCGATGTAGTCGTTCACGATGAGGAAGTAGCCGGGGAAGCCCATCGTCTTTATGACGCCAAGCTCGAAATCGACGCGTTCGACGATTTCCGCAGGCGTCGGGTCGCCCCAGCGGCGCTTCATGCCCTCGTAGACGAGCGACTGGAGGTAATCGGCCTCGAACTTGATCCTGAGAACTTTTTCGTAACCTCCGAGGCGCTCGAAGTTCTTCGGCTTGTCCTCGGTGTTGAACTCGGCCCTAAGCGCCTCCTCGTCAAATTTCTTTGCGTATTCCTCTTCGCTGCCGAACTCGACGGGAATCGGGAACTTGGGCATGATCGGGTCGGAATTGAGCTCGTATTCCTCGATGAGCCCCGCGACTTCCTGGGTCGCGTCGACGACCTCTGGGTGGTCGTGGAAGAGCTCTCGCATCTCCTCCTCGGTCTTGAAGTACTCCTGGCCCGTGTAGATCATGCGATTCGGGTCGGAGAGCTTCGTGCCCGTAGAAAGCGCAAGAAGAACGTCGTGCGAGTCGTCGTCTTCCTTCTCGAGGAAGTGGACGTCGTTCGTCGCAATGACGCGGATGCCGAGCTTCTTTCCGAGCGCGATTACGGCGTTTGCGACATCTCGCTGGCGGGCGTAGAGTTCGTGGAACTCGTCTACGGCCGCAGGGGGAATCTGTTTGCCATCGCCCTCGCCCTTCCCGGACGGGTGCAGCATCACCTCAAGCGAGTAGTCGTCGCCGAAAAGGTTCTTGTACCAAAGCGCGATCTCCTCGGCCTTCTTCGGATTGTTGCCGCCCTTGAGCGACGTGTCGAGGTAGTAGGCGATCTCCCCCGCGATGCAGGCGGACGAGCAGTGAAGCCCCTCGTGGTACTTCTCGAGAAGCTCGTGGTCGATTCGCGGGTTGTAGTAGTAGCCGTTGATGTGCGCCTCCGAGACGAGCCGCACGAGATTGTGGTAGCCGACGAGGTTCTTCGCGTGAAGGCACAGGTGGAAGCGCTTCTCCTTCAGCTCCTTGTGCTGGCGGAAGAACTCGTGGCGCTCGCGGTGGTCGTGGTCCACGATGTACGCCTCGACGCCGAGGATCGGCTTTATGCCCTGCTTCCTCGCCTCGTCATAGAACGCCTTGGCCGCAAACATGTTGCCGTGGTCCGTGACGGCAAGCGAGGTCATGCCGAGCGACTTCGCCTTGGCGACGAGCGGCACGATGCCGCACTGCCCGTCGAGCAGCGAATAAGTGGTGTGGAGGTGGAGATGTGTGAACCCGCCCATCGACACATATTATACCAAAATACCACGTGCATTAGACGGCCCACGCGACCAGAACCGAGCCACTTGCGGAAAAAACGAAAAAAGTGTATCATATTTGCATCGGCCCAACACTAGAGCCGAACATACAATACAAAACTAAGGAATCACAACATGAAGAAACTTCTGTTTGTCGCGGCGCTTGCCGCCGTTGCCTCCGGGTGCGTCGTGGTCGGACCCTCCAATGCCAACTCCCTCCTCACGCTCGACGTCCAGAGCCCTGACATGAGCTTCGTCGACAATGACGTCAAGCCCGCCAAGATGGGCGCTGCAAAGGCCGAAGGCATCATCGTCTTCACCGAGGGCGATGCCTCCCTCAAGGCCGCCATGGACAACGGCGGCATCACCAAGGTCCACCACGTCGACTACAAGGTGAAGAACATCCTCGGCATCATCGGCTCCACGACCACGATCGTCTGGGGCGAATAATGGCATAGCCGCGCCAGTCGCGGCAAACCATAAAATCGCACGCGGCGGGGCTTATGGCTCCGCCGCGCGTTTTTCATGTGGTCAAATTGATTGGTCGGAGCGGAGGGATTTGAACCCTCGACCTTTTGCTCCCGAAGCAAACGCGCTACCAGACTGCGCTACGCTCCGACGTCGGGTTGCTTTCACAAGGTGAAAGTGCGGGATAGTATACGCTTTCCCTTCCGCAAAGTCAATGGCGAAACTTCAGCGCGAGAAGTTGAAGTTTATGCCAACGAAGCAGGGGAGGAAGCCAGAGCTGTTTATGTTGACGAGCCCGAGCTGGAGACCATCGTGGTGCTTCGCGAAATTGATGAGCCCGAGCTGAAGGCCTGTGGACGTCTCGGCGGCGACGTTTACGCAGCCCATCTGGGCGCCGGAGACATCCTTAAGACCGTAGTTGAAACCGGCAAGCGACCAACCGGTGAAGTTGTTGCGGGTGGTAAGGGCTCCGTCGAAGGTTACGCCCGTGAAGGCACCTGCCATCCAGCTCACTCCGCCGAACTGCAGCCCCGTGAACTCGCCGCCGTAGTTGACCGTGCCGATCTGGACACCGGCGGACTCGTCTTCGTTCCAGTTGAGGATGCCGGAAAACTGAACGCCGTGGAAATCCCTGTCCCTGTTCGCTATGGCGCCCAGTTGAACTCCCTTGACCGACGCGAGATCGGAAAGATTGAAGCCAGTGACCTGAAGCCCAGTCATCCCTTCGCTGAGAACGCCCACGACGCCAAAATCAACGCCGACGAGCTTGCCCTTGTTGTTGCCGTACGGAAGGTCGACCCTGAGGCCGTAGACGTCGCTACGCGCCCAAGGGAGCATGAGGTCGCCAGGCGAATAGAAGCTAAGCTGGCACCAAGTGGCGTCTGCGGACGCGACCGATGCGGAGAGGATCAGGAATGCTGCGGCGATGAGCTTTTTCATCTTGTATGTCCTTTCGTTTGCGTAGATTATATCAAAATTCGAGCGCGGCGTACATCATGGCGAGAAATTCTTCGTACGTCATGCGCTTCTGCTCCATGGAGTCGCGCTCGCGGACCGTGAAGGTTCCGTCCTTCACCGTCTGCTTGTCGACGGTGATGCACCACGGGGTGCCCGCCTCGTCCTGGCGGCGGTAGCGGCGGCCGATCGCGCCGGAGACGTCCCACATGCAGTTGACCTTCTGCTGGAGCTTCCTGAAGATGTCGCGTGCGAAGTTGAACTGCGCCTCGTCCTTCTTGATGAGCGGGAAGATCGCGACCTTGATCGGGGCGACCTTCGGGTTGAAGTGAAGGACCGTGCGTATGTCCTCCTTGCCCTTCTCGTCGGCGAGCTTCTGCTCCTCGTACGCCTCGCAGAGGAGCGCGAGCATCAGGCGGTCGACGCCTGCGGAGGGCTCGATAACGTGCGGGATGTACTTTCCGTCGAAGAGGTTCTCGCAGAACGCCTTCGCCTTCGCGAACACGTCGGCACGCTCCTCCTCGGTCAGCACGATCTCCTTGCCGGCCTTGGCGGACAGGGCCTTCTCGCGGCGCTCGACCCATTCCTTCTGGGTCTTCGCGATGAACGCGGCCTTCTGCTCGTCCGTCAGCTTCTTGCACGCCTGCTTCAGCGGGTCGTCGAAGACGAGCTGCGGCACCTTCGAGTGAATCTGGTGCTGCGTGAGGTCGAAGTCGCTGCGAGCCGCGATGCCCTCAAGCTCCTGGCGGCCGAACGGGAAGTCATACTCGATGTCGACGCAGGCGCGCGCGTAGTGCGCGAGCTCGTCCGGCTTCTGCCAGTACTCGACGAACTTCTCGGTCGGCAGGCCGACCGCGTTCAGGAATTTCTTCCTCTGCTCGACCCAGTACTTGTGCCAGACTTCCCAGCCCCAATCGTCCTGCACGGGCCCCGTGATGTCGGGATTGTCGGCAAGAGTGACGACATGGCCGTACTGAAGCTCGATCGCCTCGTCGGGGCGGATGAAGAACTCGAGCTCCATCTGCTCGAACTCGCGCGAACGGAAAGTGTAGTTCCTGGGCGTCACCTCGTTGCGGAAGGACTTGCCCATCTGCGCGATGCCGTAGGGGACCGTCATGCGAGAGGTCGCCGTGACGTTGAGGAACTGCGCGAAGATCGCCTGCGCCGTCTCGGGACGGAGATAGGCGACGTTCGAGGGGTCGTCGATTGGGCCGACGACCGTCTTGAACATGAGGTTAAAGGGCTTCGGCTCCGTGAGCTCGCCGCCGCAGTAGGGGCAGAAGAAATCGCTTCCTGCGACCTTTGGCTGGGGCTTCTTCTTCTGGTCGGCGTAGATGTCCTTGATCTGGTCGGCGCGCATCAGCTTCTTGCAGTCCTTGCACATCGTCATCGGGTCGGCGAACGTGTCGAGGTGACCCGAGGCCTTCCAGATCTTCGGGTGCATGATGATCGTGGCGTCAAGACCCGCGACATCTTCGCGTCCGCGAACGGTGAACTGCCACCACGCCTGCTTGACGTTGGCCTTGAGTTCGCATCCAAGAGGGCCGTAATCCCAGAAACCCGGCATGCCGCCATAGATTTCAGACGAATGGTAAATGAATCCGCGACGCTTGCACAAAGCCGATAGCGCGTCGAGCGACGATTTGTTTTCTTCTGCCATAATGTTGTATATTATACCATATTTCGTGGCCGTTTGGCCGCAAACAGCTCAACTGGACGGCGCAAACACATAGCCGACGCCGCGGACGGTGCGTATCGCCTGCCCTTCCGCGGCAAGTTTGCCGCGGAGACCATAGACGAGGACGCTAAGCAGATTGTCGCTCACGGCGGCATCCCTGCCCCACAGCTTCACGGCGAGCCAGTCGCGGGCAAGCGCTTCGCCACGCCGTGCCGCGAGGAGCCGCAGAAGCGCAATCTCCCTGTCGCAAAGCTCCGCCGTCTCACCTGTGGAACGGCGCATAGAACGCCGCGCCGCCTTTACGCGCCACTCTCCGAAGCTGAAGTCGCCACTTGGCTCGGCGGCGCGCGTCCGCCTTAGGGCCGCCTCTACCCGCGCGAGGAAAAGCGGGGCGGGGAGCGTCTTTTCGATATAGTCGTCCGCGCCGTATCCGAAGCCCTTGAGCTGGCTCTCCTCGTCGCCGAGGGCCGAGAGGAAAAGAACGGGAACCGCCGCGTCAACCTCGCGTATCGCCGCGCAAACCGAAAATCCGTCCATCTTGGGCATCATGACGTCGAGAAGCACGAGGTCGGGTCTCGCCTCGCCGAATAGCCGCAGCGCCTCTTCGCCGTTTTTCGCCTCGCGCACGATATAGCCGGCGCCAGAAAGAATCGCGGCGACACCGCGCCGGACGGCCCTTTCGTCGTCAACGACAAGTATTTCGGCTGCGATTCCTTCGCCCATCAGCTAAAGAAATCAGGACTCTGGCTGCGCGTCGTCCGGAAAGAGCCGCGCAAGGACCTGTTCGGCTGGAGTGTACGACTTCTTCGCGTTGTTGCACTCCTTGCAGCAGGGAACGCAGTTGCCGCGCGTCGATCGCCCGCCGCGCGAAACAGGCACAACGTGGTCAAGCGTCAGGTTCTCCGCGCCGACGTTTCGGTGGCAGTAGTGGCAAATGCCCTTCGCCACGAGCGCGCGCCACCAGTCGGTCTTGCGAAGCTCGCGCGCCTTTTCGCGCTCGCGCCGCACATGCGCCGGATCGGGACTCAGGTCGAGCCAGTCTTCCATGGCGATCAGACGGACGGCTTGTAGGAGTCTTTGAGCGTGACGGTGCGGTTGAAGACGGGAGCGCCCGGCTTCGAGTCGAACTCGTCGGCGACAAAGTAGCCCGTGCGCTCGAACTGGAACCGCTCGAGGCCTTTCGCCTCGGCGAGCGCAGGCTCGACGTACGCCGTCACCGTCTTAAGGGAGTCGGGGTTCATGTACTTGAGGAACTCCGACGGCCCGTCCTTGAGAGGGTCCTTCTCCGTAAAGAGCCGGTCGTAAAGCCGCACCTCCGCCTTGACGCCAGTCGCGCAGTCGACCCAGTGGATCGTCCCCTTCACCTTGCGGCCGTCCGCGGCGTTTCCGCCCCACGACTCGGGATCCCATGTGCCGTGAATCTCAACGACCTTACCCGACTCGTCCTTGACGCAGCCGGTGCACTTGAAGATGCAAGCGCCGCGAAGGCGCACTTCCTGCCCCGGCGCCATGCGGAAGAACTTCTTCTCGGGAACTTCCATGAAGTCCGCGCGGTCAATCCATATCTCGCCGCCAAAGGGAATCTTGCGAGTCCCCGCGCTTTCATCGAGCGGGTTGTTGGGAAGCTCGACGTCGCGCGCGCCGCCCTGCCAGTTGTCTATCACAACCTTGACTGGGTCGAGGACCGCCATGCGGCGGGTCGCCGTCTGGTTGAGCTCTTCGCGGACGCACCACTCGAGAAGCGCAGGGTCAGACTCGCTCTCGAACTTAGAAACGCCGACGCGCGCGCAGAACTCGCGTATCGCGCCAGGCGTATAGCCGCGGCGGCGCATGCCGCAGACGGTCGGCATTCTGGGATCGTCCCATCCAGCGACGTGGCCTTCCGTCACGAGCTGGAGGAGGAGGCGCTTAGACATCACGGTGTAAGTGATGTTGAGACGCGCGAACTCGCGCTGCTGCGTACGGATCTTGACGCCGTTCCTGACGGGCAAGAGCCCCTGTTCGTCCATGCGATCGACGACCCAGTCGTAGAGCGGGCGGTGCACCTCGAACTCGAGCGTGCACATCGAGTGCGTGACGCCCTCAAGCGCGTCTTCGATCGGGTGGGCGAAATCGTACATCGGGTAGACGCACCACTTGTCGCCGAGGTGGTAGTGCGAGACGTGGCGAATGCGGTAGATGACTGGATCGCGGAAATGGATGTTGGGCGATGCCATGTCGATCTTCGCCCTCAGGCACCATTCGCCGTCGGCGTACTTGCCGTCGCGCATCTCGTGGAAGATCTGCATGTTACGCTCAGGAGAAGTGTCGCGCGAAGGCGACGGAGTGCCGGGCTTCTCTGGAACGCCGCGGTACTCCTTCCACTCGTCCTGCGTGAGGTTGCAGCAATACGCCTGCCCGCGGCGGATAAGCTCCTCTGCGATCTCGTACATCTTGTCGAACATGTTCGACGCGTTGTAGAAGCCAGGCTCTCCCGCATCGCCCTCGCCCGACCACTGAAAGCCGAGCCAGCGGATGTCCTTCTTGATGTTCTCGGCGTACTCGTCCGACTCCTTGGTCGGGTTTGTGTCGTCGAGACGGAGGTGGCATTCGCCCCCGAAGAGCTCTGCCATGCCGAAGTCTACGCAGACGGCCTTGGCGTGCCCGATGTGGATATAGCCGTTCGTCCTTTTCGATCCACTGCCGGAGAAAATGCCGAGAAGTATCAGATTCGCTCATGGTTGCGTATTATACCATAATCAGACGAAGACAGTCTTGACGCCGAGGGCGCGGGCGAGCGAGCGCGAAAGCGCCTGGACACCAAAAGTCTCTGTTGCGTAGTGGCCGGCGCAGACCATCTTCATGCCGACATTCTCCGCGGCTATCTGCTCGCCCCAGTTCGCCTCGCCCGCCACAAAGACGTCACACCCGAGGCTTTTCGCCTCTACGGCAAACTCGCCCGCGCCGCCAGAGCAGACGCCGACCTTCTCGCCGCGCTTGAGCGAAATCTCCGTCTCGCCAATCATGAACTTCCCGCTGCGCGACGCGCGCCCGACAAGCCCGATGATGTTGCCGTGGTACGGGAACGCCGGCTTCACTTTGGCGAGCTTCAAGTGCCGCGCGATCTCCCAGTTGTTGCCCACCTTTCTGTTCGCGTCGAGCGGAAGATGATATCCGGCAAGCGCGAGGTTCGCGTCCATCGCCGCCTTTACGACTGCGTATTCGCCGCCGACGAGACGACGAATTCCTCCACCCCAGCTTATGCCGTGGTGGACGACGAGAAGCTGCGCGCCCGCGGCGGCCGCGGCCTTGACGCTCTTGAGCGACCCGTCGACTGCAAACGCGACAAGGCGCACGTCGTCGCCCTCGCGCGCAATCTGAAGGCCGTTGTTGCTCACATCGTCGAAATCTCCTGGCTTTAGCAAGCCATCGATCCAATCAAGAATCTTTTTAAGTTTCATATTTTATCTTCTCCAAGTCGTCTTCCACGTCTGCGTCGGGCGGAACGGCCTCCGCCGCCATACCCTCCTCCTCCGTACCCGCCGCGGCCCGACGAGCCGTAGCCGCCATATCCACCTCGGCCCGACGAGCCATATCCCCCGCCATAGTCATAGCTCATCAGGCGACGCACCTCGACGAGATCGGTCGGTATCTCCTTGATGAACAAGCTTGGTTCGACGGGGAACATTCCGCCGTCTGGCATCTTCCGCATCATCGGCGAGCCAAGCCACAGGCGGTCCTTCGCCCGCGTCACCACGACATAGAAAAGACGACGCTCTTCCGACAGCCGCCCTTCCTCGCTCGCCTTCGGGCTCGGGAACATTCCCTCGGAACACCACGGCACGAACACGACCGGCCACTCCATTCCCTTCGCCTGGTGAATCGTCGAAAGCGTCATCTTGTCGGAGTCAGGCTCGTTTCGCCGCGCGTCGAGGTTTGTCAATAGCGCGACATCCGCGAGGAACGACTCAAGCCGGTGCCGGCCAGGGTTCTCCTCGTCCTCGTCGTCGCCATAGTCCCCGCCCGCAATCTGCGCCGCGAGTTCCTTGATGTCGTCGAGACGGTCGTTTGCTTCCTGATCCTCCCATTCAAGATGAAGGTGGTCTTCGTAGAAAAAGTCGACGAAATCCTCGATGAGCTCGCCTATCTCGTCGTCCTTGAGATGGCCCTCCGCGTACGAGAAGCACTTCGCAAGCGCAGGCCAAAGCGGCTTCGCCTTTGCGCCGAGCATCCCGCCGAGCGCGTCGCAGTCCTCGCGGCGCTTCGGGTCGAACGACCGCGCAAGCTTCTCCCAGTACTTGCGGGCGCTCGCCTCGCCTATGCCGGGGAGAAGCGAGACGAACCTGAGGAACGAAAGCTCGTCGCCGGGGTTCACGAGAAGACGCAGGTACGAGAGCACGTCCTTGACGTGAATCTGCTCGAAGACGCCGACCCCAGACGTGATGCGGAACGGAACCTTCGCGCGGGCGAGCGACATCTGCACGTCGATCGACTGGTAGTGGCTGCGGTAGAGAACCGCCATGTCGCTCCAGCGGTAGCCGAGGTCGTGATACTCGCGCACCCTGCGGAGAATCTCGTCCGCCTGTGCGCGCCCGTCGTAGAGCTTGCAGATGCACGGCTTCTCGCCCTGGCCGCTTCTCGCGGGCCTGAGCGTCTTCTCGAATTGGTTGGGCGCGTCGCGCATCACGACGTTTGCGACATCGAGGATTCCGGGAACGGAACGGTAGTTGCGCTCGAGCTTCACGACGCGGCACCCTTCCCAGCGCTTCGGGAACTCCATGATGTTCTCGATCTGCGCGCCGCGCCACGTGTAGATGCACTGGAAGTCGTCGCCTACGGCCATGATGTTGCGGTGCCGCTCGGCGAGGATGTCGGTGAACTCCGCCTGAAGCCCGTTCGTGTCCTGGTATTCGTCGACGAGAATGTGGAGAAAGTGCTCCTGCAGCATCTCGCGTATCCTGTCCTGCGTCTTGAGGAGCTT
>CACZHC010000075.1 GCA_902780865.1 uncultured bacterium
GCGACATAACGGCCGAGAACGAATTGACGGTTGAGTTGGGCGAGAGCAAGGTGCTGGAATCCAACGCATCGCTTCCGCACTACTACGACCGCAGCAACGACCCTGCCTTCTTGGAGGAGGCGCCGGCAACGTTCGGCGCGGATGCTCTTACCAGTTGTACGATCCGCAATGCCCTGAACGCTTACGCTTCCAAGCATAGCGGGTATACGATGTGGATACAGGGCAAGAACTTTCCGGAGCTTGCGACGTTCGGCACCGAGCGGACGTCGGGATTAATGATTTTTGTTCGGTAGCGGTTAGTTCAAAGTTGCTAGTGCGCGCCGCCTAAACACCCCCACGTTTGGGGGGTTGCTGGACAACAGGGCGTTTGCTATACTCTGCATTGATTTGATATGAAAATAGCAAAACTTCCTTCGAATGGTCGCATCGCAAGTCGAAAGTTTTTACGAAAGGTCAAACACCACGAAAGGTCAAACACCATGAACTGCAAATTGCTCTCCGTCCTCTGCGTCGCGGCGTCCGTCCACGCGGCGTCGGCGTTCACCATCGACTACGACATCCCCGCCGGGAACGTCATCGTTGACTCGATCGAAGGCGATGTCGCGAAAGTGCGGCAGGACCTGCGCGACACGAAGAACGGCTGGTTCTACTGGGCGTTCCGCGTGAAGGGCGCCGCGGGAAAGACCGTCAAGTTCGTCTTCACCGACAAGTACGGCGGCGGTCCGGTCGGCGTGCGCGGTCCGGTCGTGTCGAAGGACGGCGGCAAGACCTTCGCCTACCCGCTCGACGGAAAGTCGAAGGCGGACGGGTTCACCTACACGTTCGGTCCGGACGAGGACGAGACGCTCTTCTACGAGTGCCATCCGTACGTGCTCGCGAACTGGGAGGCGTTTGTCGCGCGCCACGCCGCGGACATCGCTGCCGGCAAGATGAAGGTCGAGACGCTCTGCAAGTCGCGCAAGGGCGCGGACGTCCCGCGCGTGCGCTACGGATGCCTTTCGGGTACGCCGAAGTACCGCTTCCTCGTCACGTGCCGCCACCATTGCTCCGAGTCGATGGCAAGCTGGGTGGTCGAGGGGATCGCGGACGCGTTTATGGCGGACGACGACCTCGGCAAGTGGCTTCGCGAGAACGTCGAGCTGATGTGCGTGCCGATGATGGACTTCGACGGCGTGCAGGCGGGCGACCAGGGCAAGAACCGCGCTCCGCACGACCACAACCGCGACTACACCGAATTCCTCTATCCCGAGACGAAGGCCCTCACCGAGTGGGTCATGGGCTATGCCGGCGGACGGCTCGACGCGTTCCTCGACGTCCACTGCCCGTGGGTCCGTGGCCAGTACAACGAGTTCGTGTACACGCCACTCAAGGACCCCAAGGTGTATCCCGCCACCGAGGGCTTCTTCTCGGCCACTATCGAGAAGCTGCAGGAGGGCGGGCTTCGCTACAAGGCGTCGGACGACCTGGGGTTCGGAGTCTCGTGGAACAAGGGCGTGACCTATGAGCAGGGTTGGTCGTCGTCGTCGTGGGTCGTCCACAACGTGAAGGGTCTCAAGACGTGCCGCTCGTTCGAGATCCCGTTCGCCAACGCGAACGGCGCGGTCGTCACGCCCGAGAAGTGCCGCCTGTTCGGACACGGCGTCGCCAATGCGCTCCGCGTGCTGATGGAAAACTCCCAGCCCAAGTTGTAAAATCGGCCCCCCCCTGTTTAGGGGGTTGGCTGGCAAAGAGGCGTGTGCTATACTGTTTTCGGAAACTGAAAACAGTCCATAGTCCATAGAAGAAAGGATCCCTACATGAAAACCGAAAGACTTTCCATTCTTGCGTGCCTGACGATTGCCGGTGCCTTGGCGGCGACGGCGTTGAACGCGAATGCGGTGAACCTGCCGCCCAAGGAAAAGTTCAAGCTCGTCGTCCTTACCGGGCAGAGCAACATGGCTGGGCGCGGAAAGATCGACCCTTCGGACAACAAGGCGCATCCACGCGTCCTGATGCTCAACCGCGAGGGCGAGTGGGTGCCATGCGTCGACCCCGTGCATTTCGACGTGAACGGATCGGGCGTGGGCCCAGGCAAGGCCTTCGCCGAGGCGCTTGCGGACAGCGACCCTTCCATCACCGTGGGCCTTGTGCCGTGCGCCGTGGGCGGCAGCTCGATCGCGGTATGGGAGCCGGGCAAGGAGTTCCAGAAGGGGAAGACGAAATGGCATCCCTACGACGACATGGTCGCGCGCGTCAAGAAGGCGAAGGAGAGCGGCACATTGACTGCCATTCTCCTGCATCAGGGAGAGTCTGACTGCATGAAGCGTAACGGCTATCTCTACCAGGCCAGGTTCCCGGCGTTCGTCGAGCGCATGCGCCGCGACATCGGGGCCGAGGGAATACCGCTCATTATAGGCGGGCTGCATACGAAGACGTGCGCTGGCTGGTTTGGCAAGATACTCGCGAGGACCCAGCAGGACACGTGCGAGAAGCTCTACGGCCCCGGCAAGTACATCCCCGGCAAGGACTGGCCGCTTGAGGCCGACAACGTCCACTACACCGGCGCGTCGCAGCGCGAGTTCGCGAAGCTTTATTTTGACGCCTACAAGGACGTCGCCGCGCTTCTCGCGAAGGATCCCGGGTACTACAAGAAGGCGGCGGAAAACCTGCCGACCATCCCCGACAACTGCAAGATCCCGGCCGACCAGATGAAGTCCGTGCCCGCGACGCTTCCCGAAAAGGTCGAGAAGTACGTGTTCCCCAAGGGCCGTCCGCAGTAACCGGTTTCGGAAAGGGGCCGCGACATGAAAACCGCAAAGTTTGTCGTCGTCGCCTGCATTGCCGCCGCGGCGCTAAGCGCCGCCGCGGCTAAGCAGCAGTCGCGTGGGAAGTCCAAGGGCTCACACGAGCCCGTCAAAAAGTCGGCGGACCTCTCTGGCGTCAAACCCGCGGCCGGCTGGAAGGACCCGTCCTTGTCATGGGGCTCCACGCCGCGCCTGCGCACGGCAACGCGCGAAAAGATGTCGCTCAACGGGTTCTGGGCGTTCGGCGTAGACAACGACGGCGTGTCCATCGAGCGTGCGCCTGCGGCTTCCTCCCTCAAGTACTACTTCAAGGTTCCCGGAAGCTGGCCGAGCGGCGGCAAGCACACGAAGAACGGATGCGGCGTGTGGGACGCGCAGGGTCGCGACCATTTCGGCGCGGACGTGACCAGCATCAACGGCGCCTGGTACGCCCGGACGGTCGATGTGCCGTCTGCGTGGAACGGGCGGCGCATCCTGCTCTCCTTCGACGCGATTCCCTCGGCTGTACTCGTGTACGTCGACGGCAAGAAGGCCGGCGAGGCGTTCTTCCCAAGCGGCGAAGTCGACCTCACGTCCCTCCTCGGCGTCGGGAAGCACGAGATCGCGCTGTACACTTCGGCGAAGCTGCCGGAGAAGGTGATCACCGCCTTTGATGCGCCCGACACGGCACGCTCGTACACGAAGAAGTCGATCGAGAACCGCGGCATCTTCGGAGACGTTGCGCTTGCGGCCGAGCCGAAAGGCGTACGCATAACGGACGTGCAGGCGAGGCCGTCTGTCGCGAAGAAGCGCATCGACTTCAGCGTCGGGCTCTCGGACGTCTCCGCGCAGCTCCCTGCGCTCAAGGCCGTTGCGGTAGTCGAGAAGGGCGGCAAGGAGGTCAAGCGCTTCGAGTCGGCGGGCGTCAAGCCTGATGCAAACGGTCGGTTTGTCTTCGGCGGCGCGTGGGCGGATCCGGTTCTCTGGGACCTTGATGCGCCGGAGAACCTCTACACGCTGCGCGTATCGCTCGTCGCAGGCGGAAAGACCGTCGACGAATCGTATCCAGATACGTTTGGTTTCCGCGAGATCCGCATCGAAGGGCGGAACCTCCTCCTCAACGGCTCCCCGGTGCACCTCCGTCCGCGCAACAGCGTATACGGCGCGGAAGCGGCTGTCTCGTACGCCGACTGCCGCGAGGCGATGCGCCGCCACCGCGCCTTCGGATTCAACGCCATCGTCTTCCACAAGTTCATCTACGGATATTCCGAGGGCGACACGGCGATGCTCGACATGGCAGTGCGCGCGGCTTCGGACGAGGGGCTTGCATGCATCCTCTCGATGCCGCACCCGAACCGCTTCGACGATCCGAAGAGGCCGCACCACTGGACGTACGGGCCCGCGTACGAGCGCATCGTCCGCCACCTCGTGCGCCGCTTCCAGAACGTGCCTGGCGTGCTCCTGTGGTCTTCCACGCACAACCAGACGGGCTACGAGTCCGACCAGAACCCCGAGCTCATCACGGGTCGCCCGGAGGACGTCCCGACGGGCATCGTCAACTGGCGGCAGCGCTTCCGCCAGCTCGCGCTCAAGGCGAACGAGATCGTCGGCTCGATCGACCCTACGCGTCCGCTCTACCACCACGAGTCGGGCGCCGAGGGGACGTTCTACACGCTCAACTGCTATCTCGACTGGGCACCTATACAGGAGCGCAGCGACTGGTTCGAGCACTGGGAGAAGAACGGCGTCATGCCGCTCGTGATCGTCGAATGGGGCCTTCCCCACCAGGCGAGCTGGTCTAGCTACCGCGGCGGGCCGAAGGGCGTCAACATCTGGTCTGCGCGCGACTGGACGCAGCAATGCTGGATGAACGAGTACGACTGCGCGTTCCTCGGCGAGGATGCGTTCCGCGGCTCGCCCGGCAAGAACCTGCTCATGGACCGCCACCAGCTCAAGATACAGGGCAACAAGCCGGTGTACTACGGCGGCAACTTCAACGCCGTTCTCATGGACGAGCCCGACTACCACGCGGTGCTCACGGCCTACGCCTCGCGCAACCTGCGCGACATCCGCGCGCGCGGCGTGACTTCGATCCTGCCGTGGGACATCGAGTACGAGTTCTTCACGAACAACCCCGCGATCCCTGATGGGCAGCGCCTTCGCCCGGACGCGTTTTCGGACGGCATCCGCGGTTTTGGCGCAGTCAACAGCGACTACACATTCGGTCTCTTCGACCAGGCGGACGACCTTCCGCGCGGCATCGCGCTCGCGACGCGCGCGGCGTGGCACGACCAGATCGCGTGGATTGCCGGGCCCGTCGGGGACTTCACGTCGGTGAGCGACACGTATCGCAAGGGCGAGAAGGTGAAGAAGTCGCTCGTGATCCTCAACGACACGCGCCGCACGCGCACAGTGGAATGGGTTTGGAAGGCGGGCGCGTCCGGAACGAAGGGAACGGTCAAGGTCACTCCAGGCGGCCGCGCCGACGTGCCGGTGGAGTTCGTGGTTCCGCGCGATGCCGTTGGCGACACGCTTGCCATCCGCGCGGCGTTCCGCAACTCCGGCGGACCAGAATGGACGGCGAAGGATTCGTTCGAGCTCAAGCTGCTGCCGACCGCTCCCGCCGCCGTCAAGAACATGTCGCCGCTTTCGCAGGAAGTATTCCTCTTCGACCCCGAGGGGACGGCCGCTCCGCTTTTCGACGCGCTCGGCGTGAAGTACCGCAAGCAGGGGGATGCGAAGACGGCCGGGCTTGTCGTCATAGGACGCCGCGCGCTTCCCAAGCTGTCCGCCGACATCGCGGACGCGGTGCGCGCCGGACGCGTTTCCGCGCTCGTGCTTGAGCAGGACACGGCGACTCTCCGCTCGCTCGGATTCCGCGTGCAGGAGCACGGACTGCGCAATCTCTTCGCGCTCGATCCGATCCTGGCGGGACTGGACTTGACGGACTGGCGCGGGCGCTCAACGTTGCTCGCGGAGTCGCTCAACGAAGATCCGAACAAGGCGGCCTTCCCGCGCTGGGACTGGGATGGCCACAGCAACACGCGCGTGTGGCGCGCGGGCAACCGCGGGATGGTCTCGGGAGTGCTTCCCGAGAAGCCCGCGATCGGCGACTTTAGCGCTCTCGCGCACGGCGGCTTCGACCTACAGTACGCGCCCGTCATGGTGTACCGGAAGCTTGGCGCCACGGTCGTCTTTTCGCAGCTCGACATCTGCGGGCGAACCGAGCGCTCGCCCGAGGCGGAGGAGGCGCTTGCGTCGCTGATCCGCATTGCGTCCGGTCCGGTTTCCGGCGTCGCGTCGCGCAAGGTCAAGGTCCTCGAAGGAAATGACGGCAAGGCGGCGTCCCTCATGGGCACGTTGAGCATTCCGTTCGAAAAGGTGACTTCTGCAAACCAGGTCGGCTCGGGCGATGTGCTCGTCGTTGGGCCTGGCGCGAACGCGGGTTCGCTCGAGTCTGCCGTGAAAGGCGGGGTCAACGTGCTTGCGCTCGGCCTTTCGGCGGACGAGGCGAACAAGATTCTTCCGTCGATAGGCGCGAAGAAGTGCGGCAGGCACGAATACCCCGAGCTCAACGAAGGGCTGAACGCGCCGGTGTTCAGGGGCGTGTCGAACGCCGACATCCAGTGGATCTACCCGAACACGCTCGAGAAGGTCGGGCGCTTTGGCAAGGACGTCCTCGTGACGCGCCAGATAGGCAACGGGCACATTGTGTTTTGCTCGGTCGCGCCGTGGATATTCGACGAGAAGGAAATCGCGTGCCGTCACCACCGCCGCCGCGCGCAGGCGCTTGCGACGCGTCTCCTCTGCAACCTCGGCGCGTCGCCGGACGACGGCTTCCTTTCGCGGTTCGGCGCGTCGGCGAAGGGTGGCGACAAGTCCGCGCTCTACGCCGACAAGTCGCGTGCGGACGACGATCCGTACCGCTATTACCGCTGGTAGGGGTTTCGCGCGCATGCAACGACAAGGAGGACCGACGATGGTAACTGGAATGTGTAGGCGTGAATTCGTGCGCGACGCGCTCGGCGCGGCCGCGCTGGGCGCGCTCGGCGGATGTGCTGCCGGCGCCGCGAAGGCGGAGATCCGCAAGTATCCTGGCTGGAGGCCAGGGGAGCTTGACATACACCTCATCCACACCGGCACGTCCGAAAACACGTTCATGGTCTTCCCGGACGGCACCACGATGCTGCTCGACTGCGGATACATCGAGAATCGCAGGCCTGGCTATGCCGAAGCCATTCCGCCGGCTCCTGACGGCAGCCGCCGCTCGGGCGAGTGGGTTAGACGGTACATCGAGCGCCTGATCCCGCAGCGCGAGATCGACTACCTCATGGTGTCACACTGGCATGGGGACCATTTTGCCGGCATTCCGGATGTGGCAAAGTCGTTCCGCTTCCTGAACTACTACGACCACCAGTATCCAAACGTCGGGCAGTACCGCAAGAACGCCGACGTCAAGGAGCTTGGAAAGTTCCAGGAGTGGCTTTCCGGCGCGTTGGCCGGCGGCATGAAGCGCGAGCCGTTCAAGGTGGGGACGGAGAACCAGATCCGCCTCCTGCACGACACCGGGCGAAAATACGCGGATGCGTTCCAGATACGCAACCTTGCGGCGAACGGAGTGATGTGGGACGGCAAGGACGGCATTGTCGACTGCGCGGCCGAGCACGTGAAGGCGACGGGCGAGGCTGGCATCTGGGAGAACACGCTCTCTTCTGCAATCCTCATCCGCTACGGCGGATTCACGTACTTCACCGGCGGCGACCTTGAGGGGGAGTTCACGGGAGCCGGCGGCGCGAAATACAGCTACGAGGCGCGCGTCGGGGAGGTGGCGGGACCGGTGTCGGTCTGCAAGGTCAACCACCACGGCTACTGGACGGCGATGCAGAACGGGTTCGTGACGGCCGTGCGACCGAAGTTGTTCGTCGCGAGCTCGTGGAGCCCGAACCAGCAGAACTTGGAGACGCTTGGCCGCATGATGTCGCCGTCGAACTACGAAGGCCCGCGCACCGTGGCATACGGCGCGATTCCGGACTTCAGAATGCGCGAGTTCCGCGAGAACGGACTGGATGGATGCCTTGCGCCTGCGGGGCATGCAGTAGTCAAAGTCGAACCTGGCGGTGGCGCATTCAAGCTATATACGCTTTCGGCAATGGATGAGACTATGAACATCGTCGGCATCCGCGAGTTCAAATGCACATGAGGTGTAAAGCGGACTCTCATTTTTTGATCAGCCCGATTCGCAACGGCACGCTTTTTTGGTAAAATTAGCAATATGAAAACTGCATACGGCACTTTGCTTTCGGCTTTTTGCGCTATCGCCTTTGCTGGCATGGCGGAAGCGTTTGCGGCAGGGGAAGGGGATTCCGCTGCCGCAAAGAAGACGCCTGGCGTAGACCGCGAGTTCCTCGGCAAGCTACTGTCTATCGAGTCAGTTACGGCTGACATCGCAAAGGTCAACGAGGCGGTCGAGTTTGTCAAAGGTCATCTTGAGGCGCGCGGAGTTGCGTGCTCTGTCGAGGCGGACGCCAAAGGGCGCAAGGCGCTGTACGCGTCCACGAAGCCAGGCAAGGTGCAGGACTATCTCATGGTCGTGCATCTCGACGTGGTGCCCGGCGAGCCGGGGCAGTTCAACCCTCGCTTCGAGGCCGGCAAGGTGGTGGCGCGCGGTGCGTATGACTGCAAGGGAAACGCGGCCGTGGCGGCGAAGATACTCGAGGATCTTAACGGCTGTGCGTCGCTCGGCGTGGTGTTCGCCGGCGACGAGGAGACCGGCGGGCGTGCCACCAAGATGATGGTGGAACGCGGATACGCCGCGAAGAAGCTCGTGCTGGTGTTTGATTCCGGGTCCTACGGCGCGTACTATGCGCAGAAGGGTAACTTCTACGTCCGTGCAAGGGCAAAGGGGAAGGGCGGCCATTCGTCGACTCCCTGGAACTGCGACAACCCGATAGAGCGGCTTTGCGAGGGATGCGCACGCGTAAAGGCGGCATGGCCCGAACCCACCGCGGACCGCTGGTGCGACGTGATTTCGCCTACCATGGTTTCTGGCGGCGACGCGCGCAACAGAATTCCCGACGAGGTGGACGTGTGGTACAATCTCCGCTATATCGACGAGGGCGCGCCGGACAGGCTTTGCCGGGTCCTCGAGGAGAAGGGCGGGTTCGAGGTGGTCGAGAAGTATTCGACCGGCGGTCCGATGGTGACTGACCGCGACGCACCGGAGATCGGGCGGTTTATCGAGGCCCGCCGCGCAAAGTGGCCTGACCGCAAGCCCGAGCTCGGGAGGCTCGTTGCGATGACCGATGCGCGCCATTACGCGAACTGTGGCGTGCCGGTGCTGATTTCGGGGGCGCTCGGCGACAGCCCGCACGCAGCGGACGAGTGGGGCGATCTTGCAAACATGGACGAAAACGTCGAAATGCTTGAGAAGTATTTTGGCGGGCAACAGCGGTAACGCAGAAAGGGGAGGGATACATGAAAATCGTCTTTGCGGCAATAGGGGTGTTTGCGGCGGCCGTTGCCAACGCGGACTCGCTCGACAACATCGGGAATGTCCGGCTGAAGGGACCTCTCGGCGCGAGACTGGACAGGATGGTGCACGCGCACGTCGCGGGGACAGACCCCGACTACATCACGGCCCCGTTCATGGAGAAAACCGAGACCAAGGGCTGGTGGCAGACGGAGTTCTGGGGCAAGTGGATGCATTCCGCAGTGCCCTATGCCCAGTACGAGGGGAAAGGGGAAGCTGGTCTTCTCGAGAGCATAGAGAGGGGAATCGGCCGCATGCTCGCCTCGCAGGAGGAGAACGGCTACATAGGCAACTATCCCGACGCGCTCAGATGCGGCGAGGGATGGGATGTGTGGGGCATGAAGTACACGATGATGGGGCTGCTCCATTACCATGATCTAAAGAAGCGGATGGCAAGTTCGTCCGCCGAACGCGCCCTGGGCGCCTGCCGCCGGCTCTGCGACTACGTCATCGCCGAGATCGGCCCGAACGGAAAGCGCGGACGCGAGCTGTGGCAGACCGGCAACTGGTCCGGCTACGCAAGCTCGTCCATCCTCGAGCCGGTGATGTGGCTTTACAACCGCACGGGGGAGAAGAAGTACCTCGACTTCGCGACGTACATCGTCGACGGGATGACGAAGCCGGAGAAGGGCCCGAGGCTCCTCGACCTCGCCGAGAAGGGCGTGTCGGTCGCGGACCGCAACGAGCCGGGATACGACACTGGCGCTGGATGGGCGTACGTGTGCAAGTACGGACGCTCCAAGGCGTACGAGATGATGAGCTGCTACCAGGGGCTCATCGAGTATTACGAGGTCACGGGACGGAAAGACCTCTTCGACGCGGCCGTGAAGACTGCGGAGGACATCGTGAAGGAGGAGATCAACCTCGCCGGAGGCTGCGCGTGCTCCGAGGCGTGGTTCCACGGCGCGAAGAAGCAGCATCTGCCGTACATCCGCCTTCAGGAGACGTGCGTGACTACGACCTGGATGCGCTTCTGCGAGAAGCTTCTCGCGGTGACGGGCGATCCGAAGTGGGCGGACGAGCTCGAGCGGACGTTCTACAACGCCTACCTCGGCGCTATGAAGGCGGACGGATCGGAGTTCGCGGGCTACACGCCGCTCTCCGGCTACCGCTGGCACGGACAGCACCACTGCTACATGCACACCGACTGCTGCACGGCTAACGGTCCGCGCGGCTTCCTCTGCTTCCTCAGGGAGCTCTGCCGCAACGACGGAAAGACCGCCACGTTCAACTTCTACGCGTCCGCCCTCGTGAAGGGCTTCGATATGTACTCGCTGTATCCGCGCGAGAACATGGCGCGCATCGTCAGCCACACGGAAGGTCCGCTCGAGCTGCGCCTCCGCATCCCCTCGTGGAGCGGGTCGACTGTCGTCAAGGTGAACGGCACGGCGCAGTCAGGCGTGAAGGCCGGCTCCTACTTCTCCGTCAAGCGCGAATGGAAGCTCGGCGACATCGTGGAGATATGGTTCGACATGCCGGTCGTCGCGCACAGGCTCGACCACGCCATCGCGTTCACGCGCGGCCCTGTGCTGCTCGCGCGCGACAGCCGCTTCGCGGACGGAGACATGACGGAGCCGTTCCGCGCGGGCATCAAGGACGGGCAGCGGATGGACTGCTTTGCGCCTGTGCACGTTCCTTCGGACGATTTCTGGATGGCGTTCACGGCGACCTTGCCGATTGGTTCGCATCACGCCAACCCAGAGGGCGCAAACTACTCGGAGGTTAAGTTCTGCGACTACGCGTCCGCGGGCAACATGTGGCGTCCGGACAACTTCTACCGCACATGGTTCCCAGAGGAGTTCAACCAGTTCGAGTAAGACGCCACTTTGCGCTTGCGGGCGTAAATTAGGCGCCGTGGGGGGCTTTTGTTTATGGTATAATCTACGGCATGAAACTTGCCGCGAGATTTGCATTTGCCCTGTCGTTGATGCTGGGCGCATCGCTGTTTGCCGCGGACCCCAAGGTGGACGCCTTGGCTGCACGGGCCGGGAAGGGCGTTCTTGTCCTTCAGACCGGCAGTGACTGGTGCGTCAGCGGCGAGAAGGTGCGCAAGGTGTTCGAAAGCTCCGAGTTCCGGCGTGCCGCCGGATCGAAGTATATTTTTGCGGTTTACGACGAGATGGAGGAGCCGACCGATGCCGTGAAGGAGTCGAACGCGCTCGTCTCCGAAATCCTCATAAGGACCAAGCGCTTTCCCGCGATTACCTGCTATGCGCCGGGAACGCGTCTTCGCGTCTTCGCCCAGGTCGAGAACGTGCCTGGCGACATCTCGGCCGAAAAGCTTGCGGAGCTCGTTTCGAAACTGTCCGCGAGGAAGAACCAGGCGGAGGCGCTTTTCAAGAAGGCGGCGGCCCAGAAGGGGGAGAAGGCCGCTGATCTCTACGGCGCTGCATTTGATTTGCTCTTTCCGTTGATGGGAACTTTCCACAGGGACGAGCTGACAAAGGGCAAGTGTGCGTGGGCGGATGAATGGAAAGCGCTTTCCGCGCTTGACCTCGGCTGGGTAAAGCACTTCGAGATCGACGACTACAAGGGCGTCACGATGGTCGAGAAGGTGACGAACGAGAAGAAGGACGGCTCGACGGCGTTCCTCGACAGTATCAAACGCGTTCCGCAGTCGCATTTCAATGCAAGCCAGCGCCAGCTCGTCAAGATTATGGAGTATGCCGCTACGACCGACGGGACGGACAAGCCGCTGAAACCGCAGGGGAAGGCCGCCCTGAAGGCGGCGCTTGAGCTCGGTCGCACCACCTTCTGGGGGCAGTACGCGATGGGGCGGCTCATGATGGACGGCGAGAAGTTTGAGACGCAGGGGCTCGCCCGCGCGGCGGTTCGGCCGCGGCCAACTACGGGAACGAGCGGTGCAAGCCCTGCGTTTGCGCTCGACCGGGCGAAGAACGCAATCGACAACATCAAGCCGAAGGCGGTTCTTAACGAGCAGCAGAAGCTGGCTGTCGCACGCCACGCCGTGCTGCGGCTGATTGGGCAGAAGGGCTGGAACGATCTTGTTGCGCGCCCGGGCTCCGCGCAGTTCCTCAAGGCTTTCTTAAATGACCGCACGTGGCTCGAGGACTTTGCATGGAGCGGCACGTTCCCCGTGAACAGCACCGACGGATGGGCGCGTGCCGGCGATGGTCCTGGCGATGGCGCGGCGGCTGCGCTCGCGCTCGAGTCGCTCGTCTTCCAGGACAACGGCAAGTGGGTCCCGTTCGCGGACGGTGTGTTCGTTAACAACGAAGGCCGCCGATTCATGACCGCACTCGCGCTAAACTATCCCGACAAAGACGAGGCGTGGCTTGCCGATGTCCTCGACGCGTACCGTGCGACTGCGAAGGCGGGACGTCTACACAAGAGCGCCTATTCGCAGCCAGTCTGGATCTGGCGCTTCGCGTTGCACCAAGGCCACGGCACTGCGAGCGCCGACAACATGGCGGCGCAGCAACGCCATCTCGACAAGTTCGTGAACCTGCCAAGCAGGGAGTACGGCGGTGCGTGCTGGATGATACAGTACCGCACTTTCAACTGCTTCGGCGATTCCGTTCAGGGGCCGCTCTACTACAAGCCGTGGGCGACGGCCGGCGAATGGCCGAAGAGGAAGTATTCGCAGATCGTGGGCGGCGTGTGCGGAGAGCTGTCGAAGTTCGGAAGCGCCGTCTCGAACGCCCACGGGCTTCCCTCGACGACTGCGGGGCAGCCCGCACACTGCGCCTACACGCGCCGCCTCACGAACGGTCGCTGGGAGGTCGACTACAGCGTCACGGGGCATTCGCAGATGCATCTCTGCTTCTGGAACAAGCATCCATGGCAGTATTCCGTCGCCATCGAAAAGACGTTTCGCGGCGACCGCGAGAAGCGCCATGCGGCCAACCGGCTTCTGGAGCTTGCGATAATCGCCGAGGAGCGCGGGCTAAAGTCGTCCGACGTGGAGGCGTACTTCCAGCAGGCCTGCCGCTCTTGGCCTGCGCACTATGGCGCGTGGAAGGCGTATGGCGACTGGGTTGCCCGCACCGGCGCGTCGATCGACACGATGCGGACGTGGGTGCGCGGCTGTTCGCGCGGGATGAAGACGGGCCGCCAGCCGGTCTGGGATTTCCTCACCCCCTATTTCGCGCGTGTCATGAAGGAGAAGGGGGAAAAGGCGCTTGCCGACGAGCTTGTCGCGTTTGCGCCTCTCCTGAGGCAAAGCGAAGAGGAGATACAGGAGGAAGCCGACTTCAAGAAGATGCTCGAAGAGTGGGCGAAGCCACTCGGCTCCGATGTCGAGTTTGCGGTGCCGGTCCTGAAGGCGATGCTTCTCGCGCAGTATGGGACGAAGAACTACTTTACGCAGGTGCTTGGCTGGGGCGGCGATGTCATGATGGGCGACAAGGGGCTTTCAGCCGTCTACATCAAGACACTTGGAGAGGTCGTTGCGGAAAAGGCGAAGGACGGCGCCGGCTCTGCGCTCGACTTCAATCCGCTGATGCTCGGCGCGTCGAAGTCGGACAATCTCGATGCCTTCCGCCAGATTGCGATGCTGCAGGACAAGCTTGAGCCGTACAAGGGCGATGGCAAGCCATATCCGACCTCCGACTTTGGCGGGCAGCTCGTCTCCGCCGAAGGGCTTCTCAAGACGTCCTCAACGAGCGGATGGGACAAGCCGAAGAACTACGCCCGCTGCATTGACGCGACACCGTGCGGAGAGAACGGTTTCCACACGGCGAAGGAGAAATCGCCTTGGGCCGTCGTGATGCTTCCTGGGCCTGTTTCGGTGTGCGGAGTGGTCGCCGAAAACAAGGCGGGGTGGCAGAACCGCCACCGTCAGGCGCCGCTTGAGCTCCAGGTTTCCGAGGATGGCTCGGAGTGGACGACAGTGTACCGCGAAGACCAGGTGCGCGACACCTACCGCATCGACCTCAGGTTGACCGCGCCTCGCGCGCGCTATGTCCGCATCCGCCGCGTTCCCGACGCGAAGGACGAAGTCTACCACCTGAACAAGCTGCTTGTCTACGGAAAGAAGCTGTATTAGGCCGGCGCCACTTGAAAGCGGCGGCTGAGTTATGGTATACTATGCTCACTTTTCGGGCGATTAGCTCAGTTGGTTAGAGCATTACCTTCACACGGTAGGGGTCACTGGTCCGAGTCCAGTATCGCCCACCCTCCCATTGAACGACGCGATTGGCTTCGGCCACGCCGCCGATTATATGCTATAATACACGATTATGAAGATTACAGATGATATCGTGTATGTCGGCGTCAACGATCATGACATCGACCTTTTCGAAGGCCAGTTCGAGGTTCCGCTCGGCATGGCCTACAATTCCTATGTAGTCAAGGGCGAGAAGGTCGCCGTGATGGACACGGTCGATGCGCGCTTTGGCGACGAGTGGCTCAAGAACGTCGCGGCCGCGACCGACAAGGTCGACTATCTAGTCGTCCACCACATGGAGCCCGACCACTCCGCCAACATCGCGAAGTTTGCGGCAGCATACCCGGGGGCGAAGATCGTCTCGTCCATGCCCGCGTTCGCGATGATGAAGAACTACTTCGGCACCGATTTCGCTGACCGTCGCGTCGTCGTCAAAGAGGGCGACACGCTCGACCTCGGCGGGCATGCGCTCGCGTTCGTCGGCGCCCCGATGGTGCACTGGCCCGAGGTGGTCGTCAGCTACGACGCGGCGACGAAGACGCTCTTCTCCGCCGACGGGTTCGGC
>CACZHC010000076.1 GCA_902780865.1 uncultured bacterium
AGCCTGTCCACGGCAAACCCCTTCGCGATCGCGCCAAGATCAAGAGTGTTCGTTCCACGCCAACGCGGGTTGAACGCATCACCCGAAGCTTTTTGAAGCATAAAAGCCGCCTCGTAGCAAGGACGCATGTCGCCATTGCAGGACTCACAGACCTTTTCATCGGAGCAAGACGCAATACGCGACAGCTCGGACTTCGGATTGTGCGCATTCAAACTGAGCTCGACAATCCCGAAAACAGGATGCCCCAAGCCGCGCACCCACAAGGCCTCCTTTTCCGGCGAAGCAAAACCTCGCGCCTGCACTGCGGCGATCGTCCCCATGACGGGCCACTCGACGCGCTCAATTTGCTGCCGCCCGCAACCAGCAAGACACATCGCGGCAACCACAAACCACAATCCGCTATATCTCGACGATTTCATCTTGGCAGAGAACCTTTAGGTCTATGTCCGTGCGACCTATTTCGCAAAGCGTAGTACGCATCGCCCCTTCGGCGACATGCGGCACGTTGCAGTCGCGCGAAAGATGCGCGAGCGCGAGTTTCCTCAGGCGCGGCGAAGCGAAGCGCCTGACGAGATCGCACGCCTGGTCGTTCGACAGGTGACCGCGCGGGCCCGCGATGCGCTGGATCAAGCTTGGATGGCGGCCGCTCCTTCGAAGAAGAACAGCGTCGTGGTTCGACTCGAGCGTCGCTATGTCCGCCTCGGAGAGATTCTCCCCTATCGATTCGAGGGGCGTGCCTATGTCGGTCGCGTGGAAGTACCTGCATTCGCCGTCCGAGACGAGAAAGCCGACGGGGTCGCTCGTGTCGTGTGGAATCGCAAACGGCTTGATGTCGAAAGGCCCGGCCTCGAAGTCCTGACCGTTCTCGAATATCGAGAAGTCCATTTCGTCGACGCCTGTCGCCACGGATATGGAGTCCGCCGTCATCGCATTTGCGAAAAGCCCCGCCCCGGGAAAACAGTCGTGGAACTTCGCAACACCCTTTATGTGGTCGTCGTGGCTATGAGTGAACACTGCGGCAACAACAGAGCCGAGGTCAATCCCCGCAACGCGGCTGCGCTTCAAAAGCTCGCGGCAGCTGAGGCCGCAGTCTATGAGAAGGACCGCGCCACCCGACTCGACGCAATACGCGTTTCCGGCGCTGCCGCTCGCAAGGGAGACGACCTTCATCCCTCGCCTCCGTCTGCCGCGCGCCTGTTCTTGATGGAGTAATAGCAGTAGAGCGCGAGGTCAGTGGAGACGAGGAGGATGTCTACTGCGTATATGCCTATGACCCACATCCCGACGCCGCTCACGAGATGACTCGCTATGCCGCAGAGGTAGCCCGCGATGACGATGACCTCGAAAAGCGGGCTCTTCCCATCGACACGCTTCGCCCTGTAGGTCTTCGCTATCGCAAACGGCCACGACACCCCGAAGAGGGCGAGCATCATGAATTCGAGAAAGTGCGCAAGCATCGCAACAATCAGCCGCGGTCAAACGCGCGGTGCGCTATGTCCTTGCGGTAGAACATCTTGTCGAAGGCGATCTTCCCGACGCCGGCATACGCCTTGTCGACCGCTTCGCGCAGAGTCGCGCCCATGCCCGTCACGCTCAGGACGCGACCACCGGAGGTGAGGATATTCCCGTCAGCCGTCTTCGTTCCGCAGTGGAACACGATTGCGCCAGTTTCGGCGGCTTCGGAAAGGCCGGTGATCGCCTTTCCCTTCTCGTATGAGCCCGGATAACCGCCCGAGGCGACGATCACGGTCGCAGCGGCCTCGTCCTTCACCACGACATCCTCGTCCTTGAGCCGGCCGGTCGCCGCATGAAGAAGCGCAGTCGCAAAAGACCCGCCGAGCCGCGGCAGAACCGCCTCGGTCTCGGGGTCGCCGAAGCGCGCGTTGAACTCGACGACGTTTACCGTCGAACCGCTCTTCGCAAGAGGCCCGTGCGGATTGGAGTTCGCATCGTTGACCATGAGACCCGCGTAGAGGACTCCGCGGTAGGTTATGCCGCGTTTTTTAAGCTCGCGCACTACAGGGAGGATGATCTTCTCCTTGATTTCTGGGAGCTTGTCGGCCGTCACGACCGGAGCGGGGCTGTACGCGCCCATGCCGCCAGTGTTCGGGCCCTTGTCACCGTCGAACACGCGCTTATGGTCCTGCGACGACGGAAGGAGAACGGCGTTCTCGCCGTCTACGAGCGCGAGGATCGAGCATTCCTCGCCGTGGAGAAACTCCTCGATCAGCACTTCCGCGCCGGCCGCGCCGAACTTGTTTCCGACGAGCATGTCGTCGATTGCCGCTTCCGCGTCCGCCGTCGTTTCCGCGACGATCACGCCCTTCCCTGCCGCGAGTCCGTCGGCCTTGATGACGACGGGAAGCCCGAACGACAGGAGCGCCGCCTTTGCGGCCGCAGCGTCTGTGAACACCTCGGCCTTGCCGGTCGGGACGCCCGCCGCGTCCATCACTTCCTTCGCAAAGCGCTTCGAGCCCTCCATGCGCGCGCCCGCCGCGACAGGCCCGAACGCCGTGACGCCTATGCCCTGAAGAGCATCCACAAGCCCCTTGACGAGCGGCGCCTCCGGACCTACGACGACGAGATCGGGGTGGTTTACAGTCGCCCATGCCGCGATGCCCTCGATGTCGTCGGCCGCGATCGCAACATTCGTCGCGACAGCCGCGGTTCCGGCGTTGCCGGGGGCGCAGTATAGTTCATGCCCCTCTTTGTCCTGTGCGAGCCGCCACGCAATCGCGTGCTCGCGTCCACCGCTTCCAACAACTAGAATCTTCATTTATATCTCCTAACTCCAGCGACTAACAACTAACGACTAATGACTAACGACTATCGACTAACGACTACTCCTTCGGAACATTGACCTTCTGCCCGATCTTAAGCGCATCGCTCTTCATGCCGTTCAGGTCCTTGATCTTCTGGACAGTCGTGCCGAACGCCTTTGCAATCAGCGACAGCGTGTCGCCCTGCTGGACGGTGTATTCGTAGCAAGGTCCAGTCGGGCGCGGCTTCGGCGTAGGCGTCGGCTTCGGCGCAGGCGGCTGAATCGTGGCGATTTTCTTCGAGAGGTCACGGACGATTTCTTCGCGCTGGCCGCCCATTTCGCGCCTCAGCTCCGAAATGGCGCCCTTGAGCGCGGCAACTTCCGCCTTGAGACTCTCGATCTCGTTTTTCATCGCCTCCGTCTTGCGGAGACGGTCGGAAAGCTCCTCCTGGTTCGTCGCAAGGACGTCCACCTGCGCAGACACGCGCTGCATTTCTGCGACCGCCTGCTGCTTCAGGAACGCGTCGCGCCCAGCGCCAGCCGGCGCCTGTGCAGATGCAGTTCCGGCGGCCAGCGCCGCCACAAATAATGCCGTCGTGATTTTCGTCTTCATTTTCTTGTTCTCCTTTGCATTTACCATTCGTCACCTTTCTGGTAGGGGCGTTTCTCACCCCTCTAGCGACCGCTTCCGCGGCTCGCTCCGCTCGGGGGATACGAGACGCCCGCCACCAATGTTGTGTCACCATAGAAGAAGCACCAGCCACAGCGCCGCCGCCGCTCCCGCCGCAACGAGAAAGCGGTTCTGGCGGGCGTTCAGCTCCTCCTGCTGGACGGTTCGCCCGAACGTACGCATGCCGCCGCCGGAAATGTAGTGGAAAAGCTTCCATCCGAACCGCGCGCCCTTCGACGTCTCTCCGTGCGCGTCGCGGTAGGTGTCAAGCCGCCACGGCACTTTCGAGCGCGTGTAGGCGTGCGCGTCGCCGACGATGCTGGTGTGGATAGCGCTCATTTCGGCATCTTTAGCGTCTGGCCGGTGCGGACACGCCCGTCGGTCGTGATGGATTCCTTGTTCGCCTCGCGTATCATCTTCCACGCAGAAGTCCTGCCGTAGAAGCGCAGCGCGATCTTGTAGAGCGTATCGCCTTCCTGCACGACGTATGTGTCGGGGATCGCTTCCTTTTTCGCCTCGCGCTCGGCCTTCGCCTTCTTCGCCGCGTCCTCCGAGGCCTTCTTTTTCTCCTTCGCATCGGCTGCCTGAGTCGGGAGAAGCGACGAGGCGGTGCCAACATCGCCGTCATCGGCTTCTGCAAGCGCGTTGAGCGACTTTGCCTCGTCGAGTGCGGCAACGGTCGGCGCGGCAGGTTCCTCGTCGTCAAGAAGATCCCTGACCGACGAGACGATGTCCGCCTTCTCTGGAGTCCCGCTTGGCTCGCCGCCGAGCGATGCGAGAAGCCTCCTCAGTCGCTCGTTCTCGCTCTTGAGTTTCGAAGCTCCCTCCACCGACTCCTTCAGCTTTGCGGCAACCTCGTCCTTCTTCTTCTTCATGTCGGCGAGTTCCTTGCGGGAGTGCTCGATCTCCTCTGCAATGGCGGAGTCTCCGATCAGGTTCATCTTCTTCGCGAGCTCCTCGGCAAGGGCGCGTTCGCAGATCGCAAGACGCTCCTTCGCCATCTTCGCCTTGTCGCTGTCGGGCGCCTGCTGGAGATATTCGTGGTAGTTGCAGAATGCACCGAGGTTGTCGTGACGGCTGTCCTGCTGGAGGCAGGCAAGCTGGAAACGCGCGCTCGTATTGGCGGGATCTGCGCGGAGCACCTTCTCGAAGCCCTTGACAGCCGCGTCGAGACGCCCTGCCGTGTAGTCGTCCATCGCCTCCTGGTACTGGCGGCTTGCGCGCTCCTGCTTGAACTCGGAGGCCGTGCGAGAATCGCAGGCCGCAAGCCCGGCAAGGGCAAGAATCGCAATAAGCCTACTTGTCGTCTTCATCTTCCTCCTCCTCTTCGTCGATGTCTTCTTCTTCGTCCTCGTCATCTTCGTCTTCGTCGTCGAACTCGTCAGGCGTATCGTCGATGAAGAAATCATCTTCCTCTACCGTCGGCTTGGCGGGAGAAGCTTCGTCTTGCGGCTCGATGTCTTGCGACAACTCGTCTTGCGGCTCAAACTCAGAGTCTGTGGGAGCTGGCGTCTCGGCAACGGGTTGCGGCACGGCCTCGGCGGCCTCTTTTGCGGCTTCTTCTGCGGCCTTTTCAAGCTCTGTCTTCTTCTCGACGCGCTTGTACTGCTCGGCCTTGAGACGCGGGTTCGACCTCTGCAGCGTCGGATCGAGCTCGTTGAGCTGCTGGAGATTCGCAAGCCCGAAGTGGTCGAGGAAGATCTGCGTGGTGCCGTAGAGGAAAGGATGTCCGGGGAGCTCCGAGCGACCGACGAGGCGGATGAGCTGGAGATCCATCAGCGTCTTTATGTTCGCGGAAACGTCGACGCCGCGAATGTCCTCGATCTCGCTCTTCGCAATCGGCTGGCGGTAGGCGATGATCGCAAGCGTCTCAAGGGAAGCGCGGCCGAGGCGGCTAGGTCTATCGAGCTTCAGCATCGCGCGGACGTACCTGCCGCAGCTCGGCTCGGTCTGGAGGCGGTAGGTCCCGCCGGTGCATACGAGCCGAAAGCCGCAGCCGGCGACTTCAAGCGCCTTGCCGAGGCCCTTTATGGCCTCGTCGATCTCGCGCGAAGTACATGTCTTGTAGACGTCCATCACCTCCGCGTTCTCGCCCTCCTCGGGCTCCACGGCGCGAACGGCGTCACGCAGTTCCGTGGCCGTAAGAGGGTCCTGGCTTGCGAAGAGAAGCGAGCCCACTATCTCCTGCAAGCTTCGCGGAAGCGGAATCTTAACCTGGTCACTCATAGTCGTCAGGCCTTTCAAGCGGTTTGTCGTCCGGCTCCTCCTTCGACGGGAGGATCGTGATTTCGTGGAACGCGGCGTTCTGGTAGACAATGACGCGGTGCTGGCGCAAAAGCTCCAGGAGCGCGAGGAAAGTGACTATCACCTCGCCCTTAGGCGCGTCCTCGCGGAAGAGCGTCACGAACGACACCTGCCCTTCCTTCCTGGCGCGCTCGAGAACGTAGTCCATCTTCTCAGGCACCGAAAAGCGTATGCCCTTCAGTTCCTCGTGCGGAATCTCGTTCGCCCTCGCAAGCACTTCCTGGAACGCCGTGAGGAGGTCGTTTAAGTCAAGGTTCGCAAGCGCCCCTCGCGCGTCGGCGGCAGTCTTCTCGAACTTGGGGCGCCCGCCGCCGTAGTCGAAGCTGTCGGACTGCAGCGCCTCCATCGTCTCGAGGCGTATCGCCGCGTCTTTGAACTTCTTGTACTCAATGAGCTGCCGCACGAGATCAAGCCGAGGGTCTACCCACTCCTCGTTGCCGTCCTCGTTCACAGTGCGCCTGTCGACGGGAAGGAGCATACGCGACTTGATCACCATCAAAGTCGCGGCCATCACGATGAACTCGCCCGCGATGTCGAGGTTCATCTCGCGGGCCTCGTTGATGAACTTCATGTACTCCGAGGTGACATGCTCGATCGGAATGTCGTATATGTCGAGCTCCTCGCGGCGGATGAGGTACAGCAGCAGGTCAAGAGGCCCCTCGAACACGTCGAGGTTCACCTTGTATTCGTCCGCGAATAGCTGCTGCTGCGCCATAGCTACAGTCCAACGGCCCTGCGAACTTTCTCCATCACCGGCGCGGCCGCGGCGCGCGCCTTCTTCGCGCCTTCGCGCAAGATGTCCTCGAGCGCGTCGGGGTCCTTCTCAAGCTCGTCACGCCTCGCCTTGAACGGATCGAACATCCTCTTGTACGCGGCGAGAAGCGCCTTCTTCGCGTGGCCGTAGCCATAGCCGCCCGCGCGGAAGCTAGCCGCCATCTCTGCAACTTCCTCAGGAGTCGCAAAGAGCTTGTACATCTCGTAGACCGAATTTCCCTCTGGCTCCTTCGGCTCTTCCATCGGAGTCGAGTCGGTCACGATGCCCATGACCTTCTTCTTGACCGAAGGATCGAAGAGCTCGATCGTGTTGTGGTAGCTCTTCGACATCTTCTGCCCGTCGGTTCCTGGAATCGTCGCGACCGTCTCGGGAATGTACGCGTCGGGAAGCTTGAAGATTTCGCCGTAGGCGTTGTTGAACTTCTGCGCGAGGTCGCGCGTCACCTCAAGATGCTGCTTCTGGTCCTTCCCGACCGGAACGAGGTCGGAGTTCATTATGAGAATGTCCGCCGCCATCAGCACCGGATACGCAAAGAGCCCGTGCGTCGCCTCGAAGCCGTGCGCCATCTTGTCCTTGTAGCTGTGGCAGCGTTCAAGAAGCCCCATTGGAGTCAGGCACGAAAGGTACCACGCAAGTTCTTGTACCTCGGGAACATCGCTCTGCCTGTAGACCGTGGTCTTCGCAGGGTCGAGCCCGCACGCGAGATAGTCAAGCGCCACTTCGCGCGTCGCTTCGCGGAGCACCGCACCGTCGCGCACCGTCGTCATCGCATGGAAGTTCGCGATGAACATAAACATGTCCTCGCCCTTCGCCTGAAGGTCGAACATCGACTTCATCGCGCCAAAATAATTGCCCCAATGAAGCTTGCCAGAAGGCTGTATTCCCGTCAAAACTCTCATGGAAAGGTATTATACCAAAAACAGGCGGCTTATTGCCATATACCGCCGTGATTTGCGCAACTTGATGAAAGTTTCAAAATATAGTGCCTCAAGCCACTTCCTAACAACATTCCGCTTACCTGATTTGGTATAATATCCACAAATGGCAGAGGAAGCAGGCGAAACGCTCGAAGGAACGATCAAATCGGTCGTATTCCACAATGACGAGAACGGATATACCGTTCTCCATGTCGAGCTGCCATCTGGCTTCGCCTTGCGAAAGCTGAACGAAATCACAGTCGTCGGCAAGACACAGGCGGTGTGGGAAGGCGAGGAAATCTCCGCCACCGGTTCATGGGTGACAGACAAGGTCCACGGGCGCCAGTTCAAGGCCGAGACGATCACGTGTGTCGCGCCGAAGTCGCTCGTCGGCATCGAGCGCTATCTCGCATCTGGGCTCATAAAGGGAATCGGCAAGGTCCTTGCAAAACGCATCGTCGACACCTTCGGCGAAGACACGCTCAACGTCCTATCCCACCAGTCCGCCCGGCTCAGAGAGGTGCCGAAGCTCGGAAGCGCAAAGATCGAGCAGATACGCGCGAGCTGGCACGCGAACGAGACGATGCGCGAAAACATGATTTTCGGGCAGACCTACGGCATATCGATCACGAAGATGACGAAGATCGTGCGCAAATACGGCCCTGACGCGATAGCCATCATAAAGGCCGACCCGTACAAGCTCTGCCGCGACATCTGGGGCATCGGCTTCGCCACGGCCGACAAGATCGCGCTCTCCGTGGGCATCCCGAAGGACTCCATGCTCCGCGCGCGCGCCTCCATCTCCTACACTCTCGAGACCGAGGCCGAGGAGAGCGGACACTGCTGGACGCTCGAAAACGATCTCCTCCTCCACGCAAACGAACTCACCGAGATACCGACCGAAGTGCTCGGCGAGGCGCTGGAAAAGGAGATCACCGACGGCCGCGTCATAGCCGAGCGAGACACCGCCGCGGAGTCAGCGCCTCCGCATGACGCCGAATGGACCGAGCGCCACGATGTCACGGCACCACGCCGCATATACTTGCGCTCGCTCTGGTGGGCGGAGCGCGAGACGGCAACGCATGTAAGGCGAATAAGGGATTCCCTCCCCGGCTTCACGCCCGTAGACGCGGGGAAGGCCGTCGAGTGGTGGGAGAAAAAGGCTGGCTTCTCGCTCGCCGCGCAGCAGACGAACGCGCTCGAGCAATGCCTCTCAAACAAGTTCTCCATCATCACCGGCGGGCCAGGCGTAGGCAAGACTACTATAATCCGCGCACTCGTCGACATCTACGGCGCAAGGAAGCTTAAAGTAGTCCTCGCCGCGCCGACGGGCCGAGCAGCGAAGCGCATGTCCGAGTCGGTCGGCGCGGCGGCACAGACAATCCACCGGCTTTTAAAGTGGAATCCCGTGACGAACAAGTTCACGTTCAACAAGGAAAATCCGCTCGAAGGAGATGTCTTCATCTTCGACGAAACGTCGATGATAGACATCAAGCTTGCAAACGAGCTGCTCTCGGCGATTCCCTCTACGGCAGCGGTAGTACTCGTCGGCGACACGGACCAGCTGCCGAGCGTCGGCGCGGGAAACGTCCTTGGCGACCTCATAAAGTCCGGCAACATCGCCTTTACTCGGCTCGACCAGATTTTCCGACAGGACGCAGGCGGGCTAATCGTCACGAACGCCCACCACGTGAACGCCGGCGAGCCGCTCGAGATACGAAGCGGCGACACCGACTTCTACTTCGTCCGTTGCGAAGACCCAGAGCAGTGCCTTAGGCGCGCGATCGAGTTCATGACGACTCGCATCCCGCGCAAGTTCGGGCTCGACCCACTCGAGGACGTCCAGGTGCTTACGCCGATGCGCCGCAACCTTCTCGGCACCGAGAGCTTGAACTTCGAGCTCCAGAAGGCGCTCAATCCCTCGGGCGCGGCCTTGATCCGCGGCGGGACGACGTTCCGCGTAGGCGACCGCGTGATGCAGCTCAGGAACAACTACGACAAGGACGTCTACAACGGCGACGTCGGGTTCATAAAGGCGGTAGACCCGACGGACCGCTCACTCGTCGTCACGTTCGACGGGCGGCCCGTAAAGTACGACGCCGGAGATCTCGATGAACTCGTGCTCGCCTACGCAACGACGATCCACAAGTCGCAGGGTTCCGAGTATCCGGCGGTGATCGTGATCGTCCACACGCAGCACTACGTGATGCTCCAGCGCAACCTCCTCTACACCGCGATCACGCGCGGCAAGAAGCTCGTCCTCCTCATCGGCGTTCCCTACGCCGTCAGCCGCGCGATCGAGACAAACGTCGTGCGCGAGCGCCGCACGACACTCGCGGAGCGACTTGCATGATACTCGCGCCGCTTAGAGGAGTAACGATACGATGCTTCCGCGAGACGTTCGCGGAGCAGATACGCGAGGCCGGTTTCACCGAGGCCATAACGCCCTTTATTTCGGCGAACCCCGGCTTCGATCCGCTCAAGGACCGGGAGCTGCGCGGAGCGCCCGAGCAGATCAAAGTCACTCCCCAATTCATCGGCAAAGACCCCGCGTCACTGCGCGCATGCCTTCTCCGCATAAAGGAAGCCGGCTACGACACTGCAGACCTTAACTGCGGCTGCCCCTATCCGATGGTGAGAAACAAGGGGCGCGGCAGCGGGCTTTTGCGGACGCCCGACGTACTCGAGAAGATGATCGCAGTCGGCTGCGAGACGATGGGCGAGGGAAAATTCTCGGTGAAGACGCGGCTTGGCTTCGACAGAAACGACGAGCTGCTCGCGCTAATGCCGATGCTCAACTCGTATCCGCTCCGCTTCCTCACCGTCCACGCGCGAAACGCGCGGCAGATGTACGGCGGTGAGTGCGACTGGCGCGCCTACGAGCAAGTCGCAAAGGTCGCGAAGATGCCGGTCGTTCCAAACGGGGACATTCCCTTCCCACCGCAGAAGATCGGCGAGGTGATGATCGGCCGTTCGTTCATCCGCTACATCGGAATGCGCGACGACGCGAAAGACCTTCTCGCCAAATACATCGGCGCGTCGCTCGAAGAGCTTTGCGGCCCCTCTCCAGTCCTTGGCCGCCTCAAGGAACTCGTCGCCTACTGGAAAGACCTCCCGCGCTGGAAGCGCCTTTGGCCAATCATCAAAATCGCCCGCACGCTTGACGAACTGCGCCTCGCCTACTGATCCGGCCCAAAAAGCCGCATTTTAAAGGGTTTCGCGGGGCCTGTCCCCAACAGTTCAATAGGCCTTGCTGAGGCAAGAAAAGCAGACACAATCGTTGCCGTCGAAAGAAATCATCCATGCGCTCTTCTTCGCTGGAACAATAGAGACGGCACAGTGGCGTCGGACTATCCACCATGTTTCCGGCAAGTCGGAGGAACGCAAAGTCGGCTTGACCAACGCCTCGACATGATCCTTGCTGTCTCCGACTTTCACAATCTCGCCAATCCGATATAATGAGCGCATTTCATAGACAGACACCCCGATCTGGATTGTCGCGATCAGGAAAGCCAAACAGGCAGCAAACATCCACGCCTTAGGGAACAATGCAAAACGCTCCCCATCCTTCCGCAGAGCCCGCACTATGGCAACAATGACCACGCGGACGAGAAACGCAGCCACGACAAGGCAGCAATAGAAGCAGACAAATATCGGTATCATGATCATGGCGTGTTTTTATCAACGGGGGCTTTTGGCGTTTTTATGCGACGTATTATAACATCTTTTCCGACATAGTAGCAATGCAGGCTTGCCGTGCGCTTCGAACGTCGCCTAGGTGCACCAAGGCCTTAGGCCGAGCCGCGCATGCGTGGCGCGCCCCCAGTTAGTGCATTGAGCGGACGCGGTGGGGGTGTTTCGGTGGCATGCGAAGCGACGGCGAAAAAGACGGAAGCGACCCGATTTTGACGCGCCGCCATTTTGCCGAGAGGCTCGGCGGCACTGGCAAAATGTAAAAGGCCGCAAAATCGATGTCGCCACCGGCTTTTTCGCCGGAGCTTTGCTGCGTATTCGCGGCAAAGCTAGCGAGCCCTAAGACGAAACACGCCCCGCCGCGTCCGCGCTACCATTATCGGCCGAGGACGGCGCGGTAGCGGGCAATGAGCTGGTTCGTGGACGAGTCGTGCCCGCCCTTGAACTTCTTCGCCGTGAGGTCGGCGAGAACGCCCTTCGCGAGCACCTTGCCGAGCTGCACGCCCCACTGGTCGAAGCTGTAGACGTTCCAGATGACGCCCTGCGTGAACACCAGCGCGACGAGCGCGCCAAGAGTCTCGGGCGTAAGCTGGTCGCAGAGAAGCGTGTTCGTCGGACGGTTCCCCTCGAACGTCTTGAACGGAACAAGCTTCTCGGGGACGCCCTCCTTGCGGCACTCGTCCTCGGTCTTGCCGAACGCAAGCGCCTCGGTCTGCGCGAAGAGATTCGCCATCAGCTTGTCGTGGAGGTCGCCAATCGGGTTGTGCGTCTTGCAGCAGCCGATGAAGTCGCACGGGATGAGGTGCGTGCCCTGGTGGATGAGCTGGTAGAACGAGTGCTGTCCGTTCGTGCCAGGCTCGCCCCACTCGATCGGGCCGGTCGAGTACGAAACGCCGTTGCCCTGCTTGTCGACGCTCTTTCCGTTCGACTCCATGTCCATCTGCTGGAGATAGGCGGGGAAGCGGCTGAGGTACTGGTCGTACGGAAGGACACAGTAGCTCTCCGCGCCGTAGCCGTTGTGGTAGAGGATGCCGAGAAGCGCGAGGATTACGGGCATGTTGCGCTCAAAGCGGGCCGTCCTGAAGTGGCGGTCCATCTTGTAGTAGCCGCGGAGAAGCTTCCTGTAGTTGTTGCGGCCGATCGCGATCATGAGTGAAAGGCCGATCGCGGACGGGAGCGAATAGCGGCCGCCGACCCAGTCCCAGAAGCCGAACATGTTCTTCGTGTCGATGCCGAACGCGGCGACTTCCTTCGCGGCCGTCGAGACGGCGACGAAGTGCTTCGCGACGGCGGCTTCCGCGTCCTTCTTGGAAAGGCCGGCCTTCTTCGCCTCGGCGAGGAACCACTCCTTGGCGGCGAGCGCGTTGGACATCGTCTCCTGTGTCGTGAACGTCTTGGACGCGATGATGAAGAGCGTCTCAGCGGCCTTTACCTGGCGGAGCGTCTCGGCGAGGTGCGTCGAGTCGACGTTGGAGACAAAGAAGAACTTCATGTTGCGCTTCGTGTAGGGCGTAAGCGCGATGTTCGCCATTACGGGGCCGAGGTCCGAGCCGCCGATGCCGATGTTGACGACGTTCTTGATGCGACGACCGGCAAAGCCCTTCCACTTGCCCTGGCGCACCTTGTCGGAGAAGTCGCCCATCTGGACGAGAACCTTGCGAACGTCCTTGAGGACATCCTTGCCGTCGACCTTGACCGTGTCGGCCTTGTTGAGATTGCGGAGCGCAGTGTGAAGGACGGCGCGGCCTTCGGTCGCGTTGATCTTCTTGCCGGTGAACATCTTCTCGATCTCGTCCTTGAGATTCGACTCCTTAGCGAGCTTGACGAGGGCCTTCATGACCTTCTCGTCGATGCGGTTCTTCGAGTAGTCGAGCGTCCAGCCCGCCGCCTCGACGGTGAATTTCGCGGCTCTCGCCTTGTCCTCAGCGAACAGTTCCTTGATCGTCTTCTTCGCAGACGCGGTCATCGCCACGTCCAGCTGAGCCCACTTGTCGGTGTTTGTCATGGTTCTTCGTCCTTTTGCTTTTGGCCGCATATTATACCAAATTCCCCGCCCGCGCGACGACCTCGGAAATCGGCACGGCAGATTTAGAACTTGGAACCGCCACTTGGCGGGAATCACTCGAACTGGTAGGTCTGGCCGGGCATCGGCGCGACGACGTTGCGTATGCCCTGCTCCTTTAGGATGTCGGCCATCGCCGCAACCTTCTCGGGCTCGCCGTGAACGGCAAACGCATTGCGGACGTTGTCCTTCACTTCGCTTATCCAGTCGATGAGCCCTTCGCGGTCGGCGTGCGCAGAGAGCGCGTTGATGATCTCGACGCGGGCCCTAAGCGGAACCTCCTCGCCGAAGACCTTGATCGTCTCTCGCCTCTCGACGATGCGACGGCCGAGCGTATTCTCCGCCTGAAAGCCGCAGATGAGGATGATGTTGTCCTCGTCCTGCACGCAGTGCTTCAGGTGGTGGAGAACCCGCCCGCCTTCGCACATGCCGGACGCCGCGATTATTATCATCGGGCCGGGCGTGTCGTTGAGCGCCATCGACTCCTCGGGCGTTCCGACGAACGTCATGCCGGGGAACTCGAGCGGGTCCTTGCCTTCAGCGAGCATCCGCTTCGCCTCGTCGTTGTAGACCTCGCGGTGCTTCGCGTAGATGCGCGTCGCCTTCTGGGAAAGCGGCGAGTCGATGTAGACCTTGACCTCGCGCGGGACCTTGCCTCTCTCGCGGAGCTTGTTCAGGTAGTAGATGATCTGCTGCGTGCGCCCGACGGAAAACGCCGGGACGAGCAGTTTCGCGTTGTGGCGATCGATGTACTTGAGGTAGCGCTCGAGCCGCAGCTCGACGTCGTCGGCGCTCGGGTGGAACTTGTCGGCGTAAGTCGACTCGACGATCAGAATGTCGGCGCCGGCCGGATACTCGTAGTGGCGGAGTATCGGCTGGTTCGGCTGGCCGAGGTCGCCCGAAAAGAGCAGTCTGTGGTTGTGGCCGTGGTCGGATCGGATGTCGAGCTGAACGAGCGCGGAACCGAGGATGTGGCCCGCGTTGAAAAACTCAAGCGTTATTCCGCGGCATATCTCGCGCGGCGAGTGCATGTGGGTCGGAACGAAGAGCTGCATCAGCGCGTCGACGTCGCTTTCCTCGTAAAGCGGCTCAAATGGCTTCTTGCCTTCCTTGCGACGCTTCTTGTTGATGTACTCGAGGTCGCGCTTCTGGAGAAAGCACGAGTCGCGCAGCATCACGTCGCACAGGTCGGTCGTGGACTGCCTTGCGAACACGCGTCCGCGAAAGCCCTGCCTGACGAGCTGCGGCAGGTTGCCGCTGTGGTCGATGTGCGCGTGGGAGAGGATCACGTAGTCGATCTTCGCGGGATCGACTGGGAGGTTCCTGTTCTTTTCGAACGCCTCCTTGCGGTGGCCTTGGTACAGCCCGCAGTCGAGCAGTATCCGCTTGCCGTTCGCTTCTACAAGATGCATGGAGCCAGTCGTCGTCTGCGCCGCCCCGTAGAAAGTTATTCTCATGCCATGATTATACCAAAAAACGGCCGATCCATCTACAACTTGGATCGGCCGTTTTTTTGATTGTCCTGTTTACCGGCTACTGAACGAGAACCTGACGCGTCTCGTAGTGCCCCGGCTGCCACACGCGAACTACCGTGCCGTTGGGCTGAATCTGATCAATGTATCCACCGGGAATCCAGACCTGCTGCGACGTGTAGACCGGTGTCGCCATCACAGGCGTAGTCACCACGGGAGCCGTCACCACGGTCGGGCCGATGATCGCGTCCGTCAGAACGCCACCGACGACTCCACCGACGAACCCAGGCCAGAAATAGCGCCCTCCTCGTCCCCATCCACTGTGGTGATGGTGGTGCATGATAGGCGCAGGACGATGATGCATCATAGGCGCTGGGCGATGGTGCATCATAGGCGCTGGCCTGCCGAAGCCGCCATGATGGCCGAAGCCGCCACGATGACCGCCGAAGCCGGGGCCTGGACGGGCCATAAGCGTTCCAGCCGCCAGAATCGCGCCAAATACAAGTATTATTTTCTTGTTCATTTTGTTTTTCCTTTCTCCGCTTTTGCGGTCACGTGAGGTTAGGACATAGACGCGCAAAAAACTGACAAAAAAGTTTTTATTTTTTAATGCGGTCCCATTTCTTCCAACTTTCGCGCATAAACTTGATAGAACGCGAAAATATCTGATCGACATTCGCCGCAGACGACACATCGAGGAAGTCCTTTATCTCTTCGCTCGAAAGGAAAAACCGCATGTAGCACCTCTCCGGGTCTTCGTTCCACAGCAAGCGGAAAAAATACAGCGTCATGCGCCACACCTCTATGCGGATAGTCTCCTTGTCTTGGGTCGGGAGAGCCATTGCCTCGTTTTCACCCTCTGCGTCTGGATGGGCGCCTTCAATCGAGATTTCGCCGTGCTTGTTGGGATTGGCGTTCAGGACATAGCCGCGCACATACCGCTTGAGCCAGCCCTCGAAGCTGCCATCGCCGCGATATAGGTCAATCTTGCCCTTCCCGATCATGTCGTCGAAGAGCATCCCCATAAGATCGCCCGCCGTCAGCGAAAAGCGCTCCATCATGTCGGCCGAGCGCATCGACTTCGACTCTGGTTCGACAACGCGCTCCCAGACGAGCTTCCATCCCTCGTCCTTGCCGTCCTTAACAAGCTGCCACCATGTCTTGTCGTCCATCTCTCCCCTCCTCACTCGAACGTCGGCACGCCGGGAACGGGCCTAAGCCCCTTGCGGTGCAGCCAAATCGGGACGGAATGCTTGCCGGCGACGAACTCGGCGAACGTCATAGACGCCGAACCGTCGACCACGGAAAGTTCCTTGCCGGCAAACACGAATACCGCCGACTTTATCCTGTTACCCTCGTCATCGACGATTGTGATATCAAGAGGAGTCTCAGCGACAGCCCCGGGAGGAAACACGATGGTAGCCCTCCAGCGCAAGGACTCGTCCTTCGTCGGATGCGAGCGGAACGTGAATGCTATTCTCTTGTCGGGCGGCGTTTTCATAGCGTAGATTATACCAAAAGCCGTGGCGTTGTGCACCATCAGGGCTTCATCTATCCGCGGCCCCAGCGGTCATCGCCGTGGGCGCGGATCCACTGCTTCGCCAGGTTCACCGCCGGGACGTCCAGCGCCGCCGAGTAGGTGGGGTGGAAGATGAGCCCCGTCACCACCTCCTCGCGGAGAAGCCTCTCGGCGAACTCAAGCTGCATCTCCATGCGGCTCGCCGGGACAGGCTCCCCAAGCGTGTAGTCCCACATGTACACGCCCATCAGAAGGCTCTTATCTGGGCCGATGAAGTCGCGCATTTGCCGTACGGAGCCCTCGTGCTGGCCGAGGTTCTCAGAATGCCAGCACCAGAAGCTCGTCTCGTCGCACATGTCAATATATGGCTTGAATCCGGGCTTGATGCCGTCCTGGTCGGAATAGACCACTATCGAGAGGCGGAGGTCGTTCTCGTGAAGGCGGTCGGCGATCTTCTTCACCACGTCCTCAGTCTGCGTGTGCGCCTTCACGGCGAAGAAGTCGTCCAGAAACCCGCCCGTGAAGTTCGGGAAGGCGGGCTTTATCTCGTTGATCGCCCAGTCAAGCTTGTCCCAGACGGTGCCGTTGCCGCCGTCGGTTATGCCGAAGGCGAAGCGCTTGAGCTGGTGGAACTGCTCGATGTAGTCGCCCCACGGATGGTCGGGCATGTTGCCCCATCGGATGAAGCAGTCGTTGGGAATGCCCATGAGCCTGCACCCCTCCGCCTGCTCCACGGTCGGGCCCTCCCACTTGCGCCCGCTGCTCTTCTTGAAGCCGGACTTGTGGCACATCTGGGCGTGGTGCCCCCACATCCACAGCCGGTCGCGGATCGTTGGTCCGTAGAAGGACGACCCCTGGAAAATGGACCGACATCCCGCTGCGGACGCCACGGCCGAGGCGGCGGCGATCTCGCCGAGGAAGTCTCTGCGACTGACGCCGCCGTTCATCGTTTCCGTCTTGTCCATGCTTTCTCTATGAACGGCGGATCAGCTTATTGGCAGCGCCAGTGGCGGAAATACTGGACGGAAAACGTCTGCGGGAGATCGGCCTTGTCGGGCTCGCCGACCCAGCCGTACATGATCTCGCAGTCAAACGTGACGTGCATCGGACGGTGGAAATGGTCGTTCGGGCGCGAGAACATCTCCACCCCGTCCGCGTACCACTTCATCTCCTTCTCTGTCCAGAGGAATCCGTACTCGTGGTAGCCGTCGGCAAAATCGAAGTCGACCTTTTTGCGGCTCGACTTTTCCGGCAGCTTCTCGACGCTGCCGAGGACGCGGCCTTCAAGATATGGCGTGCCGAGGCGGTGGACAGTGTTGTAGAACGCGCGCGCGCAATCGGACTTCTTAGATCCCTCCTTGCCGAAGATCTCGAAGATGTCGATCTCCTCGGAGAAGTCGCCGGGGCGATACTTCTTCTTCGGCTCGTCCGAAAGCGGATCGTATAGCCAGAACGCGTTGCACACCGCCGCCTTCATCGACTTCGCGCGGCATTCGTAGTAGCCGTAGAACGTCTTCTTCTTCGACTTCACGATCGCCGTCGCATACGTGTCGAATCCGCGTGCGAAGTTGTCGAAAGTCTTTTCGTCCTCGTTGTCGCGCGAGAAAAGGAACCCGCTGCGCCGCCCCTGGAACGACTCAACCCAGTCGTCCCACTTCGAGCGATCAAGCGTCTCGCCCTCGAATTCGTCGCTCGCCTGCTCGTCAAACACAAACTGGCATCCGGCACCCGACAGCGGACATTCGAAAGTCTGCTGTCGTCCGTCGACTGTCTGCGGAGGAGTTTTTGCAACACCCTTCCAGTGCCTTTCCGCATGCGAAAGATAGATGTTCCAGTCAAAAAGCCCGAGATCGTGCTTCCCCTCGTGGCAGTGGTACGAGACACACGATGGATCCTTCCACGCCGCGCGGGCGAGCTCCGTCGCCTTGCGCTCGCCCTCGGGACCCGCCCAGTCGTCAGTACTCCCCGAGCCAACAGCCAAAAGCCGCGGCGCTACGCAGGAAAGAAGCTCGTGCTGGTCAAAAGGCATCTCCTGCTCGCGGTTGACCCACAGCGTATAGTCAAGGCAGAACCAATACTGGAACGTGCGGACGATTTGCGCGATGTGTTCGGACTTCGGAAGATCGAGATGGTTGAGCTTCGCGCCGGCGCAGCCCGAGCCATTTACGCAAACACACGCGAAGCGCGGATCGGTGACGGCAGTCCAGAGCGCGGTCTTTCCGCCGCGGGAATGCCCTACGACGGCGACCTTCTTCGCGTCTATCTCCGGGACTGTCTCGAGCCAGTCGAGCGCACGGCTCGCGCCCCAGCCCCACGCGGAGATCGTGCCCCAGAGCTTCGGGTCCCTGTACGCTCCCGGCTTCTCGAAGGCCTCGAACACGCCTTTCGTGTTGCCGGTGTTGTAGTCAGGAGCCACGTCCCACGTATAGAACGAGACGGCCGCGAAGCCGCGCTTCACAATCTCCTCCACCGGGAAGAACGGGCTCTTCTTTTCGCGCTCGGGGTCGCAGTTCGCCTTGTAGTCGCGGTTGCAGATGAGAAGAAACGCCGGAACCGGCCCCTTCGCATCGGCCGGCACAAACGCCGTCACGGGAAACGAATTAGTCCCAAACGAACCGCCGTAGACGACGCGAACTTGCTTGCGCACCATCTTGCCGCCTGGCATAAGCTTGTCGTCCGAAATCTTCTCGAACTTGAGAAGCGGCGGCTTCTCGGCCTCCTTCGGGCGCCGTCCGAACTCATTGTCGGTGAAGAACGAGACAATCTCCTCGCGCGACTTCTCGCCTATCGCGTTGATTCCAGTTTCCGCCGCGCACGCCGCAAGCGCAAGACCAATAGTTGCAATCGACATCTGCAGTTTCATAATCAGACCTTTCTGTTTACAAGCTTCTCGGCAAGCGCTTTCAGGAACGACGTGTCGCCGGGAAGCCCCGCAAGCGCGGCAATCGCAGCGGCGGTAGTCTCGTGGACGAGCGACTCCGTTTTTTCCTTCGGGAACGGCGAGTCGCCGTCGAGGAGATCGTCCTCGTACTGAAACGCAAGGCCGAGGTTGAGCGCAAACGTCCGGAGCTTCCCGACGCTCGACGCATCGCCACCGCCGGCATATCCGCCCATCGTCGCCGCGGCGACAAAGAGGTCGGCCGTCTTGTGGGTGTAGACAAAATCCACAACCTCCACAGGCACGGGTGCGGGACCGCTCGAGGCACCGTCCGTTCCACCCTCGCGTTTCAAGTCCTCTACTTGCCCCTGCACGACTCCGACGCCTGCCGCGCCAAGCGCCGCGACGATTTCCGCGACATTGCGCGGCGCATTTGCCGCGACCTTGAACGCAAGGGCCTGGAGCGCATCGCCCGCAAGAATCGCGTTCGCCTCGCCGAACTTCGCCCATACCGAGGGTTTCCCGCGACGCTCCGTGTCGTTGTCCATCGCGCGTGTAGTTGTGGAGGAGCTCGATGGCCGCCGCCGGATAGCGCGCGTCCTCCGCCCTGCCGCCGACCGCGACGGCGCTCGCAAGGCAGATGAGCGGACGGATCCGCTTGCCGCCCGCTCCGACGGCATAGCGCATCGCCGCGCTCAGCTCCGCGGGGCGCCCCCCCGACTTCGGCAAGACTTCATCAAGGGTCTTTTCAATTAGGCCTATGTATTCTTTCGTCATTCACAAACCCTCCACTTACCGTGCGCATGGAATCACAGCACCTGCGAATTTGCTTGTATTATACCATAGACGCGGATCTCGAGAATGCGCGAAAGAGGGTCGCCCCAGGTGCGATCCACGGTCACGCGCACGGCGTCGACGTCAGCGGACGGGAATTCGTGGATGCGGTACCTCAGCATGTTCTCGCTCACCTTGGCGACCGTACTCCACGCGCCGCCCGAGCGCACTTCGACCGTATAGTCCCGGACAAGCTCGCGCGGCATCGGCAGCGCCGGGCGCGCCGTCTTGAGCCCGGTGTCGAACGCAATCCGTATCTCGCCGGCGCAGACGGGCTTCTCCCATTCGAGCATCGCCGCCTTGTCGGACGACTTCCAGCCATGGTAGTCGGCGGCCTCCGTCCTGCTCTTCCACTCCGGGACGCCGACGCCGTCGTTCAGCCCAGGATCGGACGCCTTGGCGATGAGCGCCAGGTTCGCCGGGTCGTCGTCCTTCAGCCACTGTATGTTCATGTCGTCGCGGAAAAGCTGGTGCCGAAGTTCGTCCAGATGCTCCCTGCCGTATTCCCGCGGCGTCATGCCCCGCTTCACGCAGAGCGCCGCGGCCGTGCCGACCGCCTGCCCGGCGGTCAGGACCGTGCCCCCGACGCGCATCGAGCCAAGCGCGACGTGCGACATCGAGAAGCACCTCGACGCCAGGAAGAGGTTGTCGATGTCCGCCGAATAGAGCATCCGGTACGGAACGGTATACGGCCCCGGGCCTCCCTTGTGCACCTGGTTCCATCCGTCGCTCCTCGGATTCTCCATCCCGAGCGGGTCGTGCACGTCGCAGCTCCAGCCGCCCGTCGCGACGGCATCGGGAAACACCTTCTCCGTGACGCAGTCGTTGCCCGTCAGTATGTAGTCGCCGACGACGCGCATGCCCTCGCGCCGCGCGTTGTGGAACGGCACATAGTCCAGGACGACGTTTCGCGTCTTGTCCTTCCCCTCCCATTCGTTGCACTGCCAGTCCCAGTAGTCGAACGAGATGCGGATGAGGTTGTCGCGCGCCCCCTCCGGGTCCTCGATGTCGTCGATGCGCCCCGGATTCTCCATCCACCATGCGCAGCCAGGGCGATTCTGCGGACGCCAGAACGGACGCGGCAGCACCTTGGCCCAGGCCGGCGCATGGTACGGAGGGCGCTCCTCGCCCGGCGGCAGCGTCCTAACGCGCATGCCCAGGCATCCGCCCATGATCGTGCCGCTCATGGTCAACTTGTCCGGAGTCTCGACCGTCCAGGACTCGCCGAACGCCTTGCGGTCCTCGCGGCCGTACATCGTCCGCGCACCGGCGAACTGCGCGACCCAGCCGTCGCCCGTCGAATCGGCAAAGAGCTTCGCGCGGTAGCGCGACCAGCGTCCCGTGAGCGTGTTCCGCGACAGGACGGCGACGATCCTGTTGCCCTCCTTCTCGACGCGCATGACGCGCTCGTTCGGGAACGCCTTGATCGAGTCCGCAAGCTCCGAGAGGACCTCCTCGTAGGCATACCCCAGCACATTGCCGTGGCGCGCCGCCCTCATGCGGAACTCCTCGGCAAGCCCCGCCTCGCGTGACCCCTTGCGGGACATCTGGGCCCCGTCAAGTCCGATGCCCATCTCGCGCGAGCAGTTGCCGCCAGGGACAGGCCGGTCGTACACGAGCGCGACCTTTGCGCCGCCGCGCGCCGCGGCGACAGACGCGCCCATGCCGCCAGGACCTGCGCCAACGACGACGAAGTCGAAGGTGCCCGCCTCGACGACACCCTCGCCCCGTCCCGACAGGCGCAGCCGCTCCGCGAGAAGCTCCTTGTCGCCCTCCGGCGGCACATAGGAGGCGTCCTCGGCCAGCAGCACGGCGTCGCAACGCGCAAATGCGCCCGAGAGGTCGACGAGCGCCAGCTCCGCGTCCCCTGCCGCGCACTCGCAGTCGAGCGCCTTCTCCCATCTCCACCCGGCGAGGCCTGAGGCGCCAAGGACCTTGGAGCGGCGTCCGGCGAGCTCTAGCGCGAACTTGCCCGGGGAGTGCTCGGGGACCCAGTCCTTGGTGCGCACCCAGACGTGCCAGGTGCCGGCGCGGGGAATCGCCACCGTCGTGCGCGCGGCGTTTGCCCGCGGCGTGTCCAGGCCCGGGCAGATCAGATAGGAGCTCCCCATCTTGTGGGTGAACTGCGAATCGACCTCCCAGTCGCCGTAGGATGCAAAGTTCTCCGCCTCGATCCAGAGGAAGCCCTTGACGTGCTCCACGGGACGAACAACTCCTGCGTGAAGCCCGCGGAACTGCGTCCGCTCCATCTCGGAGACCGCCTCTCGCCTGACGCCGGACTGCGCGGAAGCCCCGCCGCCGTCCAGGCACATTCCGAACGCGGCAACGAACAGTGCGGCGGCCTTGCCCAGCGCAGCAATCTTTCCAACGCCATTTTCCATTACAGTGTTCTCCCCGCGAAATCTCATTCAACCCGGCCCTTGACGCTCTCCTCATGCTGCTTCTTGATGTTCGGATCGAGCGACTGCTGGACGTTGTAGTCCTGGCGCGGATGCTTCTTCCCGTCGCCGACGCCCTTCGTCATAAGCTCCTTCAGCTCATCCAAGTGCGTCGTGTAGACGTCGCGCGGATTGCAGCCGTGCTTCTTGCATATGCTCGCCGCCATGCCGACGACCTCGCCCATCATGCCGTGCGTGCGCATGAGACGCGTCGTCCCGAGCGCAATGTGCGTCACCGAGATGTCGCGCCCAGCCATGAAGAGGTTCGGCACGTTGCGCGAGTAGAGGCAGCGGTACGGCACGGGATACGGCCATATCTTCTCGTTGAGCGAGTTTGACTGGTACGGCTCGCCCTCGAACTTCGACTCGCGCGCCGTCTTCGGGAGATGCAGGTCGATAGTCCACGTCGTCGCGCACGTGCCGTCTGGCTGGAAGTCCTTTTTACGGAGGTGGTTCTGGTCAAGGATGAAGTCGCCGAGTAGTCTGCGCGACTCGCGGCGACCGGCGTTGTAGGCGACCCACTTGAGCTCCTTGTCGGCGAACGCGTCCTTCTTGGAGTAGCCGTTCTTTACGAACGCCCAGTTCGAGAACGCAACGAGGAGTCCATAGTCGCGGATGTACTCGCCTTCCTTGATCTGGTCGCGGCCAAGCCCCGCCTCCCACCACCAGTCGCCCTTGAGGTGCGGAGAGCAGTTTTGCTCGTTGATCGTCTTGAGCATCCATGGCCGCGTCGGAAACGCCGCGTCGCCGGACGTCTTCCCCGCGTTCCACTGGACGGACGCGCCCATCGTGATCATGTCGGCTTTCTCCGGTGCATCCGGCTCGTTCGTCTCGCTTTTCGCCTCGCGCCCCATGCGCCAGTCCGCGCCAGCGAGATAGCCGACCGTTCCGTCGCCCGTGCAGTCCGCGAAGTTCGCCGCCTCGAACCAGGTCGCGACGCCAGTCTTCGTATTGATGGAGCGAACAGAGAGAATGCGTCCCATTTCGTTTGTCTTCACTCCGTTCACATGCTCGTTGAGGAAGAGGCGTATGTTCTTCTCCGCCTTGATTATCGCGAGTTTCCTATCGTCCTCGTAGTTTGCGGCGCTCTCGGCGTTTCCGCCGCGCTTCGGCCCGAACTCGGCAAGGACGTCGCCAAGCCGAGGATATGGCGGAATGTTCTGGTACGCGCCGAGATGGACGCGGACCTCGGACGAGTTGTTCCCGCCAAGCACGGGACGGTCGTGGACAAGCGCAACGGAAAGTCCAAGACGCGCAGCCGTCACTGCCGTGCAGATTCCGGCAACACCGCCGCCCACCACACACAGGTCAAATCTGGGCAGAGACTCGGGATTGGGTACATAGGTCTGCCGGCGAAAGCCGACTTTCCCGGCGGCACGGCTCGACTCAAGCTCGTCGACAATCGGCATCGGTCGCGCCGACGTTGAAAACACAATCGCGTCGACGCGTCCGTCGAATCCGTCGCAGTCGTGCAGGGCGAGCGTGTTCTCCCCGTCCTTGAGCGTCACGTCGTCCGCCTTGACCCACAGCCATTCGCCCTTCCCCTGACAACCGAGAAGGTTCGGCAGCTTCTCGCCGTTGACGACGAGGTTGAAGGTCCCGGCGCCAATGTCGGGATGCCAAGGAGCCGTCCAGTTCTTGGTGCGCACCCAGACGTTGTACTTGCCGCCCTTTGCCTTGAACCTCGTCTTCGCGTCAGCAACCGGCTTGCCGAGTCCGTGCGCAAGAAGATAAGGCGAGCCCATCTGGTCCATGAACTGAGTGTCGTTCACCCATCCACCGTAGTCCTCAAACCACTCCGCCTCGACCTCGACCGTCTCCTCTCCAGTCGGTAACGTCGTGGTCAACCAGCCCCGAACAAATTCCGCCTGCGCGGCAAGCGCAGCAACAAACCCAAGAAGCAACAGTGACTTTTTCATGGCTTATCCTATCCTTACTCTTCTGCCTTCGACGCGGTATTTGCCCGAAGCGAGAATGTTGAGCGCCTCGGGGAAAGCGATGTGCTCCTGCACCTGGATTCGCGCGTGGAGGGTCTCGGGCGTATCGTCTTCGAGAACCGGCACGGCCTTCTGCACGATGATGGGGCCGGAGTCCGTTCCGGCGTCGACGAAATGAACCGTCACGCCCGCGACCTTGCATCCGTAGTCGAGCGCCTGGGTCCAGCTGTGGACGCCCGGGAACGCGGGGAGAAGCGCGGGGTGGATATTGAGCACGCGATTCGGAAACGCGGCGAGGAGTTTTGGCTTGACGATGCGCATGAAACCAGCGAGAACGACAGTGTCGACGCCAGCGCCTTTCAGAAGTTCGATGCAGCGGTCTTCCGCCGGGCCTTCCAGCTTCGTCTTCCACGGCGCGCAGTCGAGATACTGGCACGGAATGTTGTGCTTCTTCGCGCGATCGAGGATCTTCGCGTCCGGGACGTCTGCGAGGACAAGCTTGATGTCTGCGTCGAGCGTACCCGCTTCGATCGCGTCGACAATTGACTGCATGTTCGAGCCCGCACCGGACCCGAGAACGCCGAGGTGTAATTTGCTCATGTGCGAATTATACCAAATTCAGCGCCGAAATGCGCTACCGCAAAAGTTACTTCACTTCCTCGATCGCTATCTTGCCGGCGATGCGGCGGCCGTTGACGCGGCGGCCGTCGGAAAGCGCGAGATTCTCGAACGAGACCTCGCGCCACGACTCGGGGCAGCCCTTGAAGAACTCGACCTTGCCGTTCACCTCGTGCGCCATCATCTCGAGGACGGCCGTAGCCGCCGCGCACTGCCCGTCCATCTGCATTATCTGCCCGTCGCCCGAGCCGGCATACGCGTTGTGCAATGAGCCGTGGCCGGGATTGCAGAAGTATGCGTCCCACGACCTGAGGAACTCCACCGCCGCCTGGGCGTTGCCGACGTGCGTGTTCAGGATCGACGCCCAGGGGACGCACCAGCCCGACCAAAGCCCGGTTCCACGGTAGACCCATGTCCCGTAAGTCTTCGCCGCGACATCGCGCGTCGTCTTGTCGGAGAGGTCGAGCGTATCAAACGGATAGAGCCCCGCCATGTGCGAGTGGTGACGGTGCGATTCCGTGAGCGCCTGGCCGCGAAAGAGCTCTATGCCGCTCTGCCCCGCCGAATACTGCGGAAGACGCTTTTCGACGTCGAGCCACATCGCGTCCGGCTGTACGCCAAGGAGCTTCGCCGCGTCGACGAGATCTCGCGCGAGGCGGTGGGCCGCCGCAAGCTGGAAACTGGGATCGCGCCCGACCGCGCTTCTCACGTCTGCTCCGCCCCACTCAGGCGAAGGCCCAAGCGGAAGCGTGAGCTTGCCGTTCTCCTCCTCCATCATCGCGCGGTAGACGTTCATCGCGCCCTTCATGAAGTCATAGGCTCCGCCCTTTAGAAACTCGACGTCGCCCGAGTAGCGCACATACCGCATCATCATTGCGGCGACCCACGCCGTAGAGCCGTGGTCGATAGTGCCAGTCCAGAAGCCGCCGATGCAAACGCCGCGGTCGTCGACGGAGTGCGGAAGAACATAGCCATTGTCAATGCCGACGAATTTCTTCGCATTGTTCCTGAGAAGCGGCCGCCACGAAAGGACCATCCTGAAAAGCGGTAGGAGGTTCTCGAAGTGACCGCCGCGATAGGCGGGCGAGTAGCATTCCTGGACATTGATGTTGAAGTGGTAGTCGCCGTTCCACGGAACGAGCCGGTCATCCTCAAGCCAGACGCCCTGAAGCCCAGCGGGAACGCCGTCGGGGTCTGTCATCGCGCCGAAGCGGTACATGCCGTAGTCGAAGATGCGCTGGACCACGGGATCCGGCACCTTCACGCGCGCGCCTTCAGACCAGAAAAGCTTCCAGTACGCGACAGACTCGGCGGCGACATCCGAATAACGGCGATGCTGTGCAAGCACCTCGTTACCACGGCCCGTGCCGAGCCGAAATGTTATTTGCTTGGTCTGGCGGTCCTCTATCTGCTGCCAAGCGAGCCAGACCTGCGGATCGGCAGGAAGCGCCCACCTAAAGCCACCAGCACCCTTGCTATCGTCTCCGATCAGGGAAGCCTTCTCGAAGCCAATCGGCTTGAGCTGTCTTTCATAAACTGGGAAGTCGGTCGCGGGAATCGTCTTGGCCTCAAACGCGACATCCTTGGGGAACGCCATTGCAAAGAGCCCCCCGTCCCTTTTCGACATCGCAAGGCCAACCGCGCCGCCTTCGGAGAACTCGAGACTGCCGAGACCGGTGAACGGATCGAGCGTACCGCGCTTCAGCGTCTTGCCGGGGACCTTGATCATGACGCGGCCCAAAGGCAGCATGTAGGGATTTCGCGGCTCGCCCTTAGGCGTCTCCTTCTTGAAAAGCCCGTAGAGACGATCCTTGTCGCCGGAATGGACGGCGGCGACAATGTTCGTATAGTTCTGCTCGGGAGTCCAGGAATATCCGCCTCGATGGTCCCAGAGGTCCGAGCGCCCGACAGTGAGGCGAATCTCGTCGCCGCCACCCCAGACGAGGACGCCCGTCTTGCCGTCGCCAAAGGCAATGCCCTCGTGACAGCTCCCCATGCGCGGAAAATCCCATTCTACCGGCGCCGCAAAGACAGTCATTGCGGAAAAAATGAACGCCGTCGCTGCCATGCTTGATGCTCTCATGTCTCAATTCCTCGTTTCTGGTGTTTTCTACCGCCCTCATTATACCAAAAAATACGCCCTCTGCCTTGACTTATCGGCGGCAAAAAAGATATAATTTAAAGCACTTTTGGAGGAACGACATGTCTGAAGATTTGCAGAGTCTCTTGGAGAAGATCAACCGCGAGGGCGTCGAAAAGGCCCGCACCGAAGCCGACAAGATAATTGCCGACGCCAAGGCGAAGGCCGCCGACATCGTGAAGACGGCGAACGCCGATGCAGCGAAAGCCAAGGCGGACGCAGAAAAGGCCGCGGCAGACTACGCCTCGCGTGCTGCAGAGACGGTGCGCCAGGCAGAGCGCGACACGATACTCAAGATAGAGTCGTCCGTCACCGCCCTTCTCGAGAAAGTCCTCAAGATGGATGTCGACACCGCTCTTGCAGACGAAAAGACAGCGGCCAGCCTCGTCGCCGAGGCGATCAAGGATCTCGTCGGCTCTGTAGAAGTCGCGGCGGCCCCCAAGCTCGCCGCCGCCCTCAAGGCGCAACTCGCCTCCAAGGGCAACGTCACGGTAGTGATGGACGATACGCTCGGGACCGGCTTCTCCGTAAAAACCGACGGCGGCCGCGTGGAGCATGCGTTCACCGGCGAAGTAATTGCGGACGAGCTCGCAAAGCGGCTCAGGCCAGACCTCGCGAAGCTGCTCAAGTGATGTCCACCGACTACATAGTCGCAAGTCTCCCAACGCTTGCGTTCGACGCGCCTGCGCCGATTACGTGGGAGAAGTTCGCGGAAACCGCGCCAGACGCTGAACGACTCGTCGCCTCGTCGGGATGGAACGACCTCGAAACCCAGCTCCGCAACGCAATGGCCGCCGCGAGAGGCGGCGCCAAGTACGAGCGTCCCGCGGACGGCTGCTCACTTTACTGGAAAAACCGCGTCACCGCCTGCTTTCAAGAGAAGGAAGTCGCGAAGCGCCAGGACATGATCGACAGGGTCTGGTGGGACGCCGCAGGCGAACTTACCCCGCCGGCCTCGCCGCTTGGTTCCGGCGCGCTCGCCACCTACGCGGTTCGTCTCAAGATCGCGCTGCGCCGCTCCGCCATCTCGACGGAGAAAGGCAACGCGGCGTTTGACAGGCTTACGGCAGAAACGAAAGAAGAATCGAAAGTATGACAACTACCGGAAAAATCGTCGCCGTCAACGGCAACATGATCACGGTCGCCTTCGACGGCGCCGTTGCGCAGAACGAAGTCGGCTACGCCGTGTGCGATGGCAAGAAGCTGATGGCGGAAATCGTGCGCGTGCGCGGCACGCGCTGCGACATGCAGGTGTTCGACGCGACGACAGACCTCATGGTCGACGACCGCGTCGAGTTCACGGGAGAGCTGCTTGCCGCGGAGCTCGGGCCCGGCATGCTCGCACAGGTCTACGACGGCCTCCAGAACCCTCTCGCAGACCTCGCGAAGGAGGCGGGCAAGATTTCAAAGGACGCAGAATTCTTCCTCCAGCGCGGCATGTACCTCTCCGGCCTTCCCCGCGACAGGAAATGGGATTTCCATCCGCTTGCCAAGGTCGGCGACCGCGTTACGGCCGGCGACTTCCTCGGCTGGGTGACGGAAGGCATCTTCGACAACAAAACGATGCCGGGTCACAAGATCATGGTCCCCTTCGCGCTCCGCGGCGTCTACACCGTCAAGTCCCTCGCCCCTGCCGGCGACTACACCGTGACCGACACGATCGCGACGCTTACCGGTCCCGATGGCAAGGACGTTCCCGTCCAGATGATGCAGCGCTGGCCAGTCAAGGTGCCGATCAAGTGCTTCAAGGAGCGCCTCGCGCCGACAGAGACGCTCGAGACGACGGTCCGCACGATCGACACGTTCTTTCCTGTCGCCATCGGCGGAACGTACTGCATCCCCGGCCCCTTCGGCGCGGGCAAGACGGTTCTCCAGCAGACTACAGCGCGCTACGCGAAGGTGGACATCGTGATTTCCGCCGCCTGCGGCGAACGCGCGGGCGAAGTCGTCGAGACGTTAAAGGAATTCCCCGAGATCGTCGACCCCAAGACGGGGCAGTCGCTCATGAAGCGCACGATCATCATCTGCAACACGTCGTCGATGCCTGTCGCCTCGCGCGAGGCGTCGGTCTACACGGCAGTGACGCTCGCCGAGTACTTTAGGCAGATGGGGCTCAATGTCCTCGTTCTCGCCGACTCCACCTCGCGCTGGGCGCAGGCGATGCGCGAACTCTCGGGCCGACTTGAGGAAATCCCGGGCGAAGAGGCGTTCCCCGCCTACCTCGAGTCAAGAATCGCGGCGTTCTACGAGCGCGCGGGCCGCGTCATGCTAAAGGATGGCTCGACGGGGTCGGTCACAATCGGCGGAACGGTGTCGCCCGCAGGCGGCAACTTCGACGAGCCCGTGACCCAGGCGACATTGAAGGTCGTAGGCGGCTTCCACGGGCTCTCCCGCGCGCGCTCCGACGCACGCCGCTACCCGGCAATCGACCCTCTCGACAGCTGGAGCCACTATGCCTCGGTAATCGAACAGGCTCGCGTCGAAAAGGCGCGCGCGATACTGCGCAAGGGCAACGAGGTAGGGCAGATGATGAAGGTCGTGGGCGAAGAGGGAACTTCGCTTGCCGACTTCACGACCTACTTGAAGGCCGAGTTCCTCGACGCCGTATACCTCCAGCAGAACGCGTTCTCCGAATCCGACGCGACGACGCCGGTCGCCCGCCAGAAGGTAATGTTCGACATAGTCGAAAAGGCCCTTCTCGGCGAATACTCGATCGACGACAAGGCGGACATGCGCAAGTTCTTCATGGACCTCCAGCAGACCTTCATCGACTGGAACGACAAGCCGTTCGAATCCGACGAGTTCAACTCGCTCAAGGCGGAGCTCGAGAAGAAGATCGCAGGCGCCTCGTCTGTCACTTGAGCTTGAAGGTAAGCGTAAGTCGGGCGGTTGAGGCGACGGCCGAGCCGCCTGACTTCGCGGGCGTGAAACGCGCCGCGCGTGCCGCGCGAACGGCCGCTTCGTCGAGCTCGGAAAAACCGCTGGGCGAAACGATGTCGACGCGGTCGACAATTCCTGCGGCGTTCACGCGAATCTCAAGGACCACGTCGCCTTGCTCGCCGCGCTGCCGAGCGCCCTTCGGATAATCGGGACGAATCGTCTTGCGCGGCTTCGGCGGCGCGTCGATCTTCGCCTGCTTTGGCGCCACGGCGGGCACCGGCTCTGCAGGAGGGCGCTCCACCTTCGGCTTCTCCGGCTCTGGTTTCAGCTCGGGCGTCTCCATTTTCTCGCGCTCCGGCTCGGGTTCCGCAAGCTTCGGCGCTACGGGATCTGGTGGCAGCGGGTCTTCTGCCCTTTCGGCCTCAGGCGGCTTTTCCTCGCGCGGCTTCGGCGGCTCGACCTCGGGCATCGCTGGCATTGTCGGCGAAACTGCCGCGGTCTCGTCTTCGTCTTCAGCGAATGAAAGATCTACGCTTGAAAGGTCGAGGGTGGCAACAGCCGTCGGGCCTGGCGCATACTTCATATAGGCGACGATCCCCACGGCAACCAAGCCATGAGCCGCGATAGAAGCAATAATCGCCGTGGAGAATTTCATATGCCATAAGGGTCAGACCCCTCTGACACAGTAGTGACACAGCTAAAGCTGCGTCGAACTACTGCGATCAGAAAGGTCAGACCCTTTTTCATTTTCCTTTAACCTGAAATGTGGCTTTCTCCACTCCTGCGGCCTTTAGCGCGGAAAGAAGCTCTATACCTGTGCCAAGCGACGACTTCCTATCACCAGAGATAAGAACAGGGAGATTCATCTTAACGGCATTGAGTTCCCTCACGCGCGAGACTATCGCGTCGCGCTCCATCGGCATTCCGTTCAGCTGCATCGAGTCGTCGGGAAGGATCGTGACGACTATCCGTTCGCCTTTTTCCGCCGCGCCCGCGGCGTCGGGGAGATCGACCTTGAGGCCTTTATGAACGGCCATGTCAAAGATGCAGTAGATGAAAAAGACAAGCACGAGAAACATGACGTCCATTAGCGACATCATTTCAAGCCGTGCACCTCTCCTTTTCTTTCTCATCTATCCGAAATTTACCAGTTGTGTATTTTTAACGCAGAGCCGCGGAGTCGCAGAGAACGCGGAGTGTTTTGACAGATTTCATGATTTATTTCTTTTTATAATTCATTTCTCTGCGCACTTTGCGTCTCTCGGCACTCGCTTCGCTCGGCTTGGCTCGCTACGAATCGCGAGCCCCGCTTTCGCGGCGGTTACGCGCCTCTGCGTTAAATATGCCGTTTTTAGGTTTATTCTTCCACCCTCGAATCAAGTACATTGTACGGGAAAAGGAGAATCAGCGACGCGATAAGTCCCGCCGCGGTCGTGATAAGCGCCTCGCCGATGCCTGCCGTCGCCGCAAGAGGATTGGCGTCAGTGCCGTTTAGCGCGCCAAACGTCTGCATGATGCCGATGACTGTGCCGAGGATGCCGAGCATCGGCTCCGCGGTGATGATCGTCGAGACAATCGTCAGCCCCTTTGCGTTGACCCGCCCAGCGCGGAACTCAAACGCCTTCCAGATGAGGATCGCGAGCCCGAGGATGGAAAGCCCCAGAATCGGCCACATGACCGGCCCGCCCTTCAAGAAAACATCAACAAGCTTTGCCATGATTTATTTAGGGTCAGCCCCCTCTGACACAGTAGTGACACAGCTAAAGCTGCGTCGAACTACTGCGATCAGAAAGGTCCGACCCTGATTCATTGTTAACCATTTTAGCGACACAGCTCCAGCGCGAGAAGCGCGAACGACGTGCAAAGCACAGGATCCGACTCCCAGAAGCGGTTGTTCTCGTTGGCCCAGCTGCCGTCCTCCCTCTGAAGAGCAATGATCTTCGTCGAAAGCTCCTTCTTCCAATCGTGATCGCCAACCTTGTCGATCTTCGCCGCGTCGAGCGCGCGCGTCATGATGTCGTAGAAGTAGTAGAGCCCCTGGTTGCCCATGCCGGGCCTTGTCGAGCTTCGCAGAGCACATCGAGAGAACCGCCGCGTATGTCATCGCGCCGTATGCCCTGAGCGCGACCTTGCCCTGCGCGTTCGTCTCGGTTCCACCCTGCGGAGTGCGGTCGTTGTACGCAGCGCCGCCCGCATCGGGCCCTTCCTTCTTCATCAGGTTCTCGACAAACGCAAGCGCCTTGTCCCAGTCGAGGTCGACGCGCTTGCCGCCTTCGCGAAACTCCTCGAGCGAGGCCGTCTTCGCCATCGCGGAGAGCGCGTACGACGTGTTGGAGAGGTCGGCATAGCGGCGGCGCGAGATCTTGTCGTAGCCGAAGCCGCCAGCCATCGTGTCGTCGCCCGTGAGCTGCGAGGAGGCGACATACTCGCGCGCCTTCAAAAGCGGCGCTGTCGGCGCGAGCTTCGAGTCAAAAAGCGCGGAGAGGCACACGGATGTGTTGTAGTTGCCGAGCCCCGAGCCGCCGCGGCCCGGTTTCGGGACATAGAAGCCACCGTCATCGCGCTGCGTGCCAAGGACGAACTTCGCCGCCTTCTTCTTCGCCTCGACGACCGTCTCGCTCGTATCGCCGCATCCACTCAGCGCCCAGAGGGGAAGCGCCGTCAAGGCCGGCATCTGCGCGTCGGAGAAATGGCCATCCGCCTGCTGGTTCGCGAGCAGGAACTTTGCGCCCTTCGCAATCGACGCCTCAATCGGCGTAACGTCCGCAAGGGCAATCCCCGCAACCAGCGCAAACACAGCGCAGCTTACAATCTTTTTCATCGTACATGCCTCCTTCTTCAATACTATCAAACGCCGGTGTCGGGCGGAAGGTTCATCAGCGCATTGATGCGGTCGTCAAGCGACGGGTGCGACGCAAAGAGCGAGGCATGCTTGCCGCTTATGCCAAACGCCTTGAGAGAGTCGGGGAGAACGCCTGGCTGGAGGTTCCCGAGGCGGCGCAGCGCGGCGATCATCGGCGCCGGTGTGCCAATGAGCCGAGCAGACCCGGCATCAGCGGCGAATTCGCGACGGCGACTGTACCACATGACGACAATCGAGGCAAGGATGCCGAACGCTACCTGAAAGAGCTGGACAGTGACCGACGCAAGCAAGTGCGCAAAGAAGATGACGAACGTGTTGAGGACTCCCTGGGTAATGCCCATCGTCACCATGTCGCCATTTGCGACATGCGAGATTTCGTGGCCAAGGACACCGCGAAGCTCCTCGCGCGTCATCTGTCCCATAATATCGGTCGAAACAGCGACGAGCGCGGAATTCTTGAACGCACCGGTGGCGAACGCGTTTGCCGCGCCCGGGTAGATCGCGACCTCGGGCGTCTTGATGTTCGCGCGGCGCGCGAGGTCTTCGACGGTTGAGACGAGCCAGCGCTCCGCCTCGCCCTCTGTGCCGTCTATCGTTCGGCACTTCATCGTCGCCTTGACGAGAGTCTTCGACATGAGAAGCGAGATTACCGAGCCCGCCATGCCGAAGATGAACGAAAACACCAAAAGCGGCGCATAGCCGCCTTCTCCAAGTTCTGCGGCAAGGTCAACGCCCAAGAGTCCGCAGACAATCGTCGCCACGATAGTCAACGTCGCGACCGCCGCGATATTGACGACAAGGAACAAGAATATCCGTTTCATGCCGACAATTATACCATATTACGCGACCCTGCGCTAAGCCAGCGGCTATTTATACCCGGCCCACATGTAGTCGAAGATGCCGGCGCGCCAGTTCGCGACACGGGCCTTCGCCAAGGGCGTGTCGGCAAGGCGCTCTGCCTCCGCCATCAACTTCTCCAAGTCGCGCATTACGTCTGCCGTGCCCAATATGTCCCAGGCAATATGGGCGTCCTGGTAGTCGTTCTCCACAAGGACTTCCGGCGGATAGTTTAGCGGGTTGCAGTAGCGCTCTTCCACGATGCGGTAGAACTTCCTCAACGGAACGGCCGCCTTGCCATAGGACGCGAAATAGTCCTCCTTGAGCTCCTTGAGCGGTTCCTGCGGATTCCACATCCACCGAAGCGAAAGGTAGTTCTCGTAGTCGTCTACGAAACCGCAGTTGTAGATGTGCTCGGATATGTCCAGATCTTCGAGGACAGCATATTCCCTGCCAAGGGAATGCGCAAAGAACCCCGGAAAGCAGTTGACGTGCGTGTAGCGGTCTGCACATTCCTTGGGCCATGTGTTGTAGAGCCATAGGCCAAACGGCCTGTCTGGATACTCGGCGCGCCAGTTTCGAAGAAGCTCAATCTCGAACTCGCACCTCTCGGTGTATGGCATGCGGTTGCGCGTAAAGCAAAAATGGACGATTACGTTCGGCTCTAGCCTGAAGGACGGAGCGCCGCAGTGGGAAAAGTAGGCAAGCGTGGATATCCTCTTGCCGGGATGCGACTTCGCGATCTCCCTCGCCACGGAATTTACGAACCTGAACCAATAGTCGGAATGCCGCGAGCTTACATCCTTGAGATCGCGGCGGACTTGGCCCAGGCACTTCTCGCATTTGCAGAAGGAGGTGTTGTCCATTGGCTCTAAACAGCAGACATCCTTGCCCCATTGATAGCCAAGCTTGTCGCCATTGTCAAAGTAGGCGCGGACATCGGCCACCGCCTGCTTGATCACTTCGGGATTTGAGTAGCAAAGCTGCGGCGGTCTGTCCTTGTCGTCATACCCCTTGGCGAAGAAATCTGGCCTGAACCGCTCGAAATTGGGATGGCCCTTGTCCCAGAATCGGTCGTACCATCCGTAAAACGAATGACATGCCCTTGAAATCTCGCCGCCTGCCTTCATGCGCCTGAGAAAGAGGTTCTTGCGGCGGTCGATTTCGCTCTTGGCGTCGGCGAAGGAACGCCCGCCCGCAAAGGCGGAAGGATAGGCGACATGGAGGTAGTTTGTCCAGCCAGGGGAGCCTGTCTTCCAAAGTTCCGGGGCGAACGAGCCGCTGAACACGCGACCGTCGGACATGTTGCCCGGATTGCGACCTTTTGCGAAGGGTCTGTCCCTGCGGTTCCGCCGCCTGACGGCGAGATTGGGATCAGAAGGGATGATTGTGCCGGCTTCGGTTGGGTCGAGCCATGTGACGCCGCAATAGTCGCGAAGGAAGTCCCAGACTGCGTATTCCGGGAATCCGCCGCTCTCGAGAGCGACGCCGTCGTGGGAGAAGGAAATGGTCAGCTCCTGCTTCTCGAGCTTGGCGTTGTAGGCGATTCGAATCGATTTGCGCCCTTCTGCCGGCTGGGCGACGATCGAGAAGCTGCCGCCTGTTATCTGGTCGAGGTGGAGCTTTAGTTCGTCGGCGGCGAAGCGGAGGTTTTCGTCGGCATCAGATGCGACGACTATATCGGCAAGGGGCGTGCCGCTTTCGGCGAGAGGGAGATTGCCAGGGAAAAGAAAGCCGCTGCCAAAGTCTGAGGTCGTACAGCCGGAGAAAAGAAAAAAGACAGAGCACACGGCGGCAATCCCGCCGCGAACCATCCATGAACATTCTTTTCGCCTTCTGCTATGCATCAAACGCGGACGCGGCCAGAGGCGACCTCGGCGCGGTATTCGTCGACGGTGCGGCGAAGGCCGGCGGCAAGGCCGATCTTCGGCGCCCAGCCGAGCTTGCGAATGAGCCGCGTGTCGCAGAGCTTCCTCGGGGTGCCGTCGGGCTTCGTGCGATCCCACTCGATGAACGCCTGTGAGCCCGTTGCCTCCTTCACCATATCCGCAAGCTGGCGTATCGTCACTTCGCGCCCCGAGCCGACGTTGACGAGATCCGGCGGATTCTCCATCTCGAGGAGGAATAGACACGCCGACGCAAGATCGTCCACGTGCAGGAACTCGCGAAGAGGCGAGCCCGACCCCCAGAGCGTCACCTTCTGCCCGCCGCCGACGCGCGCCGTCTCAAACTTGCGTATCATCGTCGGCAGAACATGGCCATGCTCGGTATCGTAGTTGTCGCCGGGCCCGTAGAGGTTCGTCGGCATGAGCGAATGGTAGACAAGCCCTCTCTCGCGCCTCAGGAACTCGCAGAGCTTGAGCCCCGATATCTTCGCGAGCGCATAGCCCTCGTTCGTCTTCTCGAGCTCCGAAGTGAGAAGCGCCGACTCGGGGATCGGCTGCGGCGCCATGCGCGGGTAGATGCACGTCGAACCGAGGAAGAGAAGCCGCTTAACGCCAGTCTCGGCCGCAGACCAGATCGTATTTAGCGCAATGAGCTCGTTCTCGTAGAGGAACCTGGCGTTCGCCGCGCTGTTCGCGCCGATTCCGCCGACGCGAGCCGCCGCGATTATGGCGACGTCAGGTCTCTCCGCCTCGTAGAACGCGCGGACCGCGGCCGGGTCGAGGAGATCAAGCTCGGAATGGGTGCGCGTAACGATGTTCTCGAAGCCCGCCGCCTTCAGTGCGCGGACGCACGCCGAGCCAACCATGCCACGATGCCCCGCGACGTAGATCTTGTCGGTCTTAAGCATCCTTGAGCGCCCTTTCCTTTCGGGCGAGCTCGAGATCGGACTCGACCATCATCTTCACGAGGTCGTGAAACTTGACCTTCGGTTCCCAGCCAAGCTCGCGCTTCGCCTTCGACGCGTCGCCGAGAAGCTGGTCGACCTCGGTCGGGCGGAGATACCGCTTGTCGCACTCGACGTACTTCTCCCAGTCGAGGCCGACGAGCCCGAACGCCTCCTGGAGGAACTCCTTGACCGTGTGCATCTCGCCCGTCGCAAGGACGAACTCGTCGGGCCGCTCGTGCTGCATGATTCGCCACATGCCCTCGACGTAGTCGCCCGCAAAGCCCCAGTCGCGGAGCGAGTTGATGTTGCCCATGTAAAGCTTGTCCTGGAGCCCCATCTTGATGCGGCCGACGGCCCTGGTGATCTTGCGCGTCACAAACGTCTCGCCGCGGCGAGGCGACTCGTGGTTGAAGAGTATTCCGTTCGAGGCAAAGATGCCGTACGCCTCGCGGTAGTTGCGGACGGCCCAGTACGCGTAGAGCTTCGCAACGGCGTAGGGCGATCGCGGGTAGAATGGCGTCGTCTCCTTCTGAGGGACCTCCTGCACGAGGCCAAAGAGCTCGGAAGTCGACGCCTGGTAGAACTTCGTAGTCTTGTCGCGCCCGGTGAGGTGGATTGCCTCGAGAAGACGCATCGCGCCGAGCGCATCGACGTCGCCGGTGAACTCTGGCGAGTCGAACGACACGCGCACGTGGCTCTGCGCCGCGAGGTTGTAGATTTCGTCGGGCTGTATCTCGTAGACGAGCTTTACGAGGTTCGCGCTGTCCGCGAGGTCTCCGTAGTGGAGAAAGAGCTTAACGCCGTTTATGTGCGGGTCCTGGTAGAGGTGGTCTATCCTCTCCGTATTGAACGTCGAGGCGCGGCGGATTATGCCGTGGACTTCATAGCCCTTTTCGAGCAGCAGCTCCGTGAGATAGCTGCCGTCCTGCCCCGTAATGCCAGTGATGAGTGCTTTCTTCATTTGGTCCTCTTTCCTTGGAGCACGTATTATACCAAATCCCGCACCCCCAAGACCACCCCCTGACTCCTAATGAGAATGGTAATATCTAACGGGTCAGCAAAAAAGAGAGGAAGGCCGTGGGGATCGACGAAGACGAAAAACAAACTGCACCACCCCCATAGCAACCATAATTTTTGAATTTCTTTTTTGCGCGTCAGCGCAGGGAGAAGACAGCAAGGAGAAAAAGGGGTGCGGGGGAAAGGAGGA
>CACZHC010000077.1 GCA_902780865.1 uncultured bacterium
CCGCATTCATTTCGTCGCTGGAGTGATCTATGACATACTTTACGTCAGATCAGCATTTCGGGCATTTCAACATCATCCGCCTCTGCAGCCGTCCGTTCGAGACGGTCGAGGAGATGGACGAGGCGTTGCTTTCAAAATGGAACGCAAAGGTCAAGGCTGACGACACCGTCTACATACTTGGCGACTTGTTCTTTCGGGCGGCGAAGGTCGGACCGATCCTGAAGGCGCTCAACGGGCGCAAGCACTTGATTGTCGGAAACCACGACCATACGTGGATGAAGAGGGTGGTGGCGTCCGAATATTTCGCAAGCGTCCAGACTCTCAAGGAAGTCGAGGTCGACGGAAGGGTTCTGACGCTCTGCCACTATCCGATGCTTTCCTATCCGCAGGCGCGGCGGGGCTACATGGTCTACGGGCACATCCACAACAACGTGAGGGACGACTACTGGCCGCTCATCGCCCGCCGCTCCCGAATGCTCAACGCCGGAGTTGACGTCAACAACTTTGAGCCCGTGTCTTTCGACGAGCTGGTCGCGAACAACCGCGCGTTTATCGCAAGCCATGCCGATGTTGCGAAGCAGAACCCCCTGACGATGTTCTGCCTTGAGGCGTAATATGGAAGTCTGGATGGGGACACACCCCGCGGAACGCTTGTTTTTCAGGCGGTTGGCGGTTGAGGGGACGCCGAGGCGGCGAATCGGGTAGAATACCTGCCATTGCAAAAACTCAAAAAGGAGGAGGCAATGGCAAGAGAAAAGGGCACGGGCAGTCTTCAGCTCGAAAAGAGCGGGCGATGGACGATGAGGGTCGGGATCAAGGGCAAGCGGTACAGCCGTTCGACGCGAACTACCGACCGCGAGAAGGCCGAGAAGTTCCTTGAGCGGTTCTTGAGCCCATTGGGGCTTGGTTCGAGGAGGCTGCCGCTGGCGGATGTGTGGCTTGAGTATATGAAATCCCCAGACAGGCGAGACCTCGCGCCATCGACTCTAAACGCGAAGCGACTCGTCTGGATGGAATTTGCCCGATGGATGGAACATCATCATCTCGAAATCGGCAACCTCGCCGAAGTGACGCATGAGGCGATTGCGGAATATCTCGCCTGCATCCGTGCCGAAGTCTGCGCGTCGACCTACAACGCCCGCATCTGCGTACTCAGGGAGATATTTCATGTTCTTGCAGCCAAGGCTGGACTCGCCGATGATCCGTGGGAAGGCGTGCGGCTTCATGCTGACGACTGCCACAGTCGCCGCGAGTTGACTCTTGATGAGCTGGAGCGATTGCTAAAGGCCGCGACAAAAGCCGGGAACGAATGGCGGCGGCTGTTCGTTGTCGGCATTTATACAGGACTTCGTCTTGGGGATTGCTGCTGTCTTCGTTGGGATTCAGTCAATCTTGAACGAGGTGTCATCCAGCTCGTACCGACGAAGACCCGCAAGCACGCACACGGTCAGCCAGTGACGATTCCGATACACCCGCAGCTCCACGCAGAACTTGAGGCGGCGCTGGCGCGCGACCACGAACGCCGTGCATGTGCGGCGGCTGCTTCGCAGCCTGACCTGACGCATCGCGACGACGGTCTTGGAGGCGATGCCTCCGCCGTCGCCGCGCCGCGCCAGGAAGCCTCCGTCTTGCCGCACAGCCCGGACACGAAAGCTCGCTCGGCACTCGCTTCGCTCGGCTTGGTCGCTTCCCCAGGGGTCGCGCCCACCCGCAAGGGGCGGTTAATTCGCGAGACACGAAAAGACACCAACAAGGCATTCTCCGCCTCTGCTTTCGTCAATCCTACAATCTCCGACTACTACAAAAACAGCAAATGGCGTGTTAGCCACGGACTTGAATTGATCTTCAAGGCGGCGCATATCGAGACGAGCGTGAAGATAGAAGGGCGAAGGACCCGCACTCCGGAGGCGACCTTCCACTCCCTTCGCCACACCTTCGTCTCCCTTGCCGCCAATGCAGGGGTCCCTTTGCCCATAGTGGCATCAATTGTCGGACACTCTTCGACTGCGATGACTCGACACTACTACCACGAGAATGAGGATGTCCTTCGTCAGGCGGTGGCGGCAATCCCAGCAATAGGGATGCGGGAAGAGTTTTTAGACAGAATTAACAAGATTGACAGGATTAAGAATGATGGGGCGGAGAAAAGGAGGCGGGGCGCCAGCGTCCCTGCACGCCTCAAGCGGCTCGACAAGTACCTCGCCCAAGGGTTGATCACCCAGGACGAGCACGCCGCCCAGCGTGCTCGAATCCTTGCCGAGCTATGAATCGTGGGGACACACCCCACGGAACGCTTGTTTTTCAGGTGATTGGTGGTTGAGGCAGGGAAAAGATTACGGTGCGGACGAAATCGCGGCTGTTTGTTGGTTTCAGAATCCATATTTATTGACCCTGTTGGTTCCTGTTCGGAAAAAATGATGTTGTCGTGCGGTTTTTTTTGAGGGGCTTATGGTATAATATACACGCAAAAAATAAAATACATCCACGTCCACAAGAATAGAAAGCGAGATGTCGATCAAAATGCAGAGGATGTTTTTTCGTAAGGCAGCAGTCGTCGCGACGGCGCTTGCGGCATTTTGCGTGTTCGCTGACAACTGGGTCTATGATCCCAATGGCCATATTGACTACCTTGACTACACTGGCGGCGTGGTTTCGGACGGGACGTGGACATTCAAGGCAACTGTGAGCGGTTCAAGCATAAAGTTCGGGGCGATCGCCACAAACGTCTATCCCGAGGTCGTTACCGCGATAGACTTCTCCAAACCAGTTGTCAAGAAGGACGATACGTCGACGACATACACGATAACAGAACTCAACGAAGGGTTTGGCTTTTATCAGAACGGACAGCCAGTCTATGATCTTCCGGGGGCCTGGGGCAGGCTGGGATGGCGTCCCGCGTGCTTCCGCGTCGGCGAAATCACTTTGCCCCCCGACTCGCTCGCAAAAATAGGCAATCACTTCTTCTGTCAGTGCACCAACGCCACGCTGCAGTCCCTGCCGGCCACAATCACATCATTCGGTATCGCCTGTTTCAAGTCCTGCGCCAAAGTAACGCTGGCGGCGGAAGACTTCCCTTCCGATGTGGTTACCATCTCTGATTCGGCGTTCACGGACGTAAACATGTCCGGGGACCTGCAGTTGCCGAGCATAAAGACGATCGGCGGCAATGCGTTTGCAAACACAAAGCTGACGTCCGTCTCCTGCGGGCCTGATCTCGTCAGCATATCCGGCAACTGGCATGCAGGTGCGTTCTGGAACTGCACGTCTCTCACCAATGTCACATTCGACCCGGCATCGTCGCCTAAGCTCCTGGAGGGAGGGATCTTCGGGCAGTGTACGGCTCTTTCCTCGATAGACCTGACGTCCGTAACCAATATATCGGTCCAGAACGAAAGCTCCGGTGCAGGATACTCGCATTTCATTTGGAGCCATGTCGCCAAATGCGTATTCGGCCCCAATCTGAAGCGCCTCTCGGCTTGGACATTTGCAGACTGCACAACGATTGACGAGGTGCACTTTTACGGAATGCCGCCTGAGTTCGTAGGAGGAAAAGTTCTCCGTGGTGCGAACAAGACCGGGATGATCGTCACGTATGTCCACTTGGACGAGAATGACGCCGACTACAGCGCGCAAAAGACCGCATGGGACGCGCTGACAGAAGGCGGCGAAATACTCAGTGCGGGGTCGTACTGGAAGAGCTCGCTTGTCGACGACGTAAGCTACACCACGCGATTGCTCATACTTTACAAAGAAAAGGAACACGGCGAGCTCGGACACTGGATTTACGATGATCGTTGCTCGCCAGCCGTCGTCTCAAACGGAGTTTGGACGTTCGAGGCTTCCGCCATGGCGAACATCCTAACCTTCGGGGCTTTCGTTTCGGTTCCAAACGAGCCGGAGGAGATCGACTTCTCGAAATCAATATCGGACTACGAGGGAGCCCCCTATGTCCTTGGTGCCATTGACACGCATTTTGGGGGCAAGTCTGGAACTTTCTGGGATGGCGCATACGGAAAAGAAGGGGCCGAAAAGGTGAAGAAGATAATATTCCCGGCGGATGACCAATACTTCGTCACCATCGGAGAGTATGCTTTCTGCGGATGCGTCAACTGCGAAGAGATTGTCAACTGCGTGCCGGATTCCGTGACTTCCATCGGACAAGGCGCCTTTGCGCTCGTCAAGATGTCCCAGGGAGATACCGACATCCGTTTGTACGGCATTTCGTATCTCAACTACGGGGTATTCACTAAAGTGCCGGTGACGTCGGTCGTGTTTGGTCCATCACTCAAGGGAATGGCATGCCATTATTACGAAATGGCGTTCATGAACAATACAGCTCTCACAAACGTGACTTTTGACGCGGGGATGAGCGCGGGATACATCGGTGGGGCGACTTACGGTCCGTTCGCAGGGTGTAGCAGCCTGAAGCGTCTTGACTTGAGCGGATTCTCGCTTCTGCCAAACGGAAACAATGAAGTCCCATGGGGCGCGTGCAGCGGCGTAGGTGAAGTGGTGTTCGGCACGAACGCCACCAGGATATGCTCGACGTTTTTCTCGGGGTTTAGCTCCCTGTCGAACATTGTCTTCAACTGCCCTCCGCCGACAGATCTCAAGACGCCGTTCCTCAACCTGGCGTCGCTCGACTCCCATCGCATAACGACGAGTGTGCCGCGGAAGTGGCTTAATGTTGAAAACGCAAACGGCAAGACCTGGCGAGACTACGCCGCCAACGGAGAGATAAAAAGACGCGGCTCAACCTGGGCGGCCGAGTACATCAGGGAAGGAGTGGATGTCTCCAACCGGCCGCTTGTCTCGCCGGACGCCGCGTCTGGGCTGCTGATTTACTGCCGTTGAGTAAAAATCTGAAAGCAACGATTATGCACAACGGTAAAACATTAACGGGAACCACATTATGAAGAGACTCGTAATATGCTGTCTGTCGCTGGTTGCCATGGGCGCGTATGCCCACACGGCGAAGTTCATTTGCGACTGGAAGAACCCGGTCGTGGTCGAAACTAGCGGGAAGCTCGTCATGGAGCATCCGTACAACCTGAACGGGAACATGTTCGTCGGGTGGAAGGGCCCCGGCGGCAAGATATACCAGAAGTGGCAGGAAGTCACGATAGACAAGGACGTTCAGTATGTCGTGCAGTACGCGCCGCTCGACCTTTCGATCTGGACGAATGGGTCTGACGGCGTGCCGAAGCGCCACAAGGCCGGCGACGGGATACTGTACGCAATCGGCGACTCCATCACCTTCGGTGCGAAAGTCGGCGGCAACAGCGGCTCCTGGGCCGCCAAGGTCGCGTCTTCTCTTGGCCTTGGCTACGTCAACGACGCGCGCTCCGGAAGCCGGCTTACGTCGTGGAGAAGCGTGTTGACGAACAGCGGCAACCACAACCAGCGCATAGAGGAGGAGATCGACGACGTACACCGTGCGCGGCTGCTCAAAGGCGTGCGCAGCGCGGGGGTGATAGCCTTCACCCTCGGCACCAACGACCTGCTCTTCAACAACAAGGGCGAGGACGTGGCCTACCGCATGTTCGAGTTCGTGGAGGCCCTGCACCACGAGAACCCCAAGGCGCTGATCGTGGCCGTCGGCGGCAAGAACTCCGAGGCGTTCCGCCCGGGCGGGAAGTACGGGAACTGCGCGGCGGCGAGCGACAAGTTGTGGGACTCGCTCCGCCTTGGCCTCAACGGGCCCAAGTACAGGGACTACTGCATCTTCGTCGACATCACCGATGTCTTCTCCGACAAGAACAGCTACATTCCCTGCGAGCGATCGCCCGACGGGGTGCATCCCGGGCACAACGGGCACGCCAAGATCGCGGAGAAGGTCCTCTCGCTCGTCGAGAAGCGTCCGGGCGCGAAGGCGACTGCCGTGCCGCCGGATCTCGCCGGCCCGCCTGCTCCCCCGCCTGCGCCGGAAGTAAAGGGCGACCCGATTGCAAAGCTTCCTTCGGAGGCGGAGATGTGGTCGCTCGCCGATGGCGGGCACGTGAAGACCGCGACGCGCGAGAAGTTCTCGCTGAACGGCCTCTGGGCGTTCAAGGTCGACAACAAGGCGGCGGCGCTCGACCGCGCTCCGCAAGTCGCGTCGATGGACTACTATTTCAAGGTCCCGGGCGAATGGCCGTCCTGCAAGGGCGATGCGCGCGATGGCATGGCAATCTACACGAAGACCGGCGCAGAGGCCGCGGGCGTGGCGGTCAAGTCGATTGATTCTGCATGGTACGCAAGGCGCGTCAAGGTGCCCGAGTCATGGCGCGGCCGCGACATCGTGGTCGGTTTTCAGTGGATTCCCACCATCGCGCTCGTATATGTTGACGGCAAGAAGTCGGGCGAGGTGTTCTTCCCCGGCCGGAGAGGTTTCCCTTGGCGACCTCGCGCCGGGCGAACACGAGATTGCGTTCTTCACGTCCGCAAAGCTCGCCGAGACGATGGTCACGGCGTTCGACGCGCCCGACACCGCGCGCTCGTTCACGAAGAAGCGCGCCGCGCATGCGGGCGTCAACGGAGATGTGTATATCGCCGCCGAGCCGAAGGGGACGAGGATCGACAATGTCCAGGCGCGTCCGAACGTGAAGGGCGGCCGGATAGACTTCCGCGTCGAATTCGCCGCGGGAGCTGCGGCAGAGCCGGGCGCAACAGTCATCGCCGACGTCTACGACGGCGAGAAGAAGGTTAAGACTTTCTCCGGCCCGGGGCCGGTGGTCGGCGGGGAATGGAAGGGCGCGAAACTCTGGGATCTCGACGCGCTCGACAACATCTACACCGTGAAGGTCCGCATCGAAAAGGGCGGCAAGGTCGTGGACGAGCTCTATCCCGAGACGTTCGGCTTCCGCGACATCGAGCTCAAGGGGAGGGAAGTCCTCCTCAACGGAACGCCGGTCCACTTCCGTCCGTGCAACACGGCGTACTCGCATGCGGGCGCGGTGGCGAACGAGGACATCAGGAAGGCGGCGGCTTCGCGGAGGGCGTACGGGTTCAACATGTTCGTCCCGACTTCCAACTACGGCTTCTCCGAAGGCGACGTCACGACGTTCGAGGTGATGCTGCGCGAAGGGACGAAGGGCGGCATGACGTATGTCGTCGGGCTTCCGCATCCGAGCAAGTTCGACAACCCGAAGAATCCTCACCACTGGCAGTACGGCCCCGAATATGACCGCCTCGTCAAGTACATGATCAAGCGCTTCCAGAACGTGCCCGGCCTCATCTTCTGGTCGTCGACGCACAATGCCACCGGCTACGAGAGCGACCAGAACCCCGAAATCATCTCGGGGCGTCCCGACGAAATCCCGACCGGGATCATCAACTGGCGGCAGCGCTTCCGCAGGCTGGCGCTCACGGTGGACGAAAAAATGAAGGACTTCGACCCCACTCGTCCTGTGTACCACCACGAGTCCGGCGCTGAAGGCTCGTTCTACACGCTCAACTGCTACCTTGACTGGGCGCCGATTCAGGAGCGCAGCGACTGGTTCGAGCACTGGCAGGAGAAGGGCATCATGCCGCTCCTCATTGTCGAGTGGGGAACGCCGCACGTCGCGAGCTGGTCGACCTTCCGCGGCGGCCCGAACAGCGTAAACATCTGGAGCGCATACAACTGGACGCAGCACTGCTGGATGAACGAGTACAATGCGTCCTTCCTCGGCGAACGCGCTTTCGTGAGCTCACCTGCGAAGAAGTTCATGATGTCCCGCATCCAGTGGAACTGCAAGGGCAACAAGGCGTGCTACTACGGCGGGAACTTCACGCAGCCCCTCATCGACGAGCCGGACACAAGCGAAGTGCTCTCCATGTACGCGAAGCGCAACTACCGCGACATGCGCGCGCGCGGCGTCACGTCGTTCCTGCCGTGGGACATCGACGGCGGCACGTTCTTCACGAACAACCCCGCCATCCCGAGGGCGCGCACGGTCCGGGCCGATCCCTTCCGCGGAATTAAGGATTTCGGAGTCGTACGAAGCGACTACTATTCCGGTCTCCTCGACCAGGCGGACGAGCTTCCGCGGCAGATTGGCAAGACGCTCAAGGAGACGTACACCGACCTCCTCGGCTGGATCGCCGGTCCTGCGGGGAAGGAGTTCACGCGCGTGAACGACGCTTTCCGCCCTGGCGAGAAGGTTGAGAAGTCGCTCGTCATCCTCAACGACTCGCGCCGTCCGCGCGAGATAGAGTGGGTCTGGAAGGCGGGCGGCACGAAGAAGAGCGGCAGCGTCACCGTGCAGCCCGGCGGCCGCGCGGACATACCGATTGCGTTCGCCGCGTCCGCCGAAGCGTCCGAGATCGCCGCCGCTTTCCGCTGCGCGGCGACTGGCTGGAAGTCGTCCGACAAGTTCGCACTCAACGTGCTTCCAGCGAAGACAAAGGCAAAGCTGTCCTCCAAGGTCTTCCTGTTTGATCCCGAGGGGACTGCCGCGCCAGTTCTCGCGGCGATCGGCGTGCGCACAGTAGACGCAAGCGCGACTCGCCCGGGCAATGGCGATATACTTGTGGTAGGGCGCAACGCGTTCCAGAAGCTCCCGTTCTCCTTCGCAGAGACTGTCGGATCAGGTGTCAAAGTTGTCGTGCTCGAACAGGACGCCGCGACGCTCAAGAAGATGGGCTTCCGCCTGCAGGAACACGGTCTCAGAAACCTCTTTGCGGCAACCGGCGATTTCGCCGGACTCGACATGACCGACTGGCGCGGCAACGCGACTTCCCTCCCCGAATACCTCAAGGAGGACAAGATGAAGGGCGACTTCGCGACGACCGACTGGGAAGGATACAAGAACCGCCGCGTCTGGCGCGCCGGCAACCGCGGCATCGTGTCGGCGGTTCTTCCCGAGAAGCCCACCAAGGGCGACTTCCTGCCGCTCCTGCACGGTGGCTTCAATCTCCAGTACGCTCCGGTGATGGAGTATTCCGAGCCGGGCAAGCGCATCATCCTTTCGCAGCTCGACATCTGCGGGCGCACCGAGGCCTCGCCTGAAGCCGAGGAGGCGCTTGCGAAGATACTCGAGCTCGCCGACCGTCCGCTTCCCGGCGCGGCGCCGCGGATACTCGTCCTCGAATGGAACGGAAGAGTCGCCAAGGAATTCGCGGATCTCGGCATCCGCTTCGAGAAGGCCGCGTCCGCCTCCGATGCGAAGGCGGGCGACATACTTGTCTTAGGCCCGGGCGCGAACTGCGGCGAGCTAAAGCCGATTGCGGAGAACGGGGTCAAGGTGCTCATTCTTGGACTCAGGGGCAGGGATGTCGCGCGCATGCTGCCAGAGGAAAGGCCTACGGAATGCAAATGGTCGGAGTGTCCGGAATTCAACGCGTCCCTTGCGGGCGAGCCGCTGCTGAGGGGTGTGTCGAACGCTGACATCCAGTGGGTATATCCGTCCAACGTCGGCGAGCGCGCGCGGTTCGGAAATGACTTGCTCATTGCCCGCCACTACGGCAAGGGCGCGATCGTCTGCTCTTCAATCGTGCCCTGGATATTCGACGAGAAGGAGATCGCGCTGCGCGTGAACCGCCGGCGCGCCCAGGGGCTAATATCGCGTCTCGTCGCGAACCTCGGCGGCGCTGTCGACGCGAGCTTCCTCACTGGGGCGAAGTCGCTCTACGCCGACAAGCCGCTTCAGGACGACGATCCATACCGCTACTACCGCTGGTGACGGCGTAATGAAAGGAGCAGAACGCCATGAAGACGAATATCCTGCTTGCCCTGTCCGCGGCCCTTGCGACCATCGGCGCATTTGCCGCGGATTCACAGTGGACATATAACTCCACCGCTGGAACGATCTCCGACGGCGACTGGACGTTTGCCGCAACGGTGAGCGGGACGGACTTGACCGTCGGCGCAGTCTCTGTGGATCCTGGGGAGGGCGCCACGCTCGATTTCTCGAAATCCGTTACTGACGGCTCGGCGACATACACTATTGTCACGCTTAACCCGAACTTCGCCGCTTATGCGAACAAGGCGAACCTCGCGACGCTTGTCCTTCCGACGGCAGGGCTTGTCACCATATCCGATAGTGCTTTTGATGGTTGTACGTCCCTCCAAAATGTGACGAACTATGTCCCGGACTCTGTGAAAGCCATTGGCAGCTATGCCTTTAGACAGGTCCCTGCCGGTGGCGATCTGAGGCTTAACTCGGTGGCCGATGCCAAAGCGCTTACGTTTGCAGAATCAGGAATAGAGTCGGTTTACTTTGGCCCGGGATTCAAGAAGTTCGCTCAGGGGAACTGGCCAAACGGAACATTCAGGGACTGCGCTTCGCTCACAAACATCGTCTTCGACGCTGGCATAACAAACGCGGAGTGGACCGCCCAGCACGTCTTTCTGGGCGATGCTGCGATAAAAACCACCGTCATCGACCTTTCTGGATTCAAGAAACTTGATGCGAACTGGGGCCTTTTCCCTGGTCCGGAAGTGAAGGAAGTGGTTCTTGGCGCAGGGCTTTCTGTTCTTAGTGCAAACGCATTCGGGCAGTTCGGCTCGCTTTCCAAGGTTACGTTTGCGGGCGCACCTCCAAGTACGTTCGGAACGCCAATATACCAGAACACTGCCGCTGCAAAGGCACTTGTAACGTATGTTCCTGAGGCGTATTCAAACGAATGGTCGGTATATGCCGCGGATGGCATTGTCAACGATTTCAGCTCGACTTTCTCGACGAACTACTTTGCGGCGAGCATCGTGCCATATCGACCGTTGCTGTTTCCGCCGTCTGGGGGCACGGTAGGAGAACTGGGCGATGGCGTGGTGGAAGACGGTGTGCTGACGCTTCCCGGAGGATGGAGGTTCAACGTCACTATGATTGGTGCAGAGCTGATAGTTGGCTCGTGCATCGCGGCCCCCGCGACTATTTCGGAACTCGACCTTTCTGTCCGCATAACGGACACTCTTGGGCATGACCTCTCCATCTTCGCGATCAACACGCAGTTTGGCACATGCGCCGTTACTTTTGTAAACAATGTTCCGCAGTATTCATATAGCTGCAACACGGGCGGCGAAATGGTGGGGTCGGTCGTTTTCCCTGCTTCTGGGCTCCTCGATATACAGGCGAGTGCGTTCGCGTGCTGCACCAACCTTGCAGGACCTCTACATCTTCCGGACGGGCTTCTTACGATCGGTAACTACGCTTTTGCCGGATGTACATCGCTCAGTAAGATCGAGAACTACGTGCCGGACACTGTGACGGCCGTTGGTGACTATGCGTTTGTGCAAGTCCCTGCTGGTGGCGAACTGCGATTATCCGCTGTGGTCAATGCCAATGTGCTCACTTTTGCAAAATCGGGAATCGAGTCGGTTTACTTTGGCCCGGGATTCAAGAAGTTCAATCAGGGTAATTGGCCAAACGGAACATTTAGGGACTGCGCTTCGCTAACAAATATCGTCTTCGGCGCCGGCATAACAAACGCGGAGTGGACCGCCCAGCACGTCTTTCTGGGCGATGCTGCGATAAAAAATAGGACACTAGATCTTTCTGGATTCAAGACGATTGACACTTCGTGGGGGATGTTCACTTCCGCCAGTGTCGGCGAAGTGACACTTGGAGCTGGACTGTTGACATTTCACGGCGATTCCCTACAAGGCTTCAGCACACTCACCAATGTCGTGTTTGAGGGTGTCCCGCCCAAGTCATTCACGACTCCGTATCTTAAAAGCAGCTCCGCTTCGAAGCTGATCGTAACGCGGGTTCACAAGAAATGCATTTCCGCCGCGAACGCGGCGGGTAAGTGCTGGCTGGACTATTCCGCCAATGGACAGGTAAACGGAAAGAAGCCGACGTCCAGTCAGGCTACGACGTTTGCCGCACAGTACCTTGCGTCCGGAGTTGACCCAGCAATGCGTCCGCTTGTCACTCTGGAGCCAGATATGGGATTGTCTATCTTCGTCAGATAATCTCACCGAAAGGAAACGCACAATGAAAACAAGTATACTGCTTGCCATGTCCGCAGCCATTGCGACCTTCGGCGCATTTGCCGCGGATTCACAGTGGACATATAACTCCACTGCTGGAACGATCTCAGACGGCGACTGGACGTTTGCCGCAACGGTGAGCGGGACGGACTTGACCGTCGGCGCAGTCTCTGTGGATCCTGGGGAGGGCGCCACGCTCGACTTCTCGAAATCCGTTACTGACGGCTCGGCGACATACACTATCGTCACGCTTAACCCGAACTTCGCCGCATACGCGAACAAGGCAAACCTCGCGACGCTCGTCCTTCCGACGGCTGGGCTTGTCACAATATCGACCGATGCGTTCAACGGCTGCACGAGCCTTGCATCCATAAGTCCGTTCCTGCCAGACAGCGTAACGACGGTCGGCGAAAGGGCGTTCAAGTCTGTGCCGGCCCAGCAGGATCTCTCGCTCAAGGGGGTGGTCACCGTAAGCAAGTCGGCGTTCTACGGATGTGGTGTGCTTTCCGTAACGTTTGGCCCTGGCTTGAAGTATCTTTACGGAGGGTGGGATAGCGGTTGCTTCTGGAAATGCGAGAAGATGAAGACCCTGAATTTCGATCCTGGCATGACAGATGCAACGATCAGCGGGGAGAGCGTTTTTGCGTATACTTCGCTCGAAGGTGTAGTTGACTTACGCGGATTCAAGGATGTCGGCAACAGGCCGTTCTACTACTATTATAACGGGAAAATCTCAAAGCTGATTTTGTCATCAAGCGCCATATTTCGGGGTAATCTGATGCATTCCATGGGCAGCACGAAACAGGTTGAGTTCGACGGCGGAGTGCCTCCAACGCAAACCCCAACATTCTATTCGCACTTTGATCAAAGCCATTTGTCGGATCTCTATATCGTCGTTCCAGAGGAGTACAAGGATGAATGGGCGGCTTACTGCGAGGGCGGAGTCATAAATGACGTTGATTCGTACTGGAGCACGAACTTTGTGACGCGGGCGCAGACGCAGAGGATACACCTCATTTACAAGTCGGCATCATCTGGAGGTGACCTTGGCACATGGATTTACGATGAATCTGCCGGAATTGTCACTAACACAGTGTACGGGTGGTCGTTTCGCGCCTCCAATGCGGCTAAGACACTCTCGGTCGGCTCCTGCATCACTTATCCCGCAGCCCCGTCGCCGCTTGACTTTTCAGCGAGCGTCACTGATACCGAGGGCGGGACGATGTACTTCGTGACGCTCAACCCTTCTATGTGTGTCGGCAATGCGTCCGCTCCGGCAGACTGCGGTCTTGCTATAAGCGAGATTATATTCCCGGCGGAACGATTGAATGAAATCGGCAATTACGCATTCGCGTGGGCCACAAACGTGACGAGAGTGACACCTTTTCTTCCCGACAGCGTGACGACTGTTGGCGTGGGCGCATTCAAGTTCCTGCCTGTCGAACAGGATCTTTCGCTTTTGGGAGCGGTTACCGTAAAGGCGTCGGCATTTCACGGGTCTGGCATATTGACTGTGACGTTTGGTGCATCTTTGGTCGATCTTCAGGCAGGCTGGGAAACGGGGGCGTTCAAACAATGTACGAAGTTGTCGGCGGTCATTTTCGATGACGGGATGTCTGGAGGGAACCTCGGCCAGACAACGTTTAGCGGGTGTTCCGCCATCACTGGCACAATAGATCTTTCTGGTTTCACCACGATTGGCAATAGCCCCTTCTACGGTTCGGGTGCAAACATAACTAAGGTTCGTCTTTCGTCAGGCCTCACCCAGCTTGGATCAGTTATCAATACTCTTTCAAAAGTGAGAGCCATAGAGTTCGACGGCGGTGTGCCCACGGCAGAAAACTTCTATAAACAGTTCGAAGCCACAAGCTCGACTGACTTCTATATTGTCGTTCCAGAGGCGTATACGAACGGATGGTCTGTGTACTGCGAAGGCGACGGCATAAATGATTTTGACTCGTACTGGAGCACGAACTTCGTTGCAACTGCGCAGAGCCGCGGTATACATTTGATTTACGCGCCCACGGCCTCTGCTGGCGGAGGGCTTGGCGAATGGATATATGCGGACGGCATTGTCACCAATACGGTGAACGGGTGGGCATTTTCAGCGATGGACGCGGGAATGAACATTTTTGTCGGTTCTTGCCTTTCATATCCTTCAGTCCCCTCTGTGCTCGACTTCTCCAGTTCCATCACCGACGCCAATGGCGTACCGTTGCGTTTTTGCTCGATTAATACGGCGCTGTACTCCGGCTACGTTGCCGGACCGACTGATGCCGGGCTTGCTGTTGGCGAACTTATTCTCCCTGAGACTGGGTTACACGAAATAGGGAAGGGGGCGTTTGCGTATTGCACCAATCTGGTGCATGTGTCCCCTCTCCTCCCCGACAGTGTTACCACGGTCGGAGAAAGTGCGTTCTTTCACTGCCCGGTTGAAGGGGATTTGAGGGCCATCGGGCTGTCAACTCTCAATTCAAGGTCTTTCAAGTGCATGAATATAACTTCGGCGACGTTTGGTCCAGAATTGAAGCGGATAAACGGCGGCTATCTGTCTGGCCCGGTTTCGGAATGTCCTAATCTTACGAACATCGTCTTTGATGCGGCAATGTCAAACTGCGTGATCAATGGAGAAATGGCGTTCCACGATAATCCGAAGCTCGTGGGCATAGGCGGAATCGTTGACTGCAGCGGTATATCGCGGATTGACGCCCCCCTTACGGTGAGGCCTTTCCATGGTTGTACGCAGATCACGAACCTCGTGTTCGGTGAGGATCTGACGTTTCTGAAGTCCGACATTCTGCGCACGCTCTACAATCTCAAGTCAGTCACATTCAACGGCCCGCCACCTGAGAATGTAGAGGGTATTTTCAACGAACCTACAAGCGAGCATAAGATCAAGACAACGCAGAAGGTGGTCACGTATATCAGGAAGAAGTACAAGGATGACTGGCTCGACTACGCCGAGGGCGGGGTGATAAACGGACGAGCCCCGAGCAAGCCAGACGCATCGACATGGAAGCGCGAGTACATCGACGTGAATGTCACGGATCTTTCGATGCGCCCGCTCGTCACGCTGGAGCCAGATTCGGGGTTGTACATCATCGTTAGGTGATGCAGGGAACCACTAGAAAGGAAGTACGCCATGAAAACGAAGATGCTGCTTGCCATGTCCTTCGCTCTCGCGACCATCGGCGCATTTGCCGCGGAGTCACAGTGGACATATAACTCCATTGCTGGAACGATCTCCGACGGCGACTGGACGTTTGCCGCGACGGCGAGCGGAACCGATCTCACTGTCGGAGCGCACAGCGCAAATCCTGCCGTGGTGTCGGATCTCGACTTCGGTAAGCCCGTCGTCGATGCCGACAATGTCGCGTATACGATCGTGGCGCTGAATCCTGCGTTCAACAACGACGCTGCCGGAAAGCTCATAGGCAGGCTAACGCTCCCCGCATCGGGTCTTCTCACGATCGGCAACGATGCCTTCAACCAGTGCACAGCGCTTACGAATGTCGTGAACTACATACCAGACTCGGTGACGCGTGTCGGGCAGCGGTCATTCTACAAATGTCCGGCAAAACAGGAGCTCCGCGTTCTTGGCGTCACGCATTTTGGCACGGAAGGAAACTGGGGCGGCGGGAATCGGGAATTCTACAGCAATTCGGCATTTGCGGAGTCTGGCGTGACGCGCATCGTGTTTGGACCCGGTCTCAAGGAGATTTCGGACTGGGACAACGGTCCGTTCAGAAACTGCCTCTCCCTCACAAACGTGACGTTCGATGCAGCCATGACGGGCGGGCGCTTCTCTGGTGGAAGGTGCGGCGGGTTCTATGGTTGCACCGCCCTCGCCGGGACGATTGATCTGTCGGGATTCTCCGACCTGTCCTATGTCGGCACGGTCGGCGGCTCGGGACGGGCCCTTGGCAACACGGCGCTCAGGAAGGTGATCCTTGGCAGCGGGCTCCAGAAGTTGGACGTCAATTTCTTCGACCAGATGGGCAAACTTGAAGAGGTTGTGTTCAACAGTGCTCCCGGAGACTTCGCCTTTACGACGAATGTCACTGGCGGCGTGATGTTTGGCGGGCTCCCCGCTACGCAAGGTGTCATCGCGCGCATACGCGCACAGGACAAGGCGGCGTGGCTGCCGTTTTCAGCGACTGGCGAAATCAACCCCGACGATACGACGTTCAGCGCGGACTTCGCGGGCGCGAACTACACTGCGCGGTTTCTCCTCTCCGACGAGGAGTCGCACTACGGTGGCGACCTCGGGGAGTGGATCTACGATCATGACGCCGCAATTGTCTCTAACGAACTTTGGACTTTCAGCGCAAGTGGTGTCGCAGGCGTGCTCACTGTCGGCGCTTGCGTGAAATATCCGTCTGTGGCGTCGCTGCTGGATTTTTCGGCGAGCGTCACGGATGCTTCGGGGAAGCCGTTCGCCATACGGACGCTCGATACGCAAATGGGAATAGTTGGAAACTACAACACTTCTTCGACGGCGGCGGGACTGGCTGTTGCAGATCTGCGGCTTCCTGACGGGCTCGCCATCATCGGCCGTGCGGCGTTCGCCCATCTCAACAACTGTACGAACGTCGTCAACTTCCTGCCGGACTCTACGACAGCCGTTGGTGAGTATGCCTTCCACTATCTGCCCGTCTCAACGCCCCTGAGTCTCAAGGGTGTTGTTTATCTCGGCAGCGGCACCAAGGGGTCGAACGCCACGTTCACGTTCGGGAATAGCAAGATAACCGACGTCACCTTCGGCCCCGACTTCAAGGAGCTCAAGTCATGGTCAAGAAGCGCGTTCGCGAACTGCACGTCCCTTACTAATGTGACGTTCGATCCAGCGATGTCCGGTGCATGGGTGGATGGCATCCGAACCGACGGCTTCTACGGCTGTACTGCCCTTGCCGGCACGGTGGATCTCTCCGGATTCGCGAAGCTCAAGTATCCGACTGCTACTTACCACGGCGAGATATTCAAGAACACCAAGGTCGATACGCTGGTCTTCGGGGAGGGAATCACGCATCTCGAGTCTCAGTTCATGAGCGGCATGTCGTATCTTACGACTGTCATCTTCAAGGGGCCGCCGCCGCTTACCGAGTTTGAGATGCCCTATCTCGCGGGCGTTCCCGACACACAGCTCGTCGTGACATACGTCCACAAGGCCTATCTCTCCGTCACGAACGCGGCCGGGAAGTGCTGGCTCGACTATTCGGTTGACGGAGCGGTAAACGGAAAGAAGCCGACGTCCAGTCAGGCCACGACGTTTGCCGCTCAGTACCTTGTGCCCGGAGTTGGCCCAGCGATGCGTCCGCTTGTAACTCTGGAGCCAGATTCGGGATTGACCATCTTCGTCAGGTAACGAGGTAACCTCCATAGAATACCGAAAAAGACAAAAGAATGAAAAGACTTGCATTGTGCGTGGCGGCGCTTTCCGCCGGAATCGTTATGGCGGCGCAGCCCGCCGCGACAGCGCTCGTGTCTGTCGATCTCTCCAAGGAGGAAGGCCCGCGCGGTCAACAACGGGCCGTCCGTGAAGAAGCCGGGCGGCGACCAGAAGAACGGGAACTTCGAGGACTACAAGGCGGCGCGCATACCGTTTGCGCGCACCCACGACTCGATCAACTGCGTTTCGGGCGGTGCGCATACATGCGACATCTCCGCCATCTTCCCCGACTTCGACGCCGACGAGAACGACCCCAAGAACTACGACTTCGTCTTCACCGACCACTACCTCGACAACATCCGCCGCGCCGGCACGGAGGTTTTCTTCCGCCTCGGGCAGACGATTGAGCACGGGCCTAAAAAGTACGGCGTGCTGCCGCCGAAGGACTACGCGAAGTGGGCGCGCATCTGCGAACACGTGATTCGCCACTACAACGAAGGCTGGGGCTGGGGGACGGACAATGCGTACACGACCGTGAACATCGCATGGTCGAACCAGTTCAACATCGTCTATTGGGAAATCTGGAACGAGCCCGATCTCGATCCAGTGGACGTCGGGCTCCCGAAGAATCCGCGCTGCTGGGGCGGAACCGTCACGAACTTCTTCCAGCTTTTCGAGACGACGGCGAAACACCTGAAGGGGAAGTTCCCCGAGCTCAAGATCGGCGGACCTGCCATCTGCGGAAACTTCGACTGGGGTCGGCGTTTCCTCGGCTACTGCCGCGACCACGACGTGCCGCTCGACTTTTTCTCCTGGCACGTCTACGCTACGGAGCCCCGCCAGATCGCCGACTGCGCGGTCCGGGCCAGGAAGATTATGGACGACGCGGGCTTTGCCAAGGCAGAGTCGATCCTCAACGAGTGGAACTACGTGAAGGGATGGACTGACGACTTCCAGTATTCCCTCGAGGTGGAGTCTGGCATGTTCGCGCAGAAGGGCGCCGCGTTCATCGCCGGCACGATGGTCGACTGCCAGTCGAAGCCCGTCGACATGCTGATGTTCTACGATGCGCGGATCAGCACGACCATGAACAACATGTTCGCCAAGCCGACCTATCAGCCGATGAAGGGATACTATCCGTTCTACGCCTGGTCCAAGCTTGTCGACCGCGGGACGCAGGTCGCGTGCACGGTGAAGGAAGGCCGCGGCGAGTTTTCCGACGCGAACACGGGAACCGTGTTCAAGAGCGAGAACGGCCGTCCGGTCGGGAGCTTCCGTGCAGTTGCGGCGAAGGGCGCCGACGGTTCGGGCGCGATTTTCGTCGTTCGCTACTCCGAGGACAACAACGTCACCGACACGGCCGAGGTGAAGGTCGTGGTGCCGGGCGTCTCGCTCGCGAAGGCACGCTGCCATCTGACTGATTCCGTGCGCACCTATACGGAAGTCCCGCTTGATCTGCGGTCAGACGGCGCCGGCATCATTCGCATGCAGCCCAACTCGTTCGCCATCGTGGAGTGGTGACTGCCTTTTCTGAGGTGGGTTTTGATGTCTGGCTTTTCCAACTGGAGTTATACACGATGTTGAAAGGAATGAAGAAATGAAGAGACTGATCCCTGCTGCATTCGCAGCTTTTCTTGCCGCCGACACATTTGCCGCGGGCCTTTCGACTACACGCGCCGAGATCGTGACGGCGGAATTCGCGAGCTCCGCCGAGGCGGAAGCGGCGCAGATCGCCGTCGCACCGCTTCCGGAGGGGCGCAAGCTCGCATTCACCTCTCGCTGGGACGACTCCAACTGGCAGCACGTGCCGCGCGCGGAGATGTTCAAGCGCGTCGGAATGACGCCGATGTTCTTCCTCAACGGCGACCGGGGTTTTCTCAAGGACGCACTTCCGAAGTTGAAGGCGCTTGGCGCGCGCTTCGGCAACCACTCGGAGAGCCATCCGTTTCTTATGGAGTCCGGTGTCAACGTCATGTTCTACGAAGTGGTCGAGAACAAGCTGCGCATTGAGTGCTTTTCGGATATGCCCAACACCTCGTTCGTAATCCCGTACAACTGGGAATGCTCGCTTGAGCCGCGCCGCGCCGCGATGCTGGCGAAGATACTCGTCGACAACGGAATCTTCGTTTCGTCCGACTGGCCGCTTGCGGCGACTGAACAGCCGGCCTCGGAATGGATGCCAGGGCATACGTTCAGCGGCAACGACAACCAGCCGACGGACAAGACGTTCTACAAAGGGCTTTCAAATTCGGTTGAGAACGTCGCGAAGGACCCCAACTACCCGAAGGTCACTTTCGGCATCCACTCGTGGTGCAAGCCGGAAGGTCTCATAACGCAGGAGAAGTGGCTCAATGAAACGATTGCCGCGCACAAGGACGACTGGTGGATCACCGACGATGCGCACTACGGCGCATACCGCTACGAGTTCTGGCATGCGAAGACGAAGAAGCTCGGCGCGAAGGGGAATGTCGCGACGTTCGAAGTCCTTCGGCACGACCCCGCGTTCCTCGGCGAAGTGCAGCCGCTCACATACACTTTCATCCGCGAAGTACAGCCGCATGCAGACACCTTCGTCCGCGTGGAGCCGGTCAAGGTGTCGTCGCGCGGCGGATATGCCGCGCTTCCCGCGCTGCCCGCGAAAATCGACCGCATGGAGAACGGCGCGTCCGCCGAGTTCCCCGGCCTCTCGCTGACGGTGAAGGTGGACGAGGCGAAGGGCGAGCTTTCGTATGAGTTCACGGGCGACGCAGAAGTCATCGCCGTCGTCGTCAACCCCGCGCCGCTGTGGGCGAACGGGCGCATTCTCGCGGCCGAGGCGAAAAAGACGGTCTCGCTTGGCGCGGCGAACGGGATCGCCGAATACCGAGAGGGCGACAGGCTATATGTTGTCGGCGTCGACTTTGTGAAGGACGGTTTGCGCGGACGCCTATATGCGACCGAGACAGTTCCAGGTTCGCAGAAGAAGTTCGGCGGTACGCCGCGCGATGCCGCGCTTGTCTTGGGGCCGATCAAAGTCGAAGACTTCCCCGACGAAAAAGTGGCCGCCTTTGCCGTCCCCGGCGTCACGCTTCCCAACATAGGCGACGGGATCCACCAGTTCTGGCGGTCGATGGCGGACAAGAAGCGGTGCGGCTTTTCCGCCGCGGCGTATATCCCGTGGGCCTCTTCGAACAGCGCAGAGTTCAAGGCCGCGATGGCGAAGGCGCAGCCTGCCGACCGCCCCGCGTTTCTCGTGGCGGTCGATTTCGAATGCGATGCAGAGGGTGAGAAGGATCTCCTCCTCAACCGCGCCAAGTGGGAGAAGACGTCGTTCTGGATCAACGGCACACATGTCGAGGCGAAGGGCGGCCAGCACCGCATCGCGGTCAGAAAGGGCCTCAACCGCATCGTCTACAGCTGGGAATGGTTCCATCCATGGGTTCCGCAGGCCTGCCTCATGTCCGTCTGCGACGACAAGGATGTCAACAAGGCGGTGAAGTTCGTCATGCCGCCGACGGAGAGGCGCGAAGGCGTGTTCGAGTCGGACGGCTTTTCCGTCGAGTTCGCTCCAGACGGCAGCTTCCGCAAGATCGAGTATGCCGGCAGGAAAGCCTTTGACATCGGTTATGAAAGCTGCAAGTCGCTCGGTTCGAAGAGCGACAATGCGCCGAAGGCGACATTCGAGAGCACGCCGGATCGACTCGTCTGCACTCGCGTATGTCCGTTCGGCTCGAAGAGCGACGACTATTCCGAGAAGGTCGTCTACACCGTGACTAAGGGCGCGATCGAGTTCGAGGGCGAAGTATGCGTGCGCGAAGGCGTACAGTGGAAGGGCTTCATCTCCTGTTCTACCCTCAGCTTTCCGATTACGTTCTGCGCCGGTCGCCGGCTTGAGCTCGTGGACACGAAGGGAGAGGTGCGCTCTGTAGACTATCCGGCCGAGTTCAACAAGGAGACCTGCTACATCGGCATCCCGTTTACGTCGCTGTCCAACGGCGAATGGAAGATCGAGCTGGTCGATGCGCAGACTGGGAACTTCACAGATCGTCGTCAGTGGAATAGCGATTCCGCGAGTCTCCAGCTCTGTCCGAAGGGCGGGCTTCAGTGGGGCGGCAAGGTTTCGGACGGCACGACATACGTCTGGAAATGGCGCATCGGGCGCTGAACGGCGCTTCGTCAGGTCAGCCGCGTTCGCGGTATTCGCGCATCGTCATGCCGAACCTGCTGCGGAAGAGGTTCTTGAGGTAGTTGCCGTTCTTGAATCCGCAAGAGCGCGCAATGTCGTCGATTGGCTGGGCGGTTTCCTTTAGCGCCTTCGTCACGAGCGCAAGGCGCTGTTCCTGGATCTCCCGGCAGACGCTGTGCCCAAGCACCATCTTGAAGTTTTTTTCGAGAAGCCGCTCCGAGCAGCCCGACGCCCGCACGACGCTTCCAACGGTAATCGGCTTGCTTGCGTTTCTCCGTATGAAGTCTCGCGAAGCCGCTCCGTGATGCCTTTGACGGGAATCTTCAGCCGGCGGAGTTTCGGCGTCCGGCCGTTGAGCATCGCGTTCAGTGTTTCCGCCGCGGCAAATCCGCCGCGCTCGAAGTCCGGGGCAACCGAGGAGAGCGTCGGGAAGGTTTGCTCGCAGATGTAGTTTTCGTCGTCCACGCCGAGCACCTGGACCTGTTCGGGCACGTCAACGCCGGTAAGCCGGCAGACGTCGAGGACATGCTTTGCGCGCTGGTCGTGGGCGACGAGTATTCCGCACGGCTTCGGGAGCTGTTCTATCCACTTCGCGAGCGCGTCGAACTCGTCCTTCCATCCGTGGCGCTTTCTCCTCTGAGGCGAGTATACGTCAAGCGATAGCCCCGCCTTCTCAAGCGCCGCGCCGAAGAACCGCCTTCTCAAAGAACTCCAGCGCTCGTCGCTGCCCGCGCTTACGAACCCGAAGTTCCTTAAGCCGTGTTTCACGAAGAGCCGTGTCGCGGTTTCGGCAAGGGTGCGGTCGTCCGTCGAAAGAACTTCATGCGGAATCTGGCAGCCGCTCGGCGGAAGGGTGCTCACGAAGATGATCCCCTTGAGAGAGGGAGATGAAAGGAGATGCGATCCCATTCGCGTCTTCCAGCTGCTGTCGATGATTAGCCCGTCGGGGCTCCAGTCCGCGTCGACGGCAAAGCCGTCGTTCGACGGGTGGTTTCCGCGCATCTGGATGTCCCACTCCGGGTGTGCCGCGGCGAATCGCAGCACGCCAGCAATGACGTCCTGCGACGCACGGTGACGCACATCGAGACAGGCGACAATTCTAAGCGGAGTTTGTCTCACGCCGATAGTTTACCATATTTTCTTTGCGCTGCGTTCGGAAAAGATGAGTTTTTCCGTGCGGTTTTGTTTTAAATTGCATCCCCCGCACGGGGGAAAATCTTTTCACCTTCCCCCTTGTGGGGGAGAGTGAAATTTGGTATGATATGCGCGTTCACAAGGAGAAACAGGCATGAAAAATCCAATTGCGAGCATAAAAACACTTGTCCTTTTGTCGACTATTGCCTTCGCCGGGCATGTACTTGCTACCGATTGGTTTAGCGGGACTGCGAACAATAGTGACTTTGATTTAGTTAACGCCACCACAAACCACCCTGCCGAAGGTGTGGAAATCGCCAACGATGCTTTGTCGATCGACCTGCCGACCAATACGGTTTTCCAAATCACACCATCGGAAACAGCTACAGGCGCAAACAATGGGAAGACACTTGTGGATGTTAGTGCCGCGGTGTTCACGCCGACTGCGTACGATGACATCGACAATTCTGTTGTCGAAGGTGCGCAGACCGCGATCACCGTTGCCTACGACGAGAATAATGCGACAAACTACTACGCCTACATTTGCGGCAACTGGGTCAAGCTTAGCGGCGCAGATCCGGTTGCCACGGCTGTGGATGTGACAATTGAGCTCGACTACTCCAACTCTGAGGTGACTAACGCCTCGTTCAAGGTTGGTGAAACTACGCTGTATAAGGCCGATGACTCCACGAAAACAAGTTTTCAGATTTCCGGCGCTCAGCGCGCTCTTGGCCACGTCGAACTCGCTGGCTATGGCAAGATCCATTCCGTCACCACGACGGTCGAGGCGGTCGCAAATGTCACCGTCACGCCTGGAACCATTACATACGGCGCTGACTTCACCAATGTGACGATTACTGCGACCGTGGACGGGACTGGCTATGAGGCGGCTACTTACACTCTGACTTGGAATGATAGCACTGTTGGCACCTTCACTCGTAATGGCAATACTATCACGATAACCGCTCCAATTAATCCTCCTGCGGCAGGTAGGTCCCCTGTGACATACGCCATCAATGTCAATGGAGCGGCAGGCGAAACTCAGAATACCGTGGTCGCAGATACCAGGGCTTGGGTCACTGAAAATGCTGGCAATTATGAAGCTACAGGTACGTGGAGCAATGACTTTAGCTATGTGGAATCGGTTGCCAACATTGCGGACAATACCTACACGGCCAACAGCTGCACGACAGGTGATCTTGTCACAATCACCTTTGAGAACCTCGTATATACCGAGTTTAGCGATCTCTCGGTACAAACTCCCAGTGGCACTCAGGGCGCGTTTGCGCTTGCCGAGGAGAACGACGTCAAGAGCTTCTACATCCTCGCGAAGTCGGGTTGGACGCCCGCAGCATGGGCCGGCGGTACGCCGAGCACCAATGTCGCTTACACCGTTGAGATGGCCTTCAACTACACGAACAACACGTACTCGGTGAAGGTGAGCGACGGGACGAACTCTGGGTCTCTTAGCGTCAACTCGGCAACGGAATTCAATATTTGCGAGGAGGAGAGTGCGAAAGTGTCCGGCTTTGTATTCAAGGGCAGTGGAACGATGACGGGCATCACGGGCGTTGATTCTCTTGGCTACATGGCCAAGGACAGCGCTGGACACTGGTATGCGACGATCGATGAGGCAGCGGGGTCTGGCGGCAGGGAGTTCATTGTCCTGCGGCCTACCGGTCCTGCGCCCTCGGGCTGGTCGCTCGTCACCAAGGACGGTGTCACGAAGCTTATCAAGAACGTCGCAAAGGGCCTGTTCTTCATGGCGTACTGAGGACACCTCGGAGAACGGCCATTTGTCACTGGACAGCGGAGTTTCATCACTCCGCTGTTTCAGTTTTATAGCGAATAGGTTGCTTGTTCGGAAAAAGTGAGTTTATCGTGCGGTTTATATTGTCGGGATTTTGATATAATATGCATACATATCTAGACTTTCTGTCGCGTGGAGGACTTGCAATGACAAGGAAAATAATGAACGCTATCGTCGTTAAACATATCGTGTGCGCTTTACTTGCGCTTTTTGGCGCATCAATGCTGTATGCCGCTGAAATCGCGGTGTCCGACTTCTCCGCCATCTGCGGATGGAGCACGAACGCCGTCGTGTGCGCGGTAGGCGACACGGTTGTCCTGCCAACTGGCGAGTACACGATTAACAATCCGCGCGTCGCGTCCATCAGCGGAACCACGGTGACCGCGCTCGAGCCCGGCTTCACCGGCGTCATTGATGCGAGTTCCAATGTCGGCGGCATCATCGTGAGGCCGGCCGTCGGCGGCTCGGGCCGTGTGTTCGTCGCGAGCATGGACACGACGGTCGTTTTGAAGCAGACTGGTTCGAGCCGGGAATTTCAATGGTGCAATCCTGAGAACTGGCTTTGCGTGCAGGGAAGCGGCGAGAGCGCCTACCCGAATGGTGCGGACGACGTCGCGCTGATTCCGCTCGGAGGTTTCGAGGGACAAGTCGGCATCTACGACTACAACAGCTTCAATGTCAACCTGAAGGGCGGCGGCGACAATCCGGACATCACGGTCGGCCAGATCTATCTGGGCAATTTCGCCACGCTGGGATTCAACTGCCATTTTCGCGGCGGGGCTTCGAGCGGCACGATCCGGTTCCGCCGCACGGACGGCAAGACGCCGTATTTCGCGCTCACCGGAGGCGCGGCCGCGCAACAGGCGCCCTGGCTGCGCTTCTCCGTGAAGAATGACACCACGACGAGCGCCCTGGCGCTGGATCTGGCGCAGGGACTGACGTTCGACATGGGGTATGCCGAACCCGGCAACGGCGAGCCCCGTATATTCTGCATCAACGGTTCGCTATCGCTGCCCGCAGGAAAGCGGCTGCTGTTCGACAACGGCAAGCCGAACAGCAACGGCGACAACAACGCCTACAACTCCGGCATCCAGTTCGAGGCGAATTTTGCGCTCGGCGGGGAAGGGACGATCCGCAACGATTCCGACATGAACATGCGCGTCGATTCCGAGGGCGACGCCGTCTTCTCCGGCTCGTGGGAGGTGGGTGGTCGACGCGGAACGGGGCTTGACCCCCAGCCCATGGGCGCAGGCATCGATTTCCGCAAGGCGACGGCGGCGGGCCGGTCCGTTCTTTCGGAAGGCGGCGTCAAGCAGATGATCGGCACCGGGGCGAGCGACGACTACTTCGTGCAGAAGGACGTGGGCAATACAGGCGGCATCAAGATTGGCAGCGCGAGCAGCAAGTCCAGCACGGGACTCGATTTCTATGCCGACCGTCTCCGCAGCGTCGGGCATGTCGTCTTGAAATCCGGCGTGTTCGGCGTCTGGCCGGAATACGGCGGCGGGAACGGGAACGCGGATATCATCACGACCCGCGTGGACCGGCTCACGTTCAGCCAGGGCCTCAGCAAGGTTTTCTTCTGGGGGGCGACCACTTCCTCGGCGTCCATTTGCTCCAACTTCGTCCATGTCGTTTCGGCGGACCACGAAAACCTCTCGCAGGTGCTCTACCATACTTCCGATTTCTGGTACGACAACGGAACCACCGGCACCGCGACCGACCGCATGCTGAAGGTCAAGTTCGACGACCTCGGCGACCATGCGATCGGCGGGGTGATTCCCTGGATGGTCGGCCTGACCACCAAGCGCGTTCCGTTCCCGCCGTCAATCGACGAAAATGGCTACCTCTACCACGACATGCCTGGAGTGTCGGCAACGATCGCCGCGGCGTCTTCGGACGCCCCGTTCGTTCGTCTGAACAACGACCATCGTATGCAAGAGGACAAGACGCTAAACGCCGTGCGCTTCGCAAGCATGCGATATAGCAGCCTCTCGTACGCCGGGTTCGGCGCGGGGCGGACGCTGACCGTCGCCTCCGGCGCGGTCTTCCTGCCGGAGTTCGCCTTTGTGGGGGATCCAGCCTACGACGCCAACGCCGGTACTTTGGCCTTCGGCGCGCCGGGATACGTCTTCACGCAGGTGACGGCGGACAATCTGGAACGGCGCCCGCGAATCCATTCCGCGATGTCGGCGCCGAAGGGCGTAGCCTTCGCGGGTTTGAAGAACTGCGGCGTGGTCCTGACTGGCGACCAGACCGGGATCAAGAAGGAGCTTGTCGTAAACGGAACGACGGTAGTCCTCGGTACGAACACGGCAGTCAACCTCGATGTCGATATCCGCGTGGCGGGCGGATTCTCGGTGCTCGACGTGCAGAATGTCAACGCAGATTTCCTCAAGAAGCATACGCTTACGCTTCAGGACAGTGGGCACTATCCGGCCAAGGTCAATCTCGCGGACGGGACCTATCGCGTTCGTGAACTTTATGTCGGCGGCAAACCGATGAAGTCGGGGACGTATGGGTCGAGCTCGTCGGCTGCGGCCAATGTGGACGATGACCACTTCTCCGGCTCTGGCATGGTCGAGGTCACTTCTGGGGCGGGGCTAAGCATCTTCATTCGTTAACCACTCTGCTACTCTACATTAAAAACTTCGAAACAAAAAATTTCCAATTCCACTCTCCAACTCCAACTCTTAACTCCAACTTTCTTCTACACGATCTACACGTTCTACACGGCTTAAACAAGACAAAGAAAGACAACATGAAAATCAACACAATCATTACGGCGGCGGCGGCGCTCTGCGCCATGTCGGCAATGGCGGTTCAGGAAGTCTCCCTCTTGGAAAGATCCGGTTGGGTCAGGACCTGCGACAAGGGGCAGCTCGTCTGGAACGACGGACCCGAAGGCAAGTCGGTGACGCTCATCCAGGAGAAGGGCGCGAAGGTCGCCGGGTTCGGCACCGACTTCCTCGACCTCGACGCCTTCCGCGACAAGGAAGTGGATCTCGTCTTCGTGCTCGACGGCGAGAATGTCGTGCGCGGAACCGAGAAGGACGGCAAGACGCCGCGCAAGTTCATGCCCGTCACCTACCACTGGGAAATCCAGTTCGCCGAATACGCCAACTGGCACACGCCCGAAGCCCCCGACTATCCGGAGGGGACGTTCAAGGGGCGTGAAGTCGTGTTCTCGTTCCGCTATCCCGAAACGGCCGGCAAGTTCGGCATGACCTTTCGCGCGTGCTGCGAGTCCGGCAAGGTGACAGTCCGAAAGATCCTCGTCCGCGAGCGCGCGGAGAAGTACATGGACAAGTTTATGAAGCTGCCTGAGGGCTTCAAGTGCGAATACTCCGACAAGGTCCTGAAGGCACCGCACATGCGCGGAATCGTCGCCGGCTGCGGGCATTCGGTCGAGTCCTACGAGAAGATACGCGGCTGGGGCTGCAACCTCGTACGCTTCTGGATGAACCCCCAGGAGGATGGCGACTTCGAGAAGACCGACGCGCTTCTGCCCGTGCTTGAAAAACTCGGCATCAACGTCATTCTCGCGCCCGCGACGCCCGGCCCGCGCGGACCCAAGGGCCAGGCCTACCGGCTCTTCAACGACGAAGCGCTCTACAAGCAGTATCTCGCGAACTGGAAGAAGGTCGCCGAGCACTACAAGGGCGATACGCGTATCTTCGCATACGACCTCATGAACGAGCCGTTCCAGGAGCTTCGCACGAACCCCGACGACAAGTACAACTTCCTCGCCGTGCAGTACGAGGCCGCGAAGATCGTCCGCGCGATCGACCCCGACCGCGTGCTCGTCGCGAGCGCCTCGGGCGGCAGCTCGCCCGGCAACTACAACGCCTGCGACATGCGTCCGCTGCCGATGAAGGACGTCATCTACCAGATGCACTTCTACGCGCCGTTCTTCCTCACGCACGCCGGGCTCTACGGCACGAAGCTGCTGCCGAACGACCCCTATCCCGGCACGCTTAAGCGCAACACGAAGTGGACGAAGAAGGAGGTCGGGACGGTCATGGACTACATGAACGACTTCATCGAGCGCTGGGGCGCGCAGATCTACGTGGGCGAGTTCTCCTGCATGAGCATCCAGCCCGGCGCCGCGCAGTGGCTTGACGACGTAGCGGGACTCATCGAGGAGCACGGTTGGAAATTCTGGACCTTCCACTCCTACGGCGAGTTCTACGGATGGAACCTCGAATACAAGGCCGACGAGAAGACCGGCAAGCCGGTCAAGATCAAGCCCGACGAGACGACCGACCGCCTCGAGGTCATGAAGAAGTGGTGGGCGAAAAATCGTTAGTTCGAAGTTTGAAGTTCAAAGTTTAAAGTTTGATGTTTGAAGCCGTTAGTCGTTAGTCGTTAGTAGATAGTTGAGGGATGGTGAAGATGACAAGAAAAGAGTTTCTTGGAGGAATCGCGTGCGGCGCGGCGGGGGTTGCCCTTGCTGCGCCGAACGCCGCCGGCGAATCTCGCCGCCAGCTGTCGTCGGCACCCGCCGGCGATTTTGACGTTGTCGTCATAGGCGGGAGCTGCACCGGGGTCTTCGCCGCGATCCGCGCGGCGGAGGCGGGTTGCAAGGTCGCGCTCGTAGAGATGGCTGGCGGATTCGGCGGCACGGCGACGCAGGGGCTTGTCCCGATCTGGCACTCGCTATACTCGACGGACGGCAAGACGAAGATCATAAAGGGGCTTACTGACGACATGGAGCAGGAGCTCGTCCGCCGTGGCGAAGCACGCATGGAGCGGCCCGACAACTTCGCCCGCGGAGCGGTTATAAACGTCGCGGGACTCCAGATTCTGCTCGATGAATGCGTGATGCGGCAGAAGGGCATCACGCCGTTTCTCCACACGCGACTTGCGGCGGTGGAATGCGACAGGCCAGGGCACATAACGGCCGCGATCATTGCGGACAAGGCGGGGCTTCGTCGCATCACCGGCAAGTTCTTCATCGATGCTTCCGGCGATGCGGATCTCTGCCGCTTTGCGGGTCTTCCCACCTGGAAGCTGCCCAAGGACATGATGCAGGCGCACACTCTCTGCGCAATTCTATCGGGCTACGATGCCATACGCGCGAAGTACCCGAAGTTCTCGTTCGGCGAGATAATGAAGCCAGAGTATGGCGCAGGGCTAAAGCACATGTTCGGCTGGGGTGCCGATGTGATAGGCGCGAAGGGGCTTTTCTTCCACGCCTACACGCGCGTTGCGGACTGCGATCCGTCGATTCCCGAGGACCTGACGCGCATCGAGATCGAGGGGCGTTCCCAGCTGCGGCGCATAGTCGACGCGGTAAACAGGAACTTCCCGATGCCGGCTGGCGAGGGGCTTTCCATTGTCGCGCTCGCGGCGCACGCGGGGCTCAGGGATTCCTGCCACGTCGACTCGCTATATCGGACGACTACGGACGACATTCTTTACGGACGCCATTTTGACGACGTCATCGCGCGCGGCTCGTACCGCGTGGACATCCACGAAGGCGCTGGCATAACCTTCAAGTACCTCGACGGGCATTTCGAGCGCACTTACTCGGACGAGAAGGGACACCACTACGAGACGGGCCGCTGGCGCGAGAAGGCGGACGACATGCCGACATGGTATGAGGTTCCATACCGCTCGATAGTGCCGAAAGGTTCGGAGAATGTGCTTGCGCCTGGACGCATTCTCGACTGTGAACGCGATGCCTACGGCGCTTGCCGCGTGATGGTGAACTGCAACCAGATGGGCGAGGCGGCTGGACGTGCCGCTGCGAACGCGCTTGCCAAGGGGCTTCCCGCGGCAAAGGCGATGGTACCCGTTCCATTTGAGGGGTAGACATGAAGATCTCGGCTCTGGAGCACGATGGGGGCTGACCCCATAGTAACCCATTGTGGTTCCATGGCAGTTCGGAAAAAATGAGTTCGCCGTGCGGATTTGTTCGAATGATTTATGGTAAAATATGAAACACCATAAAGTCATGAAAGGTTTGCTCATGGTTGCTGTTCACACTTGTGTGGGAGCTGCGAGGCTCCCTATTGCCGTTTTGTCGCTTTTCTGTACGGTCTACGCTTTCGCGGAGTCGGGTTTGCCGCCTGCTGGCTTCCCGACGCGGGACGCTATGTGGTCGCTTGCGGACGCAGGGCGCGAGAAGACGGCCTGCCGCGACCGAATCTCGCTCAACGGACTCTGGGCGTTCAAGGTCGACAACGAGGCGGCCGACGTCTCGTCCGCGCCGAAGTGCGCAACTTCTTCAAGGTCCCCGGAAAGTGGCCCGACAGTCCCGGCCGTGCGCGTGACGGCATGGCGGTATACGACGAAAAGGGCGCGGACGTCTTCGGCTCGGCGTTCAAGGAGATCACGAGCGCGTGGTACGCGCGTACGGTCGACATTCCCGACGCATGGCGCGGGCGGCGCGTTGTGCTTGGCTTCAGGTGGGTTCCATCCGCCGTGCTCGTGTATGTCGACGGCAAGAAGTCCGGCGAGGTGTTCTTCCCGGGCGGAGAGGTCGACCTGACGTCCTCGCTCGCGCCCGGACGCCACGAGATCGCGCTATTCACTTCGGCGAAGCTTCCCGAAAAGCTCGTGCAGGTGTTCGACGCGCCTGATCAGGCGCGCACCGTGACGAAGAAGGCGCTCGCCAACAAGGGGCTCAACGGAGATGTCTACATCGCGGCGGAACCGACGGGCCTCAGACTCGACGACGTCCAGGTCCGTTCTAAGGTCGCGGACGGCAAGATCGAGTTTTCGGTCGGCTTCGCGGGCGAGGGTTCCCTCGGCGCGACGGCTGTCGCAGACATCTTCGAAGGCGGGAAGAAAGTGAAGTCGTTCAAGTCCGCGCCGTTCACCGCCGTGGCCGGCCAGCGCAAGGTCTTTGGCGGTGAATGGAAGGACACGAAGGTCTGGGACGTCGATTGCCCCGAAAACGTCTACACCGTACGCGTGTCGCTCCTCAAGGACGGCAAGGCGGTAGACGAGCTCTACGGCGAGGAGTTCGGCTACCGCGAGGTGACGGTGAAGGGCAGGGACCTCCTTTTGAACGGGAAGCCGATCCACCTCCGCCCCGAGTATTCTGGCATGAATGCGGCGTCGGCCGTCTCCAACGAAGAGGCGGAGGAGGCGTTCCGCCGTATGCGCCGCCACGGCTTCAATGCCGAGATCGACGGAACCTACGGCTTCGCCGAGGGCGGCAACGCTGACTTCGAGTTTTCGCTCCGCGCCGCGTCGAAGGTCGGCATGCTCGCGGTCATGGGACTTCCGCATCCGTGCGAGTACGCGCCGCCGGACAAGCCGCTCGACTGGCAGCTCAAGGGCGCCTACGAGAATCTCGTGCGCTACGAAGTCAAGATGCTGCAGAACATCCCCGGGCTCATCCTCTGGTCGTCCACGCACAACCAGACGGGATACGAATCCGATCAGAACCCCGAGATCATGACGGGTCTCGAGGCGGACGTTCCCACCGGCATAGTCAACTGGCGCCAGCGCTTCCGCGAGAACTCGAAAGAGGTTGACAAACTCCTCGCCGAGGTCGACCCTGGGCGTCCGATGTACCACCACGAGTCGGGCCGGAACGGCAGCTTCTACACTCTCAACTGCTATCTCGACTGGGCACCGATCCAGGAACGCAGCGACTGGCTTGAGACGTGGGAGGAGAAGGGCGTCATGCCGATGTTCATCGTCGAATGGGGCGCACCGCACATCGCGTCGTGGTCGAGCTACCGCGGCGAGGACAGGGGCCGCAACATCTGGAGTTCGTGGGGCGGCTGCAAGTGGGTGTTCATCGACGAGTACAATGCCGCCGTCCTCGGAGAGGAGGCGTTCCGCCAGAATCCGCTCAAGAACCGCGCGCGCGAACTCATCGAGTACCACTGCAAGGGCAACAAGGACGTCTACTACGGCGCGTGGGACGGCGTGACCACGAACGAGGAGGACATGAAGAAGGTCATGTCGGCGTACCTCTCGCGGAACATCCGCGACATGCGCGCGCGCGGTATCACCATGATCCTTCCGTGGGACATGACGACGACGCACTTCAAGTGGCCAGAGGGTTCGCGCGACAGGAAGGCGCGTCCGGACGCGTTCGCCGGCATCAAGGACTTCGGCGCTGTGAAGAGCGACTACACGCGCGGAATCCTCAACGTCGGCGGAATGGTCCCCGCGAAGACGGGCGAGGTCATCGTCAAGAACTACGCCGACCTTATTGGCTGGATTGCCGGTCCAGGGCGCGAGTTCACGACGGTGAACGATTCGTATCTCCCGGGCGAGAAGGTCGAGAAGTCGCTTTTCTTCGTCAATGACGATCGCCACGACCGCACCATCGCGTATGCGTGGAAGGCGGGTTCCGAGAAGAAGGCCGGCAAGGTCGTCGTCAAGGCGGGCGGCACGGCGCAGGTCCCGATCTCCTTCACCGCCGCCGCGGGGACGGCGGAGATCGTCGCGGAGTTCCGCTGCACCGAGGCGAACTGGCGCGCGCGCGATTCCTTCGCGCTGGATATCGCGAGGGCGAAGGGCGCGGCGAAGGCGAAGTCCGTGGCGCTGTTCGATCCGGAAGGGACGGCGAAGCCGCTTCTTAAGGCGCTGGGTGTCGGCGTGCGCGAAGTCTCCGGCGCGGCGGATTTGCCGCGGAAGGGTGCGGACGAAATCCTCGTCATCGGACGCAACGCGTACGCGAAGCTTCCGTTCGACCTCTCCGCCGCGGCGCGCGGCGGCGTGAAGGTCGTGATGCTCGAGCAGGATGCCGCGACGCTCAAGAAGCTCGGTTTCCGCGTGCAGGAGCACGGGCTCAGGACGCTCTTCCCCAACGACGCGGCGTTCGATGGTCTCGACCTCTCCGACTGGCGCGGCGCGTCCACCGCGCTTCCGTGGTTCATCGGCGTCGACCGAAACAGCGGCGGATTCCCGCAATGCGATTGGGAGGGTTTCAAGAACACGAGGGTCTGGCGCGCCGGCAACCGCGGAACAGTCGCCTCGGTGCTTCCCGAGAAGCCCGCGCGCGGCGACTACAGGGCGCTCGCGAGCGGCGGCTTCAACCTCCAGTACGCGCCGATTATGGAGTATGCTTCGCAGGGCGTGCGCGTGATTCTCTCGCAGCTCGACCTTTGCGGACGCCTCGCCGGACGCGACGGAGATCCGATCGTCGCGCCCGAAGCCGTGGCGGCCCTTGGCAGGATTCTTGACTACGCGGCGCGTCCGCTTGCCGCGGCGCCGGCTAAGGTTCTTGTCCTCGAACGCGGCTCGAACGTCGCGACGACATTCGGCGAGCTCGGGATTCCGTTTACGAAGGCGGCCTCGGCAGGAGACGCGAAGCCGGGCGACGTTCTTGTTCTTGGGCCCGACGCCAATGCTGGCGATCTCACGCAGCTCGTGGAGTCTGGCGTCAACGTCCTCGCCCTTGCACTTGGCTGGGACGAGGCTGCTAAGACGTTCCCCGCCGCGAAGGCGACGAAGCGCGGCTGGGAATCTTATCCGGTATTCAACGAGCTTGTTGGTAAGGAGCCGCTTCTCTCCGGCGTCACGAACGCGGACCTCAACTGGCTCCGTCCGTCGTCCGTGGCGTACCGCGCATCGTTCGACGGTGACATTCTCACGGTCAAGCACGCCGGGAAGGGCGTCTTCGCGTACAGCGGCTTCGCGCCGTGGTGCTTCGATACGAAGGAGCTGACGATGCGCCACAACCGCCGCCGCGCACAGGCGCTCGTGACGCGCCTCGTCGCAAATCTCGGCGGCGCGGCGTGCGACGCATTCCCTGGTTCGGGCCAGGCGCTCTACGCCGACAAGCCGATAGCGACGGACGATCCGTACCGGTACTTCAGGTGGTAGGGTTGGGGGTTAATGCAGAGACGCGTAACCGCCGCGTAAGCGGGGCTCGCGATTCGTAGCGAGCCAAGCCGAGCGGAGCGAGTGCCGAGAGTGCGGAGAGAAAAATTATAAGGAGAGCAAACATGAAAAACAAGCGCATAGCAAAAATCGTGAGCAAGGTCGCCGCAAGGCTTTCCGCAGCCGCTCTGCTCGCCGTTCTGGCGGGAACGCTCCATGCGGACGACTGGGTGTACGACAACGGCACCGTCAGCGATGGCGTCTGGACGTTCAACGCCCAGCTCAGCGGGACGAAGGTGACGCTGACCGCCTTCACGCTCGGTCCGTCCACGGTGACGGAACTCGACTTCACGAAGCCGATCAAGGACACGTCCGACAATGCACTCTCCATCACATATTTTGGCCGTCTGTTCGAAAGCCCGGGCAACACGGCGCTGCGGCCCTACGTCGGCGAGCTGAAGCTTCCCGCCTCCGGCTATACCGGAATCGGCCGCAATGCGTTCAGCCAGTGCCCCAACGCGACCGGCACGATTTCGTTCCCGGCTGAGCTGACCGGCCTCGAAGGCGAAAGCGCCTTCAACAACTCCCCCGGCATCACGATCGTCGGAAGCAGTTTCCCGGAAGGGCTGAAAACCATTACCCAAAATGCATTCAACAAGTGCAAGTTCCAGGGCGACGTCTACCTGCCCGGGGTGAAGACGATCCAGCAGGGGGCGTTCGCCAATACGGACATTCGTTCCGTGGCATTCGGTCCGGATCTGGAGTTGATGGAAAACTATCAATGGGGCGGCGCACTCGGCGAGTTCCAGAACTGCACGAGCCTGACAAACGTGACTTTCGACCCGGCGGCGTCGGTCACCATCAAACACGGAAACCTTTTCTACGGGTGCTCGTCCCTGACCGAGATCGATCTCTCGGCGGTTGTCCATATCGAGCAGAATGCGGACAGCCTTGGGCATTTCAACCGTTGTACGAATCTTCGCAAGGCCACCTTTGGCAGCAAGCTGGATTACCTCGACGGGCGCATCTTCAACGGCGCCACGAAGCTTGAGCAGGTCATCTTTAAGGGGCCGCCGCCCACGACGATCGCGAACACGTACCTGCTCGGCGCCGGCAACGGTGGCGAGGTGACGACATATGTTATCCTCGACCCCTCCGCCGCCGACTACGCATCCACGAAGGCCGCCTGGGATGCGCTCACGGCCGGCGGCGAGATCAACGCCGTCGATTCGACATGGAAGGCCGACTACATCGGTGACGCGCCGGCGAGCACGAGGCATCTGCTTCTCTACGAGATCGAGCACGTCTCGATTGAGGCCGTGCGGGACGCGGACGAAGGCGAGGGCGTCATCGGAACGTTCACGGTCTCGCGCGGCGCGGGCGAATCCGTGACCGGCCCCCTCGTCGTGAACTACACCGTCGGCGGGACGGCCCTTGGCGGGCAGACCTACGGAGCACTCTCCGGCAGCGTGACGATTCCAGCCGGAGCAACGTCCACCACAATCGAAATCGTGCCTTTAGACGACCCCGCCACGACCTCCAACACGACCGTCGTCGTGACGCTCTCCGACGGCGACTACGAGATTGTCGCGGGTCACGAAACGGCGACCGTGAACGTCATCAACGGCGCTTCGTTCCCGGGATGGAAATACACGATCACGGGGAACAACTCTGGCACGATGTCGAAGGGCGGCTGGACTTTCTCCGCAACGCACAGCGGGCAGGACCTCACCGTCGGGGCTGTGACGGCCTACCCCGCCGACATCTCCCCGCTCGACTTCTCCACGATCGTCGCGGGATCCGACGGCCACGCCTACACAATCGTCCGGCTCGGGGCTTCCAACGAAGGGTTGGGGCTCGCGGGAACGGATCCCGGCAATGTCCCCCATCCTTCAGAGCCTGGTGACCGTGTGGGCAGACTTACCATGCCCGGAGAGGGGCTAACCTCCATTTGCGCCAATGCCTTCGCCTGTTGCACCAACGCCTACGGAGATATCTCGTTCCCCTCCTCCCTTGTGGCCGTGGGCGGTTCCGCCTTCCGGTTTACTAAGATTTCCGGAGATTTGACCTTCCCGGCACTGGAGACCTTGCAAGCCGCGACGTTCGAGAAAACGAAGATCACATCGGCCACCTTCGGCCCCGCGCTCAAATCGACGAACGGCGCCTGGGAAAGAGGTCCCTTCGCGGGATGCACAAGTCTCACGAACGTCGTCTTCGACCCCGCATCGAAAGTGGACTTCCAATCGCAGGGATACACGTTCTGGAACTGTTCGGCGCTCACGGATCTCGACCTTTCCTGCGCCACCAATTTCGCCTGGGGGAGCGGTGTCGGTGCGCGCTTCCACGGGTGCACATCCCTCACCAACATCACGTTCGGCGCAGAATTGACGAAGCTTCCCGCCAATCTGTTCCAGGAAGCGACCGCCCTCAAGTCGATCCACTTCAAGGGTGCCGCGCCTGTAATCGTCGGCGACGGCGGGCTCTTCACGGGCGTAGGTTCGTCGCAGACGATCAAGACTTATGTGAGCGTCAAGTACGCAGACGTGGAAAACTCCGCGAATCTCAGTTGGAAGGATTATGTGGACGGTGGTATGCTGGGCAAATCTTCCACGCACTGGAAAACAAACTATCTGTATTCCAGTGCTGGTGACGGCACGCGTTTCCCGCTCTTGCGCATTGATGGCAGCGCGCTTATTATTTACGTAAGGTAATCGAAGACAACAAAATCATAAGGAGTACTTAATATGGCAACGAAACTTTGTGGAAGACTTGATAAGCTTGCAGTTGCGGGTTTTGTCTCGCTCGCGTTCGTCGGTGCTCTGCAGGCGGCGGCGATCAAACTGACGGCGCCGGAGGAAGGCGCGGCATACGATACGCACTCGTCGTGCGTGAAGGAGTTTTCGACAAGCGCGGCGTCAAGCCGCCGCGTCCGCCGCTGAACGACGAGGAGAAGAAACTGAAGGCGGATGCCGAGGCGCAGGGAAAGACCTGGTATGACCGATTCGACTTTTTCCTCTTCAACGACTACACGAAGGACCTGAACAAGCGCAGCCTGGCAGAGGAAAAGACGTGGAGGCCTTTCGCGTGGACCACGGACGGAACGCTCACCGGCTTCCGCGCCGAGTTCTCCGAGACGGCCGACTTCGCGAAGCCGCTTGTGGAGATGCGCCGAGTTCTCCGAGACGGCCGACTTCGCGAAGCCGCTTGTGGAGATCCTCGACGAAAAGGAAACCGCCGCGATGCGCCCGAAGTTCCTCAAGCTCGGCACGAAGTACTTCTGGCGGGTGAAGGCGAAGGACGAAGGCGGCAAGGAAATCGTTTCCGACGTTCGCTCGTTCACGACGGCCGACGTACCGCCGCGCATGATAGGGCTTCCCTCGATGAACTTCCGCGACGTTGGAGGTGGCAAGAACGTCGACGGCGCGAAGGTGCGTCAGGGGCTTCTCTTCCGCGGCATGCAGCCGCTCATCCGGAAACCAAAGGAGGTCGTCAAGAACTTCTACGTCGACAATCTCGGCATCAAGACCGACCTCGATATCCGCGGCGAGACCGAGCGCGCCGGTGCGCTGCAGGGCGGCGAGGCCAATCTCGAGGAGTTTGGCCTCAAGTACTTCTGCTATCCGCTCGAGGACTACCATCTCTACCATCCGCGCTGCACCGAAAGCATCCCGAAGGTCATGGCGCTTCTCGCGGATCGCAGCAACTATCCGGTATACATCCACTGCATGGTCGGAAGCGACCGCACGGGCACGCTCTTCGCCGTCCTTGACGGTGTTCTCGGACGCGACGACAGGTACATCTACACCGACTACGAACTTCCGTCGCTCAACGAGTGGTTGCCGCGCTTCCGCTACGGGCGCAAGAGCTCCGAGCTGTTCTCCTACCTCGATCCTGCCGCGCCGGGATACGAGACGATCCGCAAGGAGGTGTGGGCCTGCAAGCTCGACCGCGGGAACATCCGCGCGAACGCCGAGAAGTATCTTCTCGACATCGGCGTCCCGCAGGCGCACATCGACGCCTTCCGCGAAATAATGCTCGAGAAATGACGCCTGCTGCCGGATGCGGGAAAACCAATAAAATGGTATAATCCCACGTGAAAGGCAGAAGGCATGAATGATAAAACGGCTACGGCAAAGAAAAGGCTTCTCTCGCTTGACATACTGAGGGGGGCGGATATGTTCCTGCTCACAGTAGTCGGGCCGTTCGTTTGGGCGCTCGACAAGTCGTTCGGGTTGCCGAAGGGCGTCTTGGCGCAGTTCGACCACGCATGGGGCGGCTTCTCCCTGTGGGATATCATCATGCCGCTCTTCATCTTCATGAGCGGCGCGGCTGTTCCATTTGCGATGAAGGGACGCCTCGACGACGGCCATGCGCGCTGGCGCTACTGGCGTCATGTCCTGTCGCGCTTCGCGCTTCTCTGGGTTCTCGGCATGGTCGCGCAGGGGCGGCTACTGACGCTCGACGCGAACCTGATAAGCCCCTTCGACAACACGCTCCAGACAATCGCCTTCGGCTACCTCGCCTGCGCGATAGTCTATCGCATCCCGTCTCGCGCCGTCCGCTTCGCGATTCCTGCCGCGCTCGCGCTCGTTTACACGCTGATCCTTGCGTTTCTCGGCGACTACTCGAAGACTGGCAACGCGGCGATGCTCTTCGAGAACTGGTTCGTGCCGTTCACCGTTCCGGCGACTTCCCGCGTCCTCGAACTTGCCGACCCGGGCTACACGTGGTGGGCGACGATCCCGATGTTCGCCGCGATGGGGCTCTCGGGGATGTGCGCGACCGAGATTCTGAAGGACGACGCGCTTTCGCCGTCACGCCGCGCGAGTCGGCTTGGTGTTGTCGGCGCAGCGCTCCTCGCGCTTGGCTGGTTGCTCGTGCCTGTCATTCCGCCGATCAAGCACATCTACACCCTTTCCTTTACGGCGCAGGCGATGGGCTGGAGCATGCTCGCGCTTGCCGCGCTCTATGCGCTCTTCGACATCCGCCTTGCCGATTCCGCCGCGGCCGGGAAGGCAATGTCGGTTCTGCTGCTCTTCGGGCGCAACTCGCTTCTCGCTTATCTCTGCGAGGAAGTGTTCAAGCCCGTTTTCGTTGCGTTCGGGAAAATGTTCGCGCCTGGATTCGCGCATGTCTTCGGCAACTGGGCGGGGCCTCTTTCGGCGTGGCTCGCTTCGGCCGCGCTTCTTTTCGCCGTGTTGAAGACGCGTTCGGATGCAAAGCAGAAAGGAAAGTGCCTGTGAACATTGAATCTTCCCGCAGGGGGTTTATCGGCGGCGCGGCGGCGTTCTTCGTCGCTGGCTGCAAGTCTGGTGGATGGCTTGTTGGAACGCCGCGCCTCAGGTTTGGCGTTGTGAGCGACATCCATATCACAACGCAGGCGTCGTGTGCAATGACGGAGAAGGCTTTCAAATATTTCAAGTCGCGCGGCGCGGACGCCGTGATGATTCCCGGCGACTTGACCGACTGGGGCCTCAAGAGCGGATTTAAGTATATCAAGCATACATGGGACAAAGTGTTCTCAGGAACGGATGTCGTTCCGCTTTTCTGCACGGGGAACCACGATTTCGAGGGCTGGGCGTATGGTGACATGACGATGGAGATGCACGCCAACGGCTATTCAGAGGACGATGCGCTTGCCCGGATAGGACTTGCGGAGGAATGGGAGCGCATCTTCGGCGAGAAATACGCGCCGTTCCGCGTGAGAACGGTGAAGGGCTATGACTTCGTGTCCGTGGAGTGGGATTCCTTCGAGAGGTTTCCCGAATGGATGGCGGCAAACGGCGGGCGCTTCAAGGGCGGCAAGCCGTTCTTCTTCTTTCAGCATATGCCCGCTCGCGGTACCACTTCCGACAGCGGCGGATGGGACGACAAGGGCGCCGCGTTCGCAGCGCTCAAGGGATTTCCGAACGCCTTTGCGTTCACCGGACACTCCCACCGCCCGTTCAACGACGAGCGGTCGATTTGGCAGGGCGAGTTCACGGCGATTGCCACGCCCTCTCTCTCCTACGCCTGCTTCCCGCCCGGGCATGAAAACGGCGGCGGCAAGCGAGACGGAACG
>CACZHC010000078.1 GCA_902780865.1 uncultured bacterium
GAACATGTTCTGCTGGTAGTGCGCCCAGTGGCCGCTCCTTTCCCAAAGCGAGCGCGGCATGATCGCAGGCGTGTTGACCTCGCGGTAGCCGTCCTTGACGAGCTTGCGGCGCATGTAGTCCTGGAGCGTGACGTAGATCGACCACCCGCGCGGATGCCAGAAAATCTGGCCCGGATCCTCGGGGTCGAGGTGGAAGAGGTCGAGCTCGGTGCCGAGACGCCTGTGGTCACGGCGCTTCGCCTCCTCGGCGCGAGCGACGATCTCGTCAAGCTCGGCCTGGTCCTTCGCGACAATGCCGTAGATGCGCTGGAGCATCTTGTTCTTCTCGTCGCCGCGGTAGTAGCTGCCGGCGACACGCGTAAGCTTCACGACGCCAATCTGCTTCGAGTGCTCGACATGAGGGCCGCGGCACATCTCGACATACTCTCCGACCGCATAGGTTGAAATCGCGACGCCGTCAGCAACGACGTCTGCAAGGCGCTCGAGCTTGTACTTCTGCCCCGCGAGAAGCTTCTTCGCCTCGTCGGCGGAAACTTCCTTCCTGACGAACGGCTCGTCGAGCGCGATCATGCGCGCGATCTCGGCTTCGATCTTCGGGAAGTCCTCGGGCGAAAGGCGGTGGGGAAGGTCGAAATCATAGTAGAAGCCATCGTCTGTCGCCGGGCCGATGTCGACCTGCACGTCTTCAAAAAGGTTCATTACCGCGCGTGCCATCAAATGGGCCGCGCTGTGCCGACGTTGCTCCAAAGTAATCTCTGCCATGTCGTTTACCTGTGTTTCTTTCCTTGAATTTGTGTATTATACCAAAAAAATGCCGCGGTCGGCGGCATGTGGTGCACCTGGAGGGACTCGAACCCCCACGCCGAAGCAGTGGAACCTAAATCCACCGTGTCTGCCATTCCACCACAGGTGCGAAATCAGTCGTTTTGACGAAGCTTGTCTCTATGCGCGAAGAATATCCTCGTCTTGTTCGCAAGAGACTGCGCCTCGGGGAAATTCTTCGCCGTCGACATCTTCTGGAACTCCTCGAGCGCGGCGCGCTGCTTGCGGTCGAGGTTCGCGGGGACTTCAAAGACTATGCGCGCGTGCAGATCGCCCGGCGAGCCACCGCGCAGCGACGGAACGCCTTTACCGCGCAGTCGGAACACCTTGCCGTTCGGCGTGCCGGCGGGGAGCGTGAGCTGGGCTATGCCCTGCGGTGTCGGCACGTCGACAGACCCGCCAAGCGCCGCGAGAACAGGCGACACCGGGATGTCCACGCCGAGGTCTTGGCCGTCGCGCTCGAAGATGTCGCTCTCCCTAATTCCGATGTGAACGAAGAGATCGCCGTTCTCGCCGCCGCGAAGACCGCCGCCGCCCTTTCCGGCGAGACGAAGGCGCGAGCCGTTGTCGATGCCGGCGGGAATCTTGAGCGATATCTGCCGCCTGTTCGTGACATGTCCTGTACCACGGCACTTTCTGCACGGCTTTTCGATGACGGAGCCCTCTCCGCCGCAAGTGGGGCACGTCTGGCGAACCTGAAAGAAACCGGAGCCCCCGATCACGACGCCGCGGCCACCGCACGTCTTGCACGTCGTGCGCTTCGAACCATTTTCAGCGCCAGTGCCGCGACAGGCGTCGCACTGCTCGGGAAGCGTGATGTCGATCGTGCGCGTCGAGCCAAAAAGCGCCTCGTCGAAGTCGACGTCGAGGCGGAAGGTCATGTCGTCGCCGCGAACCGGCGCGTTCGGATCTGCCCCACGGCGAGAGCGGCCGCCACCGCCGAAGAAATCCTCGAAGCCGCCAAAACCGCCGCCCCTGCCGCCGAAGAGGTCGCCGAAAGCCGCGAAGATGTCGTCCATGCTCATGCCGCCGGCACCATAGCCGCCGCCGGCGCCGCCGTCGAACGCCTGATGTCCGAACTGGTCGTAGCGCTGGCGCTTCTCGGGGTCGTGCAGGACGTCGTATGCCTCGGCCGCTTCCTTGAACTTCTCCTCTGCCGCCTTGTCTCCGGGATTGCGGTCGGGGTGGTACTTCATCGCAAGCTTGCGGTAGGCGGACTTAATCTCGTCCGCCGTCGCAGTCTTGGCAACTCCAAGCACCTCGTAGTAATCTCTTTTCTCAGCCATATCTACTCACCACTCACTGACCCCTGACCCCTTATCACTTTTCCCCGCCGGGCTTGCCAGACGACACAACGACCTGCGCGGCCCGCAGGACCTTGTCCTTCAGCATCCAGCCCTTCTTCGACTCAATCGAGACCTTGCCTTCGGGGACATCGGGCGACGGGAGCGTCGCAATCGCCTCCATCTTCTCGGTGTCGAGCTCCTTGCCAACAGAATCGAACGGCTCTGCGCCGTGATCCTTTAGCGACTTGAGAAGCGTGTCGTAGACGAGTTGAACGCCTTTCACGAAGGGATCGTCCGATTTCTCCTTGGCGTTCGCAAGCGCAAGCGAGAGATTGTCCACAACCGGGAGGATGTCCTTGAGGATATCCATCTCGGCATAGCGGTAGGTGTCTTCGCGGTCGCGCGCAGCGCGCTTCTTGTAGTTGTCGAAGTCTGCAAGAGTCAGGGCGTAGAGCGCCTTCCAGTCGGGCTCTGCGGGCTTGTCCTCCGGTTTGTCCTCCGTAGCTTTAGCGGAGGAGGACTCTTCGGGGTCGGTCGGTTTTTCTTCCTCGGCGGGCGTCTCGGTCCCGGGCTCAGCACCGGAATCCTGAGGCGTCTCCGTCTCGGGACCGGGTTTCACCTCAGACTCGCCAGCTTCAACCTTTGTCTCTTCTTTCTTCTCTTCTTCCATCACCAATCACCAACTCCTAACAACTGACCCCTGACTCCTCAGACCCTGATCTGCCCGGCCTTCGCGAGCATCTTCGCTTCGACCGACTGAATCTCGGCAAAGCCCTGGGAGCTGTGCGGATTGAGGCCGTTCGACGCTTCCATGGAGCTGTCGGCTTCGTTGTAGATCGTCGCCTTGAGACCTTTAAGCGCCTCGAAGAAGATGTTGCCCTTGTAGAGCCCGAGCGTGACGTCGGCAGTCGCCTTGTCGGCCCACACCTGGATTGCCGCACGCGCCGCCTGCGTCGCAGGGTCGAACCAGCGGCCGTCGTAGATCTGGTCGGCGACGAACTTCGAGAGCTCCTGGAACATCTTCGTGGAGCGGCGGTCCATGATGCCCTCGTAGATGTACTTGAGGCCCCACGAGAGGACTTCCATTCCGGGCGCCTCGTAGACACCGCGAGACTTCGTGCCGATGATGCGGTTCTCGAGCGCGTGCTTCATGCCGATGCCATTGCGGCCACCGATTTTGTTCGCCGCGAGCATGACCTGGTATGGCGTCATCTTCTTGCCGTTGATTGCAACGCAGCGGCCCTTGACGAACGAAAGCGTGATCTTCTCGACCTTGTTAGGCGCTTGCTCGGGCCACACGCCCATCGTGGGCTTCACGATGCGCATCGAGGTCTCCATCGACTCGAGGTCTTCCGCCTCGTGCGAGAGGCCTGCGAGGTTCGCGTCGGTAGAATATTTCTTCTTCGTGCCGACGAACGCGACGATGCCGCGCTTCGCGAGGAACTCGACCATCTGGGTGCGGCCGGGGAACTTCGCGAGGAGGTCAGCGTCGCGCCACGGGGCGTACACGCCGAACTTCGGATCCATCACGTTAGTGTAGCGCTCGAAGCGCATCTGGTCGTTGCCGCGACCCGTTGCGCCGTGGACGAGGGCGACGCAACCCGCCTTCTTCATCGCGGGGAGGAGCTTCTGCACCGTCACGGCGCGCGCGATGCCGGTCGAGTTCCAGTAGCCGCCGTCGTACATCGCCTGGCACTTCACCGTCTCGAAGCAGATGTCGGCCATTTCCTTCGTGACGTCGACGATCGTCGTCTGAACGCCCGTGGGGGCCATCTTCTTCTTGATGTCGTTGATATTCTTTTCGTCGGGCTGGCCGACGTTCGCGCTGAACGCCTTGACCTTCACGCCCGCGTCCTTGAGGACGCAGCAGATCGTCTTCGAGTCGAGTCCGCCCGAAACGCAGACACCGACGGTTTTGCCTTTGAGATCAGCAAGTTTCATGATTTTGTCTCTCCTTCTGAAATTTGAAGGGATATTATACCACAATTTTACGCCCGTGGCGCATCAATGACGCGATGCAGCAGAAATCGGCACATCCGCCGCGGCGGCAAAGGCCGCCTTCAATCGCGGAACGGAAAGACCGGTTTCAAAATAGGCGCGGTCGGCGGCGCGGAGCGTCACGGACGAGCCATCCTCGCCCAGAGGCGCTGAAAAACCGCTCTCGCGCTCTCGCGCATTCCAGTATGCAAGGACCGTGCGTCCGTCGCGAACGAACACGAAAGCCCGCACGTTCTTCGCCTTTTCCGGCTCCGGCAGCATCTCGATAGGATGCAGTTCGTATTCGCCGTCCTCGCGCAGATAGAGATGGTGCTCGACCTTGCCGTCGCGCAGCGCCGCCTTCTGCGCCTCTGTCAGCCATCCCTTCGCGCGCACGTCCTCCCATCTGCGAATCGTCTCGACGACATCCTTGGCGCGCGGGTGGCGCTCGAACGCCTCCTTGTCATAGGCGAACTGGATCGGACAGTCCCAGGCCGCCGCAGTCGATGTCCCGAATTCGTACATGTCGGACTGCATCCCGATGTCGCCGGGACGGATGCGGCCCGGCTCGCCGAACCAGAACCAGCCGAAGTTGATCCGCGTGAAATCCTCGCGCATTATCGGCGCCTCCCTGATCTGCCACTTCCTGAGCTCTTCCTTGAACACGTTCGGCTCGCAGACGTCGAAGGCGTTCGCCCCGGAAAGCATGTGCCAACCGAAATGGCCCTTCGCGGCACCCTCGGCGAAAAGCGGCTCGGGGACGAGCTTCCCGTAGACCCTGTACTGGGCAAGCGGCACGTTTACGCCGGCTGGCGGGAGAACGCCCTCGCTGCCGTCGAAATAGATGAACGAAAAGCCGCACTCGTTGTAGAACGCCGCGATCTTGCCTGCTATCTCGTCCTGAAGGTCCGTCGTCTGGTCAATGTAGCAGCTGCTGCAGCCGAACTCCGACATGTCGAGAATGCCGCCGACCTCGCCGCGCGGATGCGCGACCGCATCCGTCTCCCACGCGCCGCGCCTGACGCCAGTGAATTTCCAGGGGCGCTCGCGCGTGTACGCCTCGTAGCCAAAAAGCTCGGTACCGAACTTCAGGACGCGCGCCTTCGCGGCCAAAACGGCACCCTGCGGATTCTCGAGCACTTCGATTTCGGAAACATCGCCTTGCGCCGGGATCGGACGGGCAAGCGCGAACTTGCGCTTGATCCCAAGACGAGGATCGGCGGCACCCTTCACGTATCTGCTCTTCATGCCGATGTGCGTCTGCAGGACGTGAAGCCCGACCTCGAGCCCCGCGGCCCTGCACTTCGCAATCGCCGCCTTGACGTCGGCAACGCCGTTCGGCCACTTGTCGTGCCTTATGTCGTAGTCGCCGCAACGCAAGTAGGAGCCCTCCTCCTCGAAAAAGCGCTTGTAGTACGCATGGAGAAGCTTTATCCCGCACTTCTTCGCCATTGCGATCGTGTCGTCGACAGTCTCGGGCGAGATGTCCTTCAAGTCCATCTGCGATCGGTTGATGACGGCGGAACGCCGACTCTTCACTCCGCGCGGCAGGCCGAAGTCGCGCTCCATTGCATCAACGCGGTCGAGTATCGCCTCTCCCGCGTCGGCGGCGATTACAACCGGGACGCCACGCAACTTTACGGCATCGGACGTGGCGGCCCATGTCAGCCTGCATCGCGCACGGACTTCGCTGTCGACCTCCGCCTCCGGCGCCGCCGCCATGAGGGCTACGGCCGCCTTCTCGTCCCATGCGCAGTTCATGACTACGCCGAAGTTCTTGCGCGGCCTGAGCGGAAGCTGGACGACGCGGAACTCCGCCACCGCCGGCCAGTCCATGAATTCGTCCATGCTGTCCGGCTCGAACCCCCTCAGAGTGAACGCCATGTAGTCGTCCGTCACCTTGACATCGACTATCGCCTTGTAGGAATAGCCCGGCGCGTCGGATATAGTGTCGAAGCCAAAGACCAGAGCGCCATCCCTCTCCTCGACGGAGTTAGACCCGTATACCGATCTCTTGTTCGGCCAGATAAGTTTGACCTCGTTGCCAAACGGCCTGTCCTGCACAACCTGGCAGAAAGACACGCCCTCGTTCCCCGCAATGCACTCCTCGCCCGTGGACTTGACCTTGAGCGAGCGAACCTTCCCGTCGGCCGATATGGCAAGCGAGAACCTCGAGTTTTCAAGCGTAACGCCCGAAGGCGCGGCAACAGCCAGTGCTGGGGCGAGTGCGGCGGACAGGAGCGCCGCGCCTGCAAAAACGCTGCTCCTCATTTCTTCCTCCCGTCTGACGGTGGCGCAATGCGGCGCAGGGCGAGTCGGTCGACGTAGAGCGTTCCGTCCTCGTAGCGCGCAGAAACCCATAGATCGTACCAGTTCGGATCGACGTCCATGCCGTCGTCGAGGATGTGGAAGTCCTTGAGGTTGAAGTCGCACTCCCAGGAGCCATCAAACCAGAAGATCGTCTCAAACCCGACGTGCAGAGTCTTCAGCTTCACCCACGTGTATGTCTCGGCGTTCAGCTCCTCGGCAGCCTTGACGACGCGCTGACCGTAGCTCTTCTTCGACGGACGGTCGTAGACGCCCCAGACTATGTTGGCGCCGGTCTTCTTCATCACGGCCTTGCCGCGCGGGGACTTGGGATCGTCGACCCTCTTGCCACCGCCGCGCGCATGCCAGTCAACGAGCACGAGATCTTCGTCGGGAACGGACTTCAGCTCTTCGGGAAGGTCGTCGAACTTCATCGTAAGGAGGTCGATTCTCTCTTCGATCTTCTTTTCCGCGCCGCCGCGCCATTTCGGTTCTGCGAACATGATTCTCGCACTTTCCGTCGCCCATTTGCGGTATGTCTCGATCGCCTTTGCAAACTCATCCTTTGCCTTGGGGTCCTTGCGGTAGATGGTCAAAAGCTTCTCGGAAAGCCTCTCCATGATCGGCGCCATGCGCGCGCGGTATTTCTCGCGCGTCTCCTTCTTGTACGCCTGCGCGACGAACGAACCGAACTTCCTCAGGACGGCGGGATCGGCCTTCCAGGTGTTGATCCCCGTGCGCTGCTCGAAGTGGTCCTTGCTGTAGCGCTTCAGCACCTGCTCCCTCATGTAGCGGTACGCCTCGTACATGTCGCCCGCACCTTCGCCGTAGGCGCGGCAGAACGTGCGGACGAGACCGTCCACGTCGAGGGAAGGATCTATGTACAGTTTCGCGAGAACATATCGATTCAGCTCGTCCCACGACCCCGAGCCAGACCAGAACTCGTTTTCCATGAAGACGGAGTCGATGCCAAGCGACGAGAAGTACCTGATGTTCGAGGCGATTGCGTCGACTGCGGGAGACGGCTCGTCGCCGCGGTAGAGGTAGTCCCACAGCTCGATGTTCTTCGTGAGCGCGGCCCATTCGCGAATTTCGCGGGCGTTGTTCTCGTTGAAGTGTCCCTTCGTCAGAAGCGGAATCGTCGCGTCGCAGCGCGAGTAGACGTTGCACCACCAGATGCGGACGTTCGGCTCGACCTTGATCTTCCCCTTCTCGGGCGCTCGTTCGGTCGATACGTATGCAAAAATGCGAATCTGCACGTCGGGGTACTTCTCGCGCACGTCGCGCGCGAGGCGGTTGGCGAACTCCAGCACGAGCCCTGCGTCTCCGCCGTCCTTGTGCCCGCCCTCGACGCGGTCGTACTTCGCGATGACCTTTTTGCACTCCGGGCAGAGGCAGATGAAGTCGGAGTTGTCCATCTGCGTGAAGTCGTAGACGAGCGGGGGGTCGTCGGGGAACTTAGCGCGGTCTGCGGCGATGAAGCCCAAGAGGGACTCGAGAACGATGCGGTAGGCGTCGGGGTTCGTGTAGCAGAGCTGGCACTTGGAGTTCCGGACAAAGCGCCTCTTGCCGTCGGGCCCCATGGAGTAGTATTCGGGATGCTCGTTCCCGTACTTCTCTGGCGGCAGGTAGTCGAACGACGAGTGGCAGTGCTTCGTCTGCCCGGAGACCCGGTAGCAACCCTCTATCTGGTCAGAGCCAGGTTCGCACGACAGCGCGCGCCCGTACCGCTCCCAGAACTGCATCATGTACGGGAACTTCCTGCGGTCAAACCGCGCTGAGTATATCTCGCGGTTGTAGAACGCAGGTTTGGTAGTCCATTCGCGGACCGGGACCTTCGCCTCGGGGTCGGCCTTGAAGTCGTCAGGCCCGTCGTCAGGAAAGAGGACTCGGTAGCCAAGGCACTTTTCCGCGAATTCCCACGCGGCCGCCGACACCGCGTAGCCCGTGCGTCCGACGAGAAACGCCTTGCCGGGCGCGCATTGGACGCGCCAGTCGCAGAGACGGAGCCCTTCCGTTGTCACGCCGGCCTCCGCCGCCGCAGGGCAGTCGCCGAGGTAGATGAACGGCCCCTGCGCGGGCTCCTTTCCCTGCGGATAGACGGCGGGAGCCCTACCTGTCACGTTGGAAATCACCGTCACGAGGTCTTCCGCGGTCTTCTGAATATTGAACAGCCCGCTCGACTTCTCCACCTTGCACTTCACGATTGCGGCGTCTTTAAGGGCAAATGCCGTTTTCTGCCCTGCACCCGCGCATAGCGCGAGACCGGCGGCAAGCGCCGTCACGATTATTTTCCTCATGTATTATCCCCCCTATTTTAGCCTGATGGTTAAACCCTTGTGCTGTATGTACGCCACGACAGACAAACCCTCCAACCGCAGCGACGCCGCAAAACCTTTAGGAATCGCACTTGTCGACCATGTCGCGAGAGATGGCGTGCCGGACAGAAAAGTAGCGACGACGATTCTGGCGCCGCGCACAGGCACGCGAAGCGGACCAAAGTCCACGAGCATCGATCCTCCAAACGTCGCAGAGGAAAAGGACGGCGCGCCGTCTATGGCGACCAGGTCGTCGGAAAGCGGAACATATATCGTCGCAGCTGTTGCCGTGAAGTTGGAAAACGATCCAGCCCCGCTGAACGTGACGCCCGAACCGAGGTCGTTCCCGCCGAAGTCGATGGACGCGCCCAAACCCGCACGGTACGCGCCTCCCGTGCGACATGCGCCGCGCTCCACGAAAGCCGAGCCCTCGCGCACGTCGAAAAGCCCCCCGAACGCAAGCGACACTGGGTCTTCGAGCTTCGTTTCCGTCCAATCGGCCTGACCGCCGGAGAACGACTCGCTTCCAGTCCATGTTCCCTGCGTCATGAACTCAAGCCTTCCCGCGCCTGTCTTCGCCATGCCACCAGGGCCATCAAGCGCCCGCCCCGCGTAAAGAGTGCCGGAGTCGACCTGGAGGACAAGCCCGCTCTCGCATGTCGTGCGCATCACGACATTCGTTGCATCGATAAAGCACATCGGCTGCCATTTCGAGACATCTGTCTTCCATACCCCACCCTCGAAGCGAAGTTCATATCGCGACTTGTTGTTTCCCTTGTGTCGTCTGAGAAACCCTGTGATCGCGTTTGTCGAACCAGGGCCGAAGACCCAGTATCCGGATGTGTCTCGCGTGTCCACGGGATAACACGCAAGTGACATGTTCTTCGCAAACACGGAGTTGCTAACGGCAAAGCCGCATTCCCCATACGTCGTGGCTGTGCTCTCCGAGCAATCGGCATAGACCCGCGCACCGTTGACAAACCGGAACTCCGTCCGGAAGTTTTCACCGCCATAGGGAAACAGCCATCGCGTCAAAGTCCAATTCGCACCATCTATCACGACTGACGTATGGCCCCAGGAAAGGCACCTGAAGTTCTTCGTCACCACGCTCGCCCCGTTGCTGGCGACTAAATCGGCGTACTGCCCGGCGTTTCCACCCCAGATGCACTGCAGAAAACTGTTGTTCGCCGAGCCTACGTTGGCCGTGACGCCGACTATCGAAAAAACCGGGCACGCCCTGACGTTGACAGCCTTCATGCCGACATTGACCGTGTATTGCATATCGACAAGCGACGATGAATCGCCGCGCAAGGCGACCTCTCCCTCGAGAATGTTGAACCCGCCATACGCGCTGCCTGCGGGCGGCCGCCAGTCCGCGGCCGACAGATCACCCATGTCCCCGGCGTCGCCACCATACCCCGGAGACACCGTCAGCGACATCGGCTCTCCGGGCGCGGGCGCGAACGATAGCGCCGCCACGCCACGCTTGAATATGCAGCCCGATTCCATCAAGACGTTCGTTATCACAAGCGGCGACTCTATCTTCAGGTCGACGATGCCGTCAAGCGTATCTGAAACCCTAGACGCGCTGCACACAAGCTGACAGGGAAGCGTCTGCTGTATACCGTTTCCGTCGCCCGCGAACTCGAACGTGCCGTCGGAAACATGGATCGACCCAGTCTCCTCGAGAGACGATGCGTCCTGGACCGACATTATGCCCTCTTCGCAGAATATCCCGCCCGCAATGCGATTGACGCGTCCTGCGATGGCGACACGCCCGGGGCCGCGCTTCACGAGCGCACCGGCGGCTATGCTTCCCGAGATCGTCAGGGCCCCGTTCGACGCGACGTTGACGTATATGTTCGTATCAGGGCCGACTTCGATGTTATCCACCCAGTTCCGCGTCTCGCCCTCTCCAATATCGATCGTCAGCGCGTCGTGATCCTGTCCAGTCGACAGCAGCGGGCGCACGTGGACGGGAAGAGACTCCATGCCCAAAGCGGCGGAAAGCGAATCCGCGCCGGACGCGACAGGCGTGGCAAACATAACCGCAGTCAGCACGAAGAACGGCGGCACGGCAAGGGAGGCCATATCCATTACAACTATATTATAAGATTTCGTTGCCGGAAATGCAATGCAGATTCCTACAACGTGCCGTGACCACAAGGCCGTCTTGAGCGTTTTATGTTTTCATACCTACGGCACCATCTACCCTACCGCTCGCCGTAGGCGCCGAGGAAGGCGAAGTGCTCTATCTCAGGGTCGAGGGAAAGCTCGGAAAGGAGCGAGAGCACCGATCCGTCGGACGGTGACGCCTCGATCGACGCCGGGAACGGGCCGCGACTCGAGCTTCGTCAGGTTGACGTCGATTGCCGCAAACTTCGAGATTATCTCCGCAAGCGAGCCGGGTCTATGCGGAAGCGAGAGCATTATAGAGATCTTGCTCGCATCTGGATATATCTCGAGCCCCTTCGAAATGCAGATGAACCGCGTATAGTTGCTTACGGTGTCCTGTATCTTCTCCGCCACGACCTGGAGCCCGTACAGCTCGGCGCAGAGGCGAGAGGCGATCACCGCGACGTCGCGTCTGCCAGAAGCCGCTATTTCCTTTGCCGCCACCGCCGTGTTCGCGGCGGGAACCGCCTTGATCTCGGGGTGCGCCTTGAAGAACGCCGTGCACTGCGCAAGCGCATGAGGATGACTCGCAACTTCACGGACATCAGAGAGCTTTACTCCGGGCGGCGCCAGGAGAACATGGTCGACCCTGAGCCGCACGGCGCGCACGATGTGGAAGCTGTGCTTCTGCATCAGGTCGTAGACAGCCGTGACAGAACCCGCCGCCGAATTCTCGACGGGAAGTACGCCGTAGGCGCAAAGCCCCTTCTCAACCGCCTCGAAGACCTTCTCGAACGAGTTGAAGTACATGATCGTCGGCACTTTCACGAGACGCGTCGCCGCCTGCTGCGCGTAGGAGCCCTCGGTACCGCAGCACGCGACGAACGCACGCGACGGAAAAGGATTCACGTGCGCGGCGATCGATCCCTTGATCTCGCGGACGAGCGGAGAGTCTCCTTTAAGTATGCCGCGCTGCCGCGCTTTGGAAATCGAGAAAAGCGTCGTGAAGAAAAGACGCGCCGCGTTTTCGTTCTCCGGGCCTGCGGCCTCCGAGACGCGGGTGAGAATTTCGCGTTCGCGCGCAGGGTCCGACACCGGGCCGCCGGTCTCGAGCTTCGCCATCGCGACATCGCGCGACACTGCAAGTCGCTCAAGGAAGAGCTTCACGAGCCCTTCGTCTATCCTGTCGATTTCCCTTCTTGTCTGTTCGAGGTTTTTCATTATTAACCTTTCTTTAAACATAATCACTTAATCCTGCCTAAAAAGATCATACATTAATGAAGTTTTGCAAGAAACCCAGCGAGGAGAATTGTGCTCTTGACCCCCGGCGCAGTTTCTATGGAGCTGTTCACGTCTATAATGTCCGGCTTGAGCGCAAGAGCATTGGCGACATTTTCGACACCGATGCGACCGGCAATAATCGACTTGTAATTGCCGGTCCTGAACGCCGTATCGCCATCGCCGTGCGACGAATCGAAAAGAACGCCGTCGCCCTCCGCGCCGCCGGCAAGAGTCCACACCTCGTAGCCAGCGGCCTTGAGAGCGGCAACGTCCTCTTTGGTTGCACGGCGGTGCAGCTGAACGACATCGAGCCCCGTGCGGCGCATCGTCTCGGCGATTTCGGCAGGTGTCTCGCGGACGAACACGCCTACGAGACGGACGCGACGCCTAAGCGACGCATCGAGCGACGAGACGATTTCAGCCGCCTTCTCGACCGTCACGTAGCGAGGCGACGACGGCTCGAATATGAAGCCGAGGTAGTCGACTCCAAGGCGAGACGCTTCCGCCGCGAACACGGCGTCGTTCGTTCCGCAGACCTTGATTTTCATGATTGAGCGCCGAACCTCTTGACGAGTGCAGAACCGATGATGTAGCCGTCGGCATGGCGGCATATCTCGTCGGCCTGCTCCTTCGAGGAAATGCCGAAACCCGCGGCAATCGGAAGTTTCACCGCGGCGCGGACTTCCTCAAGCCGCGCGGAAAGCTCCTTCGGGAGCTCCTTCCTTGCGCCCGTAATGCCCTTCACTGTGATGACATAGAGGAATGTGTTCTCAAGCCCCTCCGCGCTCGCCTTGACGCGCTCGATCGGCGTGTTGGGAGCGATCAGCGGAACGTAAGACATCCCGCGCGGCTTCAATACCGCCAGAAGTTCGTCGCGCTCCTCAAGCGGCAGGTCCACCGCGAGCACCGCGTCTATTCCGGCGTCGGCCGCCTCGTCCGCGAACTTCTCGAGACCGTTGGCGAAGAGAAGATTGTAGTACGAGAAGAGGACAAGTCCCGTCTCTGGATGGCGCGAGCGGACGCGTTTCGCAAGCGCGATGACGTCGCGGAGCGTCACTCCCTGCCTGAGCGCCTCGTACGCGGCGGCGCGTATCACCGCGCCGTCGGCAAACGGGTCGGAGAACGGCACACCGAGCTCGATTATGTCGGCACCTTCCGAGATCAGCGTCTCGACGGCAGCCTCGCTTTTCTCGAGCGTTGGATAGCCAATCGTCATGTACGCGACAAATGCGCCGCGCCCTTCGGACTTGGCCTTTGCAAAGCAGTCTGTAATTCTCTGTTTCATGATTTTTCGTCCTGTATGTTCTTAGCCGTGTAAAACGTGTAGACGTTCTACATGTTTGAACGGCTCTTCTTGTATGCGAGTATGTTTTCGAGATCCTTGTCTCCGCGCCCCGAAAGGCACACGAGAAGGATCGTATCCTTGGGAAGCGACGGCGCACGCTTGATGGCCTCGGCGAGCGCGTGGCTCGACTCGAGCGCGGGTATGATGCCCTCGTAGCGGCACAAGTCGTCAAACGCGGCTATCGCCTCGTCGTCCGTAATCGACGAGTATTCGGCGCGACCCGTGTCGTGAAGATGGCAGTGTTCCGGCCCGACGCCCGGGTAGTCAAGACCCGCCGAGACGGAATACGTGTCAATTACGTTGCCGTCTGCTGTCTGTAGCAGCATCGTCTTGGCGCCGTGCAGGACGCCGAGCCGCCCGCCGTTTATCGACGCCGCGTGCTCGCCAGTCGAAAGACCCTTTCCAGCGGCCTCGACACCGACGAGCTTTACATCCGCGTCATCCATGAATCCCGCGAAGAGGCCGATGGCATTGGATCCGCCGCCGACGCACGCGATCGCCTGGTCGGGGAGGCGCCCAAACTTCTCAAGGCACTGGCGACGCGCCTCCTTGCCGATGACGGACTGGAAGTCCTTCACCATCTCCGGATACGGATAGGGGCCGGCCGCCGTTCCGATCACGTAGAAAGTGTCGTCGCAGTTCGTGACCCAGTCGCGGAGAGCTTCGTTCATCGCGTCCTTCAATGTCGCGCTGCCCTCCTCGATTGCGTGGACTGTCGCGCCGAGCATCTTCATGCGCTCGACATTCGGCGCCTGGCGCTTCACGTCTATCGCGCCCATGTAGACCTCGCAGGGCATTCCGAGAAGCGCGGCGACCGTCGCGGTCGCGACGCCGTGCATCCCCGCACCAGTCTCGGCGATGAGACGCTTCTTGCCCATGCGTTTCGCGAGAAGCGCCTGGCCGATCGTGTTGTTGACCTTGTGGGCGCCGGTGTGGTTGAGGTCCTCGCGCTTCAGGGCTATCGTCGCGCCGCCGAGCTTCGCTGACAACCGCCTGCAGACGGTAATCGGCGACTCGCGCCCGACATAGTCCTTGAGAAGAGCCGCGAATTCGCGCTGGAACTCTGGGTCCTCCTTCGCTTCGAGATAGGCCGCAGCGAGTTCGTTAAGCGGCCCCATCAGCGTTTCGGCGACATACTGTCCGCCGTATGGTCCGTAATGTTTTGTCGTGTTCATAGTCGTTAGCCGTTAGTCGTTTATCGTTTGTCGTCAGTCGTTTGTCGTCAGTCTCCGTAGTTCATTCAACGGATCCTGCGACTTCATCAGAGTAGTGCCGATCAGGAATGCGTTTGCGCCAGCGGCCTTGAGCCGCGCAATGTCGGCGGGTGTCTTGATGCCGCTCTCGGCGACCTTGACGATTCCGTCAGGAATCGCCTTTAGTAGCCGCTCCGATATCGACACGTCCACCGTGAAGTTGGAAAGGTCGCGGCAGTTGACGCCGATGATGTCAGCGCCGACTGCGACCGCCCTCTTTATCTCCTCCTCGCTGTGCGTCTCGACAAGCGCGTCAAGCCCGAGCGAGCGCGCCTCGGCAAGAAGCTCTGAAAGCTTCTCGTCGTCAAGGTAGCGCACGATCAGCAGGGCCGCACTCGCGCCCGCGTCCTTCACCTCGCGAAGACGCTCCTTCTCCGAGATGAAGTCTTTTGCGAGAAGCGGAATCTTCGCACCCGACGCGGCGACGCGCCGCAAGTCCTCGACGCTCCCCTTGAATCGCGCGGCATCGCAGAGGACCGACATCGCCGCCGCTCCGCCCGATTCGTATATCTTCGCCTTTGCGACCGGATCGGCCGCGACGTCTATGTCGCCAAGCGACGGCGACGCGCGCTTGAACTCTGCGATGATGTTGACGCCTTCCCTCTTCAGTGCATCTTTGAAGTGCATTTCACGAACTCCTTTAGTTTTTCAGACGCCCGCCCCGAGTCAACCGACTCGCAGGCAAGCTTGTAACCTTCTTCCATCGTTGCCGCCTTGCCACCCGCGACGATTGCCGCCGCCGCGTTGACGAGAACGGCATCGCGCCTGACGCCGCCTATTTCGCCGGAGAGAATTCCGCGAAGAACCGCCGCGTTCTCCGCCGCGTCTCCGCCGGCAAGCCCCGCCAGGTCGCGCTCGGCCTTGGGAAGCACCGAATCGGAACTGAAGAGCCCCGTCGATATCTTGCCGTCCTTCAGTTCCGACAGGATCGTGAATCCCGTCGGGGCAATTTCGTCCATGCCCTCGGTTCCGGAGAACACAAGCGCGTGGACGCTGCCGAGCTCCTTAAGCGCCTCTGCGACAATCGGCACGAGCTTCGGGTCGTACACGCCAATCGCCTGGCGCGTCACGCCCGCAGGGTTGGTGATCGGCCCGAGCAGGTTGAAAAGTGTCTTGAAGCCGAGCTGGCGACGCACATTAGCCGCAAACCGCATGCCGGGATGGTAGCGCTGCGCGAAAAGAAACGCCATCCCAGTCTCGTCGAAGCACCTGCGAACGCCGTCGGGCTTGAGCGTCAAGTCGACGCCGAGCTCGCGCAGCACATCCGCCGCACCGCACTTGGAAGTGGCTGCGACATTGCCGTGCTTGGCGATCTTCACGCCCGCGCCAGCCGCGACAAACGCCGCAGTGGTGGAGATGTTGATCGTGTGCCGCCCGTCGCCGCCGGTTCCCACGAGATCGACGGCGTCGTCGCATCCGAGATCGACACGGCCCATCGCGTCGCGCATGGCCCTCGCCGCGCCCACGAGACGCGCAGTCGTCACGGGACGCTCGCGGCTGTCGGTGAGCAGCGCGAAAAGCTCGCGTTCCGAGTAGTCGCCACGGAGTATGCCATGGAATTCGTGGTAGGTGACAGTTTCGGCGGGAGACACATTCCTCGATTTGAGGCCGAAGAAGTTCCTGAGCTGGCCAATTCCCTCGGGCGTGCCTATAGACTCGGGATGGTACTGAACCGACTCTATCGGCATCGTCTTGTGGCGAAGCGCCATTATCTCGCCGTCGGCGGTCTCGGCGGAAATCTCGAAGCAGTCGGGAAGAGTTGCCCGCTCCACGGCGAGAGAATGGTAGCGCATCGCCTCGAAGCCCTGCGGGAGCCCCTCGAAGATGCCCTTCCCGTCGTGGCGTATGCGGCTCGTCTTGCCGTGCATAAGCGACTTCGCGTGGACGATGCGTCCGCCGAACGCCTGCGCAATCGTCTGGTGCCCAAGGCAGACGCCGAGAATCGGGATCTTCCCCGCGAACGCCTTGACCGCGGCGAGCGAGACGCCGGCGGAGTCGGGATTACCGGGGCCAGGGGATATGACGAGGGAGTCGGGCTTAAACGCCTCGATGCCCTTGACGTCGATCTTGTCGTTGCGGAAGACCCTCACGTCTATCCCTAGCGACTCGATGGCCTGCACGAGATTGTACGTGAACGAATCGTAGTTGTCTATTAGAATAGTCATACGAGCTCCTTTGCGAACTCCGCCGCCTGGAAGACGGCCTTCGACTTGTTTATCGTCTCCTGGTACTCCTTCGCGGGATCAGAATCCGCGACAATGCCCGCGCCGGCGCGCATCGTGAGAGTGCCATTTTCGAGAACCATCGTGCGGATCACGATCGCGAAGTCCATGTCGCCGGTGTAGCTGAAGTACCCTGCCGCGCCACCATAGACGCCGCGCGGAGATTTTTCGTACTCGGCAAGGAGCTCCATCGCGCGGATCTTCGGCGCGCCGGTGAGCGTGCCCGCGGGAAACGCCGCCTTGAAAAGCCCGAGCGCATCGGCCTTGTCGGGATCAAGCTCGCCGTAGACGTTCGAGACGATGTGCATCACGTGCGAATAGCGCTCGATGTGCGCGAGGTCGCGCACCGCGACAGTGCCCGTCTTGGCGACGCGGCCGAGGTCGTTGCGAGCGAGATCGACGAGCATCATGTGCTCGGCGCGTTCCTTGGGGTCGGCGAGAAGTTCCGCCTCAAGAGCGCGGTCCATCTCGGGCGTCGCGCCGCGCGGACGCGTTCCCGCGATAGGCGCGATGGAGCCGATGCCGTTTTCAAGCCGCACAAGTTCCTCGGGAGAAGAGCCGATCAGCGTCTTCGAGCCGACGCGGAGGAAGAAGTTGTATGGCGACGGATTCACAAGCCGCAAGGCGCGGTAGAGCGCAAGCGGCGGAAGGTCGGTCTTCGCGGTGAACTTCTGCGACGGAACGATCTGGATGACCTCGCCCGCGCGGATTGCCTCCTTGCAGCGACCGACGATGGCGCAGAACTCCTCCTCGGTCATCTCGGGCACGAACTCTGAAAGCGACGGCTCGCGCGATACGGCGGCGGACGTGTGTCCTTCGACATAGTGCGCGATTGACTCGGCGGAAAGGAGGCGGCCTCGCAGTTCCTCGATTTCGCGCATCGTCCTCTCGTAGGCGTCGGGCGCGTCATTCGCCGCAACCTTTGCGACTATCGCCGTGTCGCGGACGGAGTCGAACACGACGAACGAGTCGACGGTCATGAACGCCTCGGACGGGGTGCCATCCTCGTGGCGTCGGGGAACGCGCGGCTCGAAGTCCGACACGGACTCGTAGGCAAAGTATCCGACGCGACCGCCCTGGAAAGACGACAGCTCCGGAGCGGCGACAAAAGGCCTCTCGTCCGGCTTCTCGACAGGATCGAGGCCGAGATACGAATAGCGCCCCTTGCGCTCGCCGTTGTAGACGCTTTCGAGAAGAAAGAGGTCTTTCGGCTCGTCGATGATTCGCGTCAGCACCGACACGGGCGTCTCGCGGTCTGCGATATACTCGCGGAACACCGGCGTGCGTTTCCCGCCCGCAGTCCTCCTTTCGAATTCCTCTTTTGTCAGGTTCTTGAGCATTTTTATTTCTCCTTGATGAATTGAATTTTAGTTATGAAAAAAGAAAGCGGCCTTACTTACAAAGAAGCAAGGCCGCCTTCAGGGGGGATTGAACAAAGACCCCGATCACCACGCCTTGCGGACGAAGTGCCACCACCGCGCGACCTGACGCGGGAGAGAAAACGGGCGTGCAGGAGAAGCGGAAGAAGCGTCGCAAGCTGGCAGAGGACGTCGGAAACAGGCATCGAAAGCCATATCGCGAACGGCTTGTCGTCGAGAAAATGAGGAAGAAACCAGATGATGGGGAGGAGCACGAGTCCCTGCCTGAGGAGCGAGAGCACGATTGCGACAACGGGCTTTCCGATCGACTGGAAGTACGTCGTCGCGACGACGTTGACCGAGATCGTCCATATCATGCAATTCGAAAGCGCAAGGTCGTGCGCGCACAGGGCGACAAGGCCTTCGTTGGCATTGTCGACGAACAGTCTCGCAAGCCACGTGGGGAACGGCGGCACGACCTGCACGACGAACGCCAGGATGCAGAGGACGGTAGTTACGAGAAAGCCGGTCTTGAGAGTTTCGAGCACACGGCGGAAATTCCTCGCCCCCCAGTTGTACCCGAAGATGGGCTGAAGCCCTTGCTGGCAACCAAGTATCGGCATGATGACGAGGATGAGCGCGCTGCTGAAGACGCCGAGCGAGGCGATCTCCGCCGTTCGCGCATCCTCGTCGGGCATCCACTTCGCGAACGCGATCTGGAGCGAGGCGACGATGACCGCGCTCATCAGCTGCTGGAGAAACGGCGCAAGGCCTATGGAGAGCGTCCGGGCGAGAAGCTGCGGATAGATCCAAATGCGGCGCAGCCTGAGCCTGACGAGACTCCGGCCAGTCCAGTAGTAGGAAAACGCCCAAAGGCACGAAAGCAACATCGCGACGACCGTCGCCCACGCCGCGCCCGCGACGCCGAGTCCAAAGCCGAAGATGAGAATCGGATCGAGCACGATGTTCGCGCCGAATCCGACGATCATGCACGTCATCGAGCGTATCGCACCTCCCTCTGCGCGGTGCAGCGCGGAGAGCCCGAACGCAAGATGCGAAAAGAGATGGGAAAAGAGTACGATCTGCAGATACGACTTCGCGGCGGCCGCCGCTCCAGGCGTTACCTCGCTCGCCCCGCAGAGGGCGAGCAGAGGATCGATGAAGACATAGAGAAGCGGAATGAGAACGGCGTAGAGGGCGATCTTGAGCGCAACCGTCTCGCCCACGAGCTTTTCACAGGCTATGCGATCTCCGGCCCCGAGCTTGATCGACAGCACCGACGCGTGTCCAACGCCTATGAGCGGGCCGAACGCCGTCAGGAACATCACGACCGGCATTGCGAGCTGAAGTCCCGCCATCGCGTCGACGCCGCAGCCGTGGCCTATAAACGCGCGGTCGACGACGGTGTAGAGCGAGTTGAGCGCCATCGCGACCAGCGCGGGCCACGAGTATCTGAAAAGAAGGCGCCCGATCTTGCCGGACGCCAACTCTTTTGTCTCAGAAGACGATAGCGACATCTGGAAGCGCCTTTCGGATCCGCGCCATCTCGTCGGGACTCATCTGGAGATCACCGAGCTGCAGCGCCTTCAGGCGTTTCCATGCGGAAAGATCGTCAGGCAGCTTTGTTATCTTCGTGCGCGAGAAGGAAAGGAATTCAAGCCCTTCCTTCTTCGCAAGCCACTCGGGGATTTCCGAAACGGGATTACCCGAAAGATCGATGTCTGTAAGCGAAGGAAGGTCCTTCAGCGTCTCGGGCACCTCTTCGAACTTGTTGTCCCTGAGGTAAATGCGGCGAAGCGACTTGAGGGCGTCAAGCGACGGAAGCGCCGAAAGCTGGTTTGAATTGAGTCGAAGCCACTTGAGCCCCGTGAGCGACGCCACTTCGTCGACGTTCGTGAGCGCGTTGCGGTCGAGGTTGAGGTAGTCGACCTTAGAGGCGTCAAAAGACTGCCCCTTAAGGTCTGCGAGACCCTGGTCCTTGAGATATACGCGCGCGCCTTCCGGAACCGACTTGTACGCGGGCTCTGGCTCGTCGAAGCATCCCGCGACCGCGGCGGAAAGCGCCGCGACCGCAAGGACCTTTGTGAAGACTCGCCTCATGTTCAGTTAGCGGCGGCGACGATGCCGGCGAAGTCGGCAGCCTTGAGGGCCGCGCCGCCGATGAGACCGCCGTCAATGTCCTGCTTGGCGAGAAGCTCAGCCGCATTGCCGGGCTTCATCGAGCCGCCGTACTGGATGCGGACGGTCTCGGCAGTCTCGGCGCCGACGAGCTTCGCGAGCGTCGCGCGGATGAGAGCGTGAACTTCCTGCGCCTGGTCGGGCGTAGCCGTGCGGCCGGTGCCGATCGCCCACACGGGCTCGTATGCGATGACGAGCTTCGCGCAGTCGGCGGCGGTGACGTCCTTGAGACCGACGTTCATCTGGCGGACGATGACCTCCTCGAGCTTCCCGGCGTCGCGCTCCTCAAGCGTCTCGCCGACGCAGACGATGGCCGTGAGGCCGGCGGCAATCGCGGCCCTGGCGCGCAGATTGACCGTCTCGTCCGTTTCGCCGAAGTACTGGCGGCGCTCGCTGTGGCCGATGATGACATACTTAGCACCCGCGTCGAGAAGCATTCCAGTCGAGATCTCGCCCGTGTACGCGCCGGACTCCTTCCAGTGGCAGTTCTCAGCACCGACGCCGACATGAGTGCCGGCGGCAGCCGCGACCGCGGCGGGCACGTCGATCGCAGGCGTGCAGCACACGACCTCGACGTTCGTGAAATCCTTCGTCGCCTCGACGACGCCCTTGACGAGGGCGGCTGTCTCGGACGGCTTGATGTTCATCTTCCAGTTACCGGCTATGATTTTCTTTCTCATTGTATCTGTTACTCCTGTTTTAGATTTCAAACTTTTGAAATTCAACTTTTCAGCTCTTCAACTTTTAACTTCAAACTTTCTATGCTTCACTCCGGCCGCCTTGAACATCTCCTTGACCTTGTCGATGAAGGCATAGTCGCCACCGTAGACGACCTCTTTTATCCCCGAGTTGATGATGAGCTTCGCGCACGTAAGGCACGGCGAAATCGTGATGTAGATCGTGCCGCCGGCGATGGAGTTGCCGTAGTAGGCGGCCTGGCAGATGGCGTTCTGCTCCGCATGGGTGCAGAGGCATTCCTCGAGATGTGCACCGCTTTTCGTCGTAGCCGCGCAGCGCGGGCAGCCGCCGGCGAAGCAGTTCTTGACGCCGCGCGGGGTGCCGTTGTAGCCGGTGGAGAGGATGTGGTTGTCCTTCATCACGACCGCGCCGACGCTCCTGCGCATGCAGTTGCTGCGCTTCGAGACGACCGTCGCG
>CACZHC010000079.1 GCA_902780865.1 uncultured bacterium
TCGCTGGAGCACCACCTCGCGATCGCGAAAAAGCCGTTCTGGACGCAGATCCGCCCCGCGTGGCGCAGCGACAAGGCGTCCAAGATCGAGAACGTCAAGGCGTGGAACGCGTGGATGGACAAGCTCGCCGCGGCCGCGAAGACGCCGGTCAAGACGATGGACGACTTCCGAGACGCGATGGCGAAGAGGCACGCGTTCTTCGAGAAGGCGGGGTGCGTCGTTTCCGACTACGGCATAACCGAGATCTTCGCCGCGCCCTACACCGAGGCGGAGCTCAAGGCGATCTTCAAAAAGGCGCGTGCGGGCAAGTCGGTCACCGCGGCGGAGGCGCTCAAGTTCAAGAGCGCGTGGCTCTACGAGGGGCTAAAGGCCGACGCCAAGTCGAACTGGACGACGCAGCTCCACTACAACTGCCTGAGGGACAACAACACGGCGATGTTCGAGAAGCTCGGGCCCGACACCGGCTTCGACTGCATCGGCGACTGGTCCGTCACCGAGAACCTCGCGAAGCTCTTCGACCGCCTCGAGCGCGAAGACGCGCTCCCGCGCTGCATCCTCTACTCGCTGAACCCCAAGGACAACGAAATGCTCGCGACCTTGATGGGCTGCTTCCAGAAGGCCCCTGCGCGCGGGAAGATCCAGCTTGGCGCGGCGTGGTGGTTCCTTGACCAGAAGGACGGCATGCGCCGCCAGCTCGACGTCCTCTCGACGCTCGGCTGCCTTGGCAATTTCATCGGAATGCTAACCGACTCGCGTTCCTTCCTCAGCTACACGCGCCACGAATACTTCCGCCGTCTCCTATGCCAGAAGCTCGGCGAGGAAGTCGAGAAGGGCGAGATCCCGAACGACCTCAAGTGGCTTGGGTCTATCGTCGAGGACATCTCGTTCAACAACGCGAACCGCTATTTCGGCTTTAACGCCTGACGCGGTTTCCCGGAAGACGCAGTCAAAGGCCGTTCCCGAAATCCGGGAACGGCCTTGATTTTCATTTGACGAGCGAGCAGGGGCCGTTCTGGCAGCCGCCAGGGCACGCCATCACTTCGAGGAAGTTGACGGGGATCTTGCCCGACGCGTGGAGCTTCACCATCGTGCAGGTCTTCCTGTCGATTCCGTTTATCTGCTTGGAGTCGAGCTTGAAGCCTGGTATCTTCGCCGTCGCCTCGGCGAGAACCGCGTCCGTCACGCCGCAGCTCTTCGCGTAGTTGCGCGCCGTCGGATTCGCCGGACGCTCCACGGGCCACGGTTCGCACGCGATGACGTCGATCTTGCGGCCGGCGAGTATTGCGCCGAGCTCCTCGAAGGAGAGGACGTAGTCGACGTCCTTGCGGCGCGCCTCGCTGCGCTTGGCGACGCAGGGGCCGATGAACACCGTCTTCGCGTTCGGGTCCTTCGCCTTGGCGATCTCGCGGGCGTAGACCATCGGGCTCGGTGTGAGCGAGACGTGGTCGACGAGCTCGGGAAGGTGCTTCCAGACGAGGTTCACCCACGCCGGGCAGCAGGACGTCGTCATGAACGTCTTGGGGTCCTTCTCCATGCGCTCGATGAACTCGGCGGTCTCGTGGGCGGTTGTCATCTCCGCGCCGAGCGCGACTTCCATGACGTCGCTAAAGCCCGCCTTTGCGCACGCGGCGAGCAGCTGCTCGATCTTGCCGGGGAACTGCTTCTCGGCAGCCGGCGCGATCATCGCGACGAGCTTCTCGCCGCGCTTCATGGCGGCGAGCACGTCAACGAGCTGCGAGCGCTCCATCACGGCGGCGAACGGGCAGGCGTTGAAGCACTTGCCGCAGAAGATGCACTTCTCGAAGTCTATCTCGGCGACGCCGAAAGAGTTCTTCTTGATCGCGCCCACGGGGCACGCCTCTTCGCACGGCACGGTCGTCTTGACGATTGCGTTGTAGGGGCATGCCGCTATGCACTTGCCGCACTTTATGCAGAGCTTCTGGTCGATCACGGAATGCCCGTCGACGACCTCTATCGCCTTTTTCGGGCAGTTGTACACGCAGGGGCGCGCAAAGCATCCGCGGCAGTTCTGAGTGGAGACGACCTGCGCGTCGGGGCAGCCGCTGCAGGCGGGGCCGCAGACGCTTAGCGGAGTCTTCGGCTTGGCCGTTCCACCGTCAGGCGACGACCATGCCTTCTCGGCGTAGTAGGCGGAAAGCGGCTTCGTCTCGTCTGTCTCGTCCTCGACCGATATGCCGAGAAGGGCCATCAGGCGGTACTTGAGTATCGCGCGGTCGTGGTAGACGCAGCACCGCGAGGCGCGCTCGTTCTTCGGGCGCAGCTTGACCGGTATCTGGTCGATCTCCGACTCGAGGGAGCCAGAATCGAAGGCGCGAACGATGCGGATCATCAGTTCGCGGCGGATGAATGTGGAGCCGTTCAGCATTTTACGCGGCCCCCATCAGAAGTTCGCCGATGCGGGCAAGCAGTTTCTCGGGCGAGGCCTGCGACATGATCTCCGTGCCGTTTATGCGCACGTACGGGGCGCCGCCGAGGTTTTCCTTTTCGCAGAGTTCGAGGCACGTCTTGGCCTCGACCTCGACCCTGCCGCGCCATTCCGCGGGGAGCTGGTCCTCGAGGTCCATCATGTTCGCCGCGCCCAGCAGGTAGCATGCCGTTCCGCAGCATATTTCGACTTTGACTTTTTCCATGTCTGTCTCCTTTTCTGTCAGTAATAGTCTATAGTGACCTTCTTGCGGTAGTTCTTCTCGAGCGCCGAGGCGATTCGCTTGACGACGCTTCGCCTGAGCTCCAGGTCCTGCGGGATGTTCGGATCCTGGTGCGACTCGTTCACCTTCGTGCCGATGACGAACTCGATTCTGTCGTGGCGCATCATGCGCTCGAGGATCGCGCGCGCGGCCGCGGGCTCGCGCTCCGGCGGACGCATCTGCTCGAGCGCCGAGAGGACGCGACCGAGCGTGAGAATGCCCTCGGTCGCGATGCCGACGCCTTCCATCGTCCCGACAGGGGGAAGCCCGCCAGAGGACTTCATGTCCGAAAGCTTCACCTTCACCTTCACGCCGAGCTCGCGCTCCATGATGTTCGCGGTCGTTCCGCCGCAGATCACGACGTGGTCGAAGCCGAGCGTCGCCTTCCGGGCGTAGTCCGCGTCGTGCTCCTTGTAGAAGGGCGGGCCAGTGAGGACGCGCATGACGCGCGGATGCCGGAGATAGCACACGACGCAGCTGATGTCGTCCTTGCAGCCGCCTGGCGTCAGAAAGAGCGCCTCGCGCGCGATCGCGGCGCTTAAGTCGCGCGCAGAGATGTCGGGGTCGGAGGCAATCCTCTCCTGCGCGAACTTGAGGACGCCAGAGCGCCGCCAGCCGAACTTCATGTCCTTCCTCACCCCAAGCCCCGACTGCGTGACGCCGTCGGAGCACATGATGATGCGGTCTCCCGCGCGGAAGTCGGCCTCGCATTTCCTCACCTCGCGGTCGGGCCAGTGCGAAGATGCGATCTGCTCGTCCTTGAGCGGCGCGATCTCGTCTGTGCCCCTGAGGTGGATGTAGCCGGGGTTGCCCATCTCGCTTATCCTCGCCTTTCCGCCGAGGCGGAAGTCGAAGAGCGAAAACGTCGCGTAGCCGATCTTGCGGACCTCGCAGATCGGGAGCGAGTCCATGATGATCTCGACCGCCTCGAGCATCGGGACGTTCGACTCGAGGAACTTGATCGCCATGGAGGTCGTCATCGTCGCAAGCACGTTCGCCTTGACGCCGCTGCCGAGCCCGTCGGAGAGCGCCACGAGGTGGCGGTTTTCCTTCTCGACGGTCATGAACCTGACGTCGTCTCCGCACGCGCCCTGCCCGGTCTTCGTATACTGGGCGGCCTCCATCTCGATGAAGAGGTCGCTCGCGGCGCTGTAGCCATGCTGAAGCGCGTCAGCCATTCAGGTATTCCTCGCTTCCGCCCTGGCGGAGCCGCTTGCCGACGGTCTGGGATTCGTATGCGCCAGCGATCTCGTTCAGCATGATCTCCGTCTCGGCGATATGCTCGCCGAAGAGACGCGCGACCTGCTGGACGGTGTAGACGTTCTTGCGGATGACGTCGCGCGCCTTCGCGGCGATCTCCTCGCGGCGCCCCTCGTTCTTCGTGACGTCCTGCACCACCGCGCCCGCGAACTTGCCGACGCTGATCGGGAAGACGCTTATCGTGACGATGCGGTCGTTCCACTGCTGGCGGTACTTGACGATTTCGCTGCCGTGCTCCACCGCGCCCGCGAAGAGTTCCGTGAAGTCGGGCATGAAGCCGTCCACGCCGAGCCCGTCGAGGTTGCCGAGCGCGTCGTACTCCCCGAGCGCGCCCGCCATCTCGGCGAAGAGCCGGTTGCATTCCACGATGAGTCCCTTCGCGTCGACCATCACGACGCCGGCGGGGATGTACTTGATGAGCGCGTTGGAAGTGCGCTGGAAGTTCTTCTTTAGGTAGATGTGGCACATCGCCTCCTCGGCCTTTCCGGCGAGGAGCGCCTTTGCAAACTCGCGGCAGGAGTTGTAGCCGCACGCGCCGCAGTTGATCTCGTCGGCCTTCGTCGTCTTCCCGACGCGCGCGAGCGCGCCGGCGATCGCCGCCTCGTCCGGCTCGTCGTCAACGACTGCCGCCGCGGGATATGCGGACGTTCCGCAGTGCGAGAAGCAGCGCGAGGACGATGGGCGGATAGGAGCCGTCGCGTCGGTCGCGAAGAGAGTCGCGAGACCCGAGGCTCCGCGCGGCATGGCCGGGCCGTTGACGCACCCGCCAGGACACGCCAGCACCTCGATGAACAGCTTGCGCGGAAACTTCTCGGGATGCAGCTTGAACTCAGCGGGGTCGAAGTCCTCGAGCATTCTGCGGAAGTCCTCAAGCCCCGACACTGAAACGTATCTGATGTCTGTCTTGCCGTCGCGCAGCGTGTCGTTCATTCCTCCTTCGACGGAGTAAAAGCGTCCTTCCTCGGCAGGGCCAAGCGCGAGCTCGGCCTCTTCGCCGAACGTGATGCCGCGCTCCGCGAGGAACTGCTCGAGCGCCGGGAAGATGACGGCGAGGGCAAGCTCGTCGGGATGTGCGTCCGACTCGTTCTTCTTCGCGGCGCACGGACCGAAGAACACGACTTTAGCGTTGTTGCCGTACTTCTCCTTGATGAGACGACAGTGCGCGCGCACGGGAGAGGGAAGGGGAGAGATGAATTCCGCGTAGCCGGGCAGGTATTTTCTCACCATGTCCACTGCTGCGGGGCAGGCCGACGAGATCACGAGCGGAGAGTCGGTCTCGGCGAGGAGCTTCGAGACGTGCGCGCTCACGGATTCCGCGCCGTGCGCCGTCTCGCTTACTCCTGCAAACCCCGCCGCCTTGAGCGCCGTGGCGATCTGCCCGATCGTGACGTCCTTGAAGTATCCGGCGAAACTCGGCGCGACGGATGCGTAGAGCTTCGCGCCCGAGGCGACGAGCTCTTTGAGACGCGCAAGGTCGCTCCTTATCTTCTTCGCGTGCGCGGGGCATACTTTCACGCATTCGCCGCATGCGACGCACGCCTCCGGGATGACGCTCGCCTTGCCGTCGACGATCCTGATTGCCTTCACTGGACAGTGCCGGACGCACTTGTAGCAGTCCTGGCACTCGTTTTCTGTCGTGTATACCGGACTTGAGATCATGAACTATCCCTTCTTCGGAAAGAGTTTTTCGAGAATGTCGCGCATGACGAGCGGTTCGACGTGGGTGTAGACCTTTCCGTCCACGACAACGACGGGACCCTCCGCGCAGTGCCCGGTGCAGAGGCTCGCGCCGAGATCGACGTCTACCTCGTCCTTCAGCCCACGTTCCGCGAGAAAGCTTTCGCACGCCTCGACGGTCTTCTCGTTTCCGCGCGCAAAGCAGGAACTCCCCATGCAGATGACAATCTTAGGTTTTGACATAAGATGATTATCTCAAATTCCCGCTTTTTAGGCAAGCATAAAGCTTCGCTGCCAAAGATTACAAGCCACGACTTCCTCGCCTTGGAGGGGGAGAATGTGGTATAATACCCGAAACGCCAAGTGAGAGGGCGGCTTAATGATCATTAATCCGAAGGACAACGTCGAGATACGGGATGACGGGCACAAGTACGCACTGCGCGACATTGCGGAGGGCGAGAACGTCATCAAGTACGGCATGCCCATCGGCCACGCGACCAAGCCCATCGCGAAGGGCGAGCATGTCCACGTCCATAACGTGAAGACGAACCTTGGCGAAGTCCTCGAATACAAATACGAGCCGGACGAGGCCGCGATCAACGGCTGGAAGACGGTCGAGCCGAAGGAGACTTTTCTAGGCTACCGCCATCCCGACGGGCGCGTCGGCATTCGCAACGACATATGGGTGGTTCCTCTCGTAGGTTGCGTGAACCGCCTCGCAGAGCGCCTCGCGCAGTCGTGCGGCGGTCTTGCGCTGACGCACCCCTACGGCTGCTCGCAGATGGGCAAGGACCACGAGACCACGGCGAACATTCTCGCCGCGTTCTGCCGCCACCCGAACGCGGGCGGAGTCCTGGTCGTCTCCCTTGGCTGCGAGAACAACACGCTCGAGTCGTTCAAGGCGCGACTTGGCGACTACTCGTCGCTCAACATCCGCTTTATGAGGGCTCAGGACCCTGGCGACGAATATGAGCGCGGGCTTGAGCTTCTAAAGGAGCTCGACGCGGCGCGTCCGAAGGAACGCGTCGAAGTCTCGGTGCGGGAGCTTGTGGTGGGTCTTAAGTGCGGCGGGTCCGACGGTTTTTCGGGCCTCACCGCAAATCCGCTTGTCGGGCGTTTTTCTGACTGGCTTGCCGCGCGCGGCGGAGCGACGGTGCTCACCGAGGTGCCGGAGATGTTCGGCGCGGAGACGCTTTTGATGAAGCGCTGCCGCACGAGGGCCGTCTTCGACAAGTGCGTCGAGATGATCAACGGCTTCAAGGACTACTACGCTTCGCACAACCAGGTGTGCTACGAGAACCCGAGCCCAGGCAACAAGGCGGGCGGCATCACGACGCTTGAGGACAAGTCGCTCGGCTGCGTCCAGAAGGGCGGCTCGTCGCCGGTCGAGGACGTCTTGCTCTACGGCGAGAGCGTTAAGGCGCACGGCCTTTCGCTGATGACGGGGCCTGGCAACGACCTCGTCGCGTCTACGGTGCTCGCCGCCGCGGGCTGCCACCTGATTCTCTTCACGACGGGGCGCGGCACTCCCTTCGGGTGCGTCATTCCCACGATGAAGGTGGCGACTAACGATACGCTTGCAAAGAACAAGCCCAACTGGATCGACTGGAACGCCATGTCGAACCCCGATGTCGAGGAGTTCGCGAAGAAAGTCCTCGCCGTCGCCTCGGGCGAGAAGGCGAAGAACGAGCTTTCCGGCGCCCAAGGCATCGCAATCTTCAAGGACGGCGTTACGCTGTAGGTGGAATGGGATGAGGGTCTTCGCGCTACTCTTCCTGGTTTTTCTGGCGGGCGGTGCGTCGGCCCTTGACATGTCGAACCGTTATCGGAGCCCGAGGAACGCCGAGAGGCGCGTGCGCGGCGCGACGGAGCTTATAGTCCTCCATACGACCGAGGCGCCGGCCAGAAGCTCGCTCAACAAGCTTTGCGAGCGCGGCGAGGCGCACTACTGCGTGACAGAGGACGGCACGGTCTACCGTATAGTCGACCGTGACCGCGTAGCGTTCCACGCGGGCCGCTCGATGTGGAACGGAAAGGAGGACGTCGACGAGTTCTCCATCGGCATAGAGTGCGTCGGCTACCACGACAAGGCGATGGGAATCGTGCAGATCAGGGCGATACGCGATCTCGTCAAGGAGCTGCAGAGGATGTACAGGATTCCCGACGAGCGCGTCGTGTGCCACAGCCACGTCGCCTACGGCGCGCCGAACAGGTGGCAGAAGAAGAACCACCGCGGGCGGAAGCGCTGCGGGATGCTCTTCGCGATGCCGTCGGTGCGCGCACAGCTCAATCTCGCGAGACGGCCGGCGAGCGATGCGGACGTACGCGCGAAGCGGCTTGTCGTGGGAGACGACTATCTGAGGCGCGTCCTCTACGGGAGCGTCGACACGATGAAGGCGGCCTACGCAACGCCGGCTCCCGAGACGAAAGGCGCCGATGGCGGCAACGGGCTGCTCGCGTGGCTTCGCCGAGGCGCAAACAAGCCTGCCGCAGGGAAGCCCGACGCGGGGAAGGTGCAGATTACGGCAAAGAACCCGCCGGACAAGAAGAAGCTTGTCCCTGCGCCGGTCGCGCCGGTGCCGCCGCCGCAAGCGCCGCCGAAGTCGATTGCCGAGCTCAAGTCGCGCGGCTATACGTTCAAGGGGTCGGTGACAAAGGGCGTGACGGCGAGCAAGCTCGCCGGAGGTCGCTGGAACTCGAAGGACACGTATTACACGATCCGCAACAAGGTGATCCCGGGCAGTGAAATAGATCCTGCGCATATCGAGAATGGAATGGGCGTCTGGATGAAGTGAGCTATTGACGCCAACGGACGGGTTTTGATATACTACTCATTCACAAGTCATGGCCAGGTTAGCACAGTTGGTAGTGCGGCTCATTCGTAATGAGCAGGTCGGGGGTTCGAGTCCCTTACCTGGCTCCAAGATGGCGGGAGTAGATCAATTGGTTAGATCAACAGATTGTGATTCTGTGGGTTGCGGGTTCGAGTCCCGTCTCCTGCCCCATGCGAGAAACTTAGGGATAGGGGTTGGCAGATGACAGTTGTTCAGTCTTTGATCGATCTTCAGGAAGTTGACGGGCGCATTCGCGAGCTTGAACTCGAGTTGAAGGATCTCCCCCGTCGCAAGGCGCAAGAGACGGCACGACTTTCGGGCGTCTCGGCCGACCTCCAGGCCGCCAAGGCAAACCAGGAGCTTGCGAACCAGCGCGTCAAGGGGTTTGAGGAGGATGCGAAGGCGCTCAGGGAGAAGATTCAGCAGCTTAAGACGACCCAGATGGGGCTCAAGTCGAACAAGGAGTACCAGCAGTACTCGATCCAGATCGACCTCGTCTCCCACGACCTCGAGGCGACTGAGAACAACCAGCTCGCCGCGATGGACGAACTTCCTTCGGCCGAGGCCAGGATTGCCGACGCCCAGGCGAAGTTCGACCAGGAGGCGGGCGGCGTCAAGGCGTTCTGCGACGAAATCGACGAGCGCATCGCGGCGGTGACGGCCGAGCTTGCGGAGGCCCAGAAGGAGCGTGCCGAAAAGGCGAAGCTCGTGACGGACCCGCGCTTCATGCTTTACTACGAGCGTCTGCGCACGAAGAGGTGGCCGGTTGTCGTCACGCTCACGCACGACGGAGTGTGCGACGGTTGCCATCTCGTCCAGCCGCCGAGCGTGTCGCAGCTCGTCGACCACAATGCGGGCCTCGTCGCCTGCACGATGTGCGGCCGCATCCTGTATCGCGATATTTGACAATTTCTCCTGAAGCGGCGCGCGAGCGACCGGTCGCTGCCGTGAGGCAGAGGAAAGTCCGGACTCCGCAGGGCAGAGGATCCGCCCGTCAAGGGCGGAAGGCGTGGGGCAATCCCGCGTGATGGAAAGTGCCACAGAGAACAGACAGCGAAGAGTTCGCGAAGCGAGGAAGAGATTCCGAGCGCGGGAGCGAGTGAGTAAGGGCGCAAGCCCGAACGGAACGAACGACCAAGCGAGCTCCGCTACGGTGAAATGGCGGTGTAAGAGACCACCGGCGCGGCTGAAACGACGCGCGCAGGGCAAACCCTCCTCGGAGCAAGATCAAATAGGGGATCGAACGGGCGGCCCGCTCGGTTGGCGCCGTAAAGGATGCCATGAGATTCCGGGTTGATTGCATAGAGGAATGATCGGAGCACGCCGCAAGGCGTGTGAACAGAATCTGGCTTATTCGCCGCGCGCCGCTTCAGGAGAAAGCTTTCAGGTTGGCAGATGGCGTGACTTTGCCGAGCCGCCGTATGGTATAATATTGCGGATGACTGATTTCTCGAAATTGCTTAACCCCGAGCAGTGCGCGGCGGCTACGGCGGGCGAAGGGCCGCTTCTCGTGCTCGCGGCCGCAGGAACCGGCAAGACGCGCACGCTCGTCCACCGCGTCGCGTTTCTCATAGAGAATGGCGTTCCCGCCGACCGCATACTCCTTCTTACCTTCACGAACCGCGCGGCGCGCGAGATGCGCGAGCGGGCGGAGAAGCTCGTTGGCGACGAGGTCGCGTCGATATGGTCTGGAACTTTCCACTCTATTTGCGCGCGGCTTCTCAGGCGCTATGGCAGCTCCATCGGCTATTCGAGCGGCTTCCAGATTCTCGACGAGGACGACCAGAAGAAGCTTGTCGGGGAGATAATCAAGACCGTCGTCAAGAACCCCAAGGACTTTCCGAAAAAGGAAGTCGTCGCAAAGATGATCTCGGAGGCGGCGAACGAGTCGAAGCCGATCGAGATGATCGCCGCGAGGTGGCAGACGAAGACCGCGGGCGTCGACCCCGAGGAGATCGCGAAGGTCGCAGAGAAGTACGCCGCGCGAAAGCTCGAGCTCAACTCGATGGACTTCGACGACCTTCTTGAAAATGGCCTCAAGCTCCTCAAGACGCAGGACAGGATACGCGAGATGCTGCAGGAGCACTTTCTCCACATTCTCGTCGACGAATACCAGGACACGAACGGGCTTCAGGCG
>CACZHC010000080.1 GCA_902780865.1 uncultured bacterium
CGAACGGACGGCTGCAGAGGCGGATGATGTTGAAATGCCCGAAATGCTGATCTGACGTAAAGTATGTCATAGATCACTCCAGCGACGAAATGAATGCGGTGATAGATGCAGCCGCCTCTTCTGGCGGCACATCAAGCCATGCATTGACTGGCCTTGATAGATTTCGCATAAACATCTTGTTACCGAAAATCCTATCAAGTCGAGCCTTGATGTCGGATATTGCATTTTCCCGCATTTTGACATCGTCGAAAATGTACTCCTTAAGGAGTTTTCTGACAGCAGCTCGCTTTGTCCGCCTTGAAAGGTAGTACATGTCAAAAATGTCCTTAAAGCGAGTGGAAGCGCTCCCAAAGCGAAGAAGACTTTTCAGCTTCTCGACAAATATCTGCTCGTTCGGATTCACCAGCAAAGGCACCTCACTGTCATCCACTACAACCTTGAATACGCGAACGGTCTGCCCGACGCTAGTTCTGGCATGAACGCCAATGTCAATCTTTGTCCCAATAGAGAATCCTTCCTCGTCAACCAGTGTTAAATGGATTCTCTTCCCCTTGTATTCCTGCTGCCGCAGCGTCTCGATCTTGCCCGAGACACGAATTCTGCACGGAGCGACACGTTTCAACCCCGACACGAACCTGCGTATGGCATCGTTTGCCAAAGGGTAATGAACGAAGTCCAAGTCCATATCCATTGTTGCTCGTCTCGCTACATCTGTTAGCGAGCTCATCACAACGCCACCCTTGACCGTTAGGTTGTCCTGAAAACCTGAGTCACGCACAGCCTTCAACACAATGTCATGCGCTATCTTGGCGTACGCGGTGTCGTCAGAATATCCGATGGCAACAAGCCTATCTCTGAAAACCGTAAAATTCATCACAACACCTCCTTCTTTATTACATCGAAAATAACATCTCTCTTTGGAAATGCGTCCAGGTAGTCCTCCATCTTTGCGGGATACAACGCGCCAGCCTCTTTGCGATAGTTGCCTATGACTTCATGATAGAGGTCAAGCGGCATCTTCGTCCTCATCCTGATCGTTTCTATCAGCAGTCTCTCCTTGTCGTATATGCGAAGATTCATGCCGTGTAAATCTGCACTGACCACGCCGATACTCCCAGTTCCCTTTGGAACGAAATATTCAACAACGTTAACGTCCTTTATCTTCGTTCCCCCGCGTTCGACCGCAAGGTGAATCCTGTCGGGGACATTGTCCGTAAGACCGTAATAGTAATAGGCGCTGAGCATTGTGACTACAGCCATCGGATACTTCATAAGCAGAAGTTCAACATCGCGGTAGCGTTTTCCATCGGAATAGACACCGTGGGCAACTTTGCGAAGCTCCCCTTTTCGGATTGCCTGGGTAATCCGGTAGAAACTGCCATACTTGGCAATACATTCTAATGTAGTCATCAGCATTTAATTTTCAGCCCTCAAATTCTGATTTTTGTAGGTTGATATTTAAATTATACCAAAAATCGTCGTGCCTATGTCAAAGAATCGCCTCGAAATATTCTGCACTTGCTAACTACAAACTGGTAGGCGGCGATGATAGCGGCGGTGTCTGCCCTTCTCGGCGCCACTTCTCCCCCTTCTCAACCGCCAACCGCCTGAAAAACAGGCGTTTCGTGGGGTGTGTCCCCATCCAGGTCTTATCTTCTGCACTTTACTGCCCCTTCTCGGCACATTGGCGACAATTCCTCCCCCCTCTTTCTTAAGCATTTCCACAGTTGCAACCATTGTCGGCTATCAGAGCAACCCCTATCGCCAGAAGTTCCAGCTTGGAACGGCGACCTTCAACGGAGTTGGCTCAACTGGAATTGGCATTCAGACTCTCCCAGGGTGCCAACGTTGACGGCTCCGGAAACATCTTCATCCAGATTCTCAACGAGAACAACGTCACGATCAAGAAGTTCTTCTGGTACACGGACGACGACTACGGCACCGACTGCGGCAAGGACGGCTGGTTCCTCGGTTACGACACCACGGAACTCGCAGATTACACCCTTGCGCCCGGCGAGACCTACATTCTCTACTCGGGCAACGGTGTCATCACGCTTCAGAGCTCTGGCGAGGTGAAGTATCCCGTGGAGTTGTCTTTCCGCCAGAAGTTCCAGCTGGGCGGCAACTTCTGGCCGACCACCATGTCGCTGAAGGACCTCGTGCCGACCGGTGCCAACGTCGACGGCTCTGGCAATATCTTCATCCAGATTCTCGACGAGAACAACGTCACGATCAAGAAGTTCTTCTGGTACACGGACGACGACTACGGCACCGACTGCGGCAAGGACGGCTGGTTCCTCGGTTATGACACCACGGATCTCGCCGACTACACCTTCTCCGCTGGCGAAGGCTTCATCTTCTATTCGGGCAATGGACAGGTGACGCTCACCTATCCCGAGCTGGCCCTCTAATTTTAAGTGCCCAGCGAAGTGTTGGGTGCGACAAGAAAGGAAAAAAATGAAGAAACTAATGCTCGTGGCTGCGGTCCTTGGACTCGCCGCCTCCGTCCATGCGGCTTCGGCTTCATGGCAAGTGACAAACATATACAAGGTCGGCAGTACGTCGTCCAGCACCACGGCTGACCGCGTTGCAGCTGGCACCTACTACGGCTACCTCATTACCGTCGCTGGCGACTTGACCGTTTCCAAAGTGACGTCCGAACTCGCGTCGAAAGCGACTGTTGCCGATGTCGTCGGCTACCTTGATAGCATAAAGACGGCATCAAGCGCGACAACCGCAGCAGGCAAGATTGCGAAGGATGTTACGCTCACCCTGGCGGATGGCAGCTACAATATGTTTTCCGTCATCCTCGACAGCACAAACGGCGATCCGCTTACAGCGTCAAACTATGTTATCGGCGATACTGTTAGTGCGACTGTGACAAGTGTTGGCGACAGCGCGATCAGCTCGTTTAATGCCAAAACGTTGACAACTACCGCGTCGAACTGGACGGCAGCTGCTGCTCCAGAGCCGACATCTGGTCTTCTGCTCCTCCTCGGCGTTGCTGGCCTTGCCCTCAAGCGTAAGCGCGTATAAGCAAGCTTTGCACATCAACACTCAGGAGACGCGGGGAACTGCGTCTCCTGAGTGTTTTTTCTGTACTATTCTGCACTTCAGCTGCCTCTTCGTGTCTTATATAGTTGCATTTTGCCGCCTTACTATTTTTTTAATTTGTTGTCGGCTATCAGGGCAATGCCTATCGCCAGAAGTTCCAACTTGGAACGGCCACGTTCAATGGCGTTGGCTCAACCGGCGTAAACATCCAGACCCTCATTCCTCAGGGCGAGAATGTTGACGGATCGGGCAATGTCTTCTTGCAAATTCTTAACGAGAACAACGTCACGACGAAGCAGTTCTTCTGGTTCACGGATGACGATTTCGGTACTGACTGCGGAAAGGACGGCTGGTTCCTCGGGAGTGACACCTCCGAGCTTGCCGACTACACACTCGCCCCTGGTGAAACGTACATTCTCTATTCCGGCAATGGTGAAATCACACTCCAGTGCTCCGGCGAGGTCAAGTATCCCGTCGAGCTCACCTTCCGCCAGAAGTTCCAGCTTGGTGGCAATATGTGGCCGACGACTATGAAGCTGTCGCAGCTTGTGCCGACTGGCGCTAATGTTGACGGCTCAGGTAATGTCTTTTTGCAGATTCTTAACGAGAACAACGTCACGACGAAGCAGTTCTTCTGGTTCACTGACGACGATTTCGGCACCGACTGCGGAGAGGACGGCTGGTTCCTCGGGAACGACACCTCCGAGCTTGCCGACTACACTTTTGCCCCTGGCGAAGGCTTTATCCTCTATTCTGGCAATGGCCAGATTACGCTCACCTATCCCGAGCTGTCGCTCTGACGAATTTATGTGTCCAGCGCAGTGTTGGGCGCTAAAACAAACAAAGGAACAAAAAAATGAAGAAACTACTGTTGATGGCAGCCACCGTTGCAGTTGCTGCATCCCTGCATGCGGCATCTGCTCAGTGGCTTGTTTCTAACATATACAAGGTTGGCAGCACCTCCAGCAGCACGACTGCTGACCGCGTCGCGGCAGATACATATTACGGCTACCTGATCACGATTACCGAATCCATTACTGTAGACAAAGTGACCACCGAACTTGCTAAAGCGGGTTCCACAGCCGCCGTTGTCAGCTACCTTGATGGCATCAAGACTGCGGCATCAGCCACGACAGGAGCTGGAAAGATTCAAAAGGACGTGACCCTCTCGCTCGCGGATGGCAGCTACAACATGTTCACTGTCATTCTTGACAGCACGAATGGCGATCCCTCGACGGCTACGAATTACCTCATTGGTGATACTGTCGCTACCACGGTGACGAGCGTTGGCAACAGTGCGATTGGCTCTTTCAATGCCAAGACGATGACCCAGACCGCATCAAATTGGACTGCAGCATCTGTTCCTGAGCCGACATCTGGTCTTCTGCTCCTCCTCGGAGTTGCTGGCTTGGCGCTTCGTCGTCGAGTCGCTTGATAACAATTATAGTAGGCAGAAATAAAGAGACCATCCTCGCGCGAGGGTGGTCTCTTAATTTCTGCCTTTTGCTGCACAGTCACTTTACGAATTGTTTAGGCTTTCATAGTAAAAGCTACTGAAAATCAGTGATGTTAAATTGTCGGCTATCAGAACATCGCATACCGGCAGAAGTTCCAGCTTGGAACGGCTACGTTCAATGGTGTCGCGGCTACAGGGATTGATTTGCAGTCGCTTATCCCGCAAGGTGAGAATGTCGACGGGGCAGGAAATATCTCGCTCCAGATCCTTAACGAAAACAACGTCACGGTTAAGAAGTTCTTCTGGTATACAGATGACGATTATGGCACCTGGCAACGGTGCCATTACTCTTCAAAACGCCGGAGAGGTTAGATATCCAGTATCGATTGATTTCCGCCAGAAATTCCAGCTTGGTGGAAACATATGGCCCAAGTCGATGAATATCTCTCAGCTCGTTCCGACAGGTACGAATGTCGACGGGGCAGGAAATATCTCGCTCCAGATCCTTAACGAAAACAACGTCACGGTTAAGAAGTTCTTCTGGTATACAGATGACGATTATGGCACGTGGCGAGGATGGTTGGTTCGAGAATGGCAAGGGGACGGATGCTCTTGCCGAGTATGAACTCGCTGCGGGCGAGGGTTTCATCCTCTATTCGGGAAATGGGATTATTACGCTCCAGTACCCTGAGCTGACTCTCTGATTTAAATGCCCAGCGAAGTGTTGGGCGTTAAAGAACAAACAAAGAAAGATAAAACAAAATGAAAAAACTGCTAATACTTGCGGTTGCCAGCATAATGGTTGCCGCTGTCCATGCAGCAAGCGCGACATGGACTGTGTCTAACATATACAAGGTAGGGAGTACTTCGGCCAGCGCGACGACTGACCGCGTCGCGGCCAATTCCTACTATGGATATCTCATCACGGTGACTGAAACTCTCACCAAGGATAAGGTGGCCCAGGAGCTGGCGACAAAAGGCTCTGGGGCTGCACTTTCTACCTATCTTGACGGCATCGCAACCGCTAAGAGTGCGACTACTGGCGCAGGAAAGATTCAGAAGGATATTGATCTGACACTCGCCGACGGTTCCTACAACATGTTCACGGTTATTCTGGACAGTACGGGTGGAGATCCTACAACGGCCACTAATTATCTGGTCGGCGACTTGGTGTCCACCACGGTGACAAGCGTTGGGGACAGCATGATTGGCTCCTTCAATGCCAAGACGATGACTCAGACACCGGCTAACTGGACGGCAGCCGCGCCAGAACCGACATCTGGGCTGTTGCTTCTCCTTGGTGTTGCTGGCCTTGCGTTGAAGCGTAAGAGAGTGTAATCCGTATAAGAGAAGGGATAAACAAGAGGCGCGGGAATCCGCGCCTCTTGTTTTCTTAGTACATAGGCATCGGCCATTGTTAAGACAAAGAAAGCCGCCCTCCAGCGGAAGACGGCTTCTTTTGGTGGCTGACCCAAAGCACTTATGCCTGTTTACGCTTGAGCGCAAGGCTGGCAACGCCGAGTAGTAGGAGGAGGCCAGAGGTCGGCTCGGGAACAGATGCCGCAGTCCAATTTGATGCGGTCTGAGTCATTGTCTTGGCGTTAAATGTGCCAATCATACTGTTGCCAACGCTTGTCACCGTGGTAGCGACAGTATCACCAATGAGGTAATTCGTAGCCGTCGAGGGGTCGCCATTCGTGCTGTCAAGAATGACAGTGAACATATTGTAGCTGCCATCCGCGAGCGAAAGGGTCACATCCTTTTGAATCTTGCCAGCAGCCGTCGTTGCGGACGAAGCCGTCTTGATGCCTTCGAGGTAGCTGACAACGCCCGCCGTTGAACCGGCTTTGGAGAGCTCGTCGGTGACCTTGGCGACCGTAACCGATTCGGTAATCGTGATTAGGTAGCCGTAGTAGGTGTCGGCCGCAACGCGGTCAGCAGTTGTGCTGGTCGAGGTGCTACCGACCTTGTAGATGTTGGTCACCTGCCAAGAAGCAGATGCGGCATGCAAGGATGCAGCAACCGCGACAGCGGCAACCATCAGCAGTAGTTTCTTCATTTGTTTGGTTCCTTTTGCGTTTAGCGTCCAACACTATGCTGGACACGTAAATTCGTTAGAGCGAAAGCTCCGGGTAGGTAAGTGTGACCTGGCCATTGCCAGAATAGAAGATGAAACCTTCTCCTGGCTCAAAAGTGTAATCCGCAAGCTCTGTTGTGTCAAAGCCAAGGAACCACCCATCCTCTCCGCAGTCTGTGCCGTAGTCGTCATCCGTATACCAGAAGAACTGCTTAGTCGTGACATTGTTTTCGTTGAGAATCTGAAGTGTGATATTGCCAGATCCGTCAACATTCGCGCCGGTCGGCACAAGCTGCGACAGCTTCATGGTTGTCGGCCACATATTGCCTCCGAGCTGGAACTTCTGGCGGAAAGTCAGCTCAACAGGATACTTGACCTCTCCAGAACATTGGAGCGTGATTTCACCATTGCCAGAATAGAGGATGTATGTTTCGCCTGGGGCAAGCGTATACTCGGCGAGTGCAGTAGTGTCAAATCCGAGGAACCAGCCGTCCTTGCCGCAGTCTGTGCCGTAGTCATCATCCGTATACCAGAAGAACTGCTTAGTCGTGACATTGTTTTCATTGAGAATCTGAAGTGTGATATTACCAGATCCATCAACATTTGCCCCCTGAGGAATCAACGACTGAATGCCAACTCCTGTGGCGCCAACGCCGTTAAAGGTCGCTGTTCCAAGCTGGAACTTCTGGCGATAGGCATTGCTCTGATAGCCGACAATGTTTGCGCTCTCCACTGCGAGAGCCGCCCCACATGCAGCCATAGCTGCTATTGCAATGAGCTTTTTCATCTTTGTTTTCTGAGCACTTCTCAACGTCCGCTCTCAAGACACCTCTTCCAAGTTTCAGCATAATGATACCATATTTTCGTCTCACCCGCAAGGGGGAATTTTAGGATTTTTTACTCATCATTTTTTTGCGACAAATCGACCATCGGAAGCCCCATTGCGCGAAGAGACTTGTTCCGTTCGGCCAACAACTGAGGGTCATTCGACTCCGAAACTTCCCTATACACCCTCGCATAAATCATGGACTCATCTTGTTGGCGACGCTCAAGCCGACGGACATACCCCTCTATGCTTCCACCATCGGACAAATATTTCCTCGCCTCCCTCTTAATACCATTTACTATCCGTTTCATCTTGGCGACTTCTGGCATATCATCAGAGGTAACCACGACATTTCGGTTGAGCGATTCAACAAGCCCGACAGGAAACCCTCGCGCAAGCGCGAACCCAGAAGGTCGTCCTGGCACCGCAAACATTGTCCAGAAACGATCCGCCTCATCTGAGAAGAAGTTTTTCCACCCTGACGAGAACGCCGTCTCTATAAGAACAGGATCTCCATATATCTGCCCGCGACATTCATATGTTCCATTTTCTTCAATTGTCTGCAAAATCAGACCTGCCTTTTTCTTTGCATCTTCGGCCTCATTGTGCATGGAAAACAACAAAACGAACGACATCGTCACTATAAAAGTCAAGAGCGCTATGACACCCCATCTTTTGCATATGCCAGCAACCTTGTTAGACAGTCCTGGCGCTTCTTGCATGCGCGAAGGTCGAATACCCCGCTCCCTCAGTTCAGCAAATGCGGCCTCCCTGTCGCCAGCAGTAATCTCCCCATCATGGAGAACATTATCACTGGTTCGATACTGATAGCAGAATCTCATTCGCCTTTTTTGGGATCATACTTGATTTCAATTCCCTTGCTAGGGACCTCATGATATGCGTCCCATATCGCTTTTTGGAAGGTATTTGTCGGAGCCGGAGCCCAACCCTCGACACACGCCCGCTTGTAAGTTGTTTGCCTGCGCTGCGTTACCCCAAACTTGCCAAGCCCATCAATCATGTTATTGAAATCAAACACATTCAATCTGTCGACAGGCATCTTGTCAAGCGAAGCAAGTCCCGTGACCGTCTGCATCGGGCTTGCGGGATTTGGTGAAAAAGGCGAGCCCAAAGCAAGAGACAACACACGCGCAAACATCTTACGCGCCCGAATCTTGACGAGACCTTCTTCGGCCTTGTCGGCGCGCAACGCCGCCACATTCATAAGCGCCCAACCAGTCTCGGGTGCATGCAAGGATAAAGGTAGCGCAGGGTCATCAACAATAAATACTGCGACATTACCACCGCACTCTTCCATGATTTTCTTTGCATCTACGAGCGCGAATTTGCGGTCTTTAAGATCGACAGTCTCAACATTGATGTGCAGATTATCATCCACTTGGTCGATTATAGAGAGGAATCTGTCCGTATCGTAAGCCCCCCCACAATTTATGATTGCGACTTTCCCCTTGCCTGGAAGCATCAGCCGTCCACCACTCTTCTCCATAATCCTCTTTTCAGCAGCCGCACGCATAGCAGCCTTCTCCTCTTGCGTTAGCTCTTTTTTCTCTGCGGCATTCACAAGACATACAGCCGAAAGACAGGCCGCGACAAAAAACAAATTCTTCATACACTATTCCTCCGTTATTCCTAGACGTTCTTTCATTTTGTTTGAAAGCTTTATCTGCTTAATACCTTGCTTTGCCAATTTCTCGTTAACCTTGCGGTAATAATCTGCCGCAAGAAGCGGGTCTTCCTTGGCAAGTTTTAGAACTGCTGACTGCGCGTCCATAAACTGTTCATGATAAGCAATTAACTGATGATGATAATATTTGAAAAATTCTTGCGGCTCGCCACCATTCTCAATAAAATGCTTAAGCTCCTTCTTTGCTAAATCAATTATCTGCTTCCCTTCCCTCGCCGCCTCATCATCTTCGTAGTGAAAATCCGAGCCCTTATCAAGTATTCTCTCTATATCTGCCAGCTCAGAAACCGGAATGTCGGGGCACATTAATGGAGCATCCCCTATTGGCGTGGAGAATATCCAGTAAAGAACCTGCTCAACGCCGTTTCGGGCAATTGGGCTACCAACCTCTTCTGCAGGCTTATTTGTGTATATAAGAACAAACGGGTGCGCGGCAGGATCAAAACCTTCGTCTCCAGGTCGAAGTTTCTTCTGCTCTTCTGGGGTTGGCTTGCGCTTAACTACAACCTTCTCTTCAATAACCTGTGGCTTTGGAATCATTTTTGGAGCTACATCTTTTACGATTTTACTTTTGCGATCATTTTTTGTTTCGTTACCACTTGGTTCGGAATGGAGGACGCAAAGAACCACAACTGCAATAATCACCACGAAAACGCCAACGATGATACCGTGAACAAGTCCAGCAGACGAACTATGCGACGCTCCCTTTGCAACGCTCCTTCTGCCACTTTTCTTGCCAATTCTACCAGGTTGAATGTTGATGGCCGAGATTTTCTTTTCTGCAAGAAGCTTGAACAATGCAGACTTATCGGCGGCCTCGAACTCGGCCTCCGCCATCGTACCATCCGGCTTGCGATACTTAACTACAAACCACTGCATAGTCCATTACCAATCCTTCACATGAAATTATACCACAAAACCGCTCGACGCGGGCGGAGAAATTTTCGCAAATATCTCTCGCGGCAAATCTGCCGCAGTCAAAATTAAGCGCGTCTCGGTTCACGACGCGGCGGATTTGCCGCGGACAAGGTTAATCAATCCCCCGGCATCCCCAACAACTCCCCTCAAAAAAATTTCCTCTCTCGCCCCAACCTCCCCCGCTCGCGCCCATCCCCGCGCCCGCGCGGCGGACGTTGGTGTCGTCATATTCCAAGAAGCTCGCAGAACTGTGCGGGGGTTACAATGAAGTTCGCCTTCGGGAAGTGCTTCATGTTGCCTGTGACAAGTTTTGCGTCCCCCGCAATCGCGGTGCAGTAGAACACCTTGTCGTCAGAATCAGGGAATGGCTCGTCTGAATCAGCTGGGTGCGCTTCTTCTCCAGACGCTTGGATCTGCCGTATGAGCGCGTAAACCCTTGCGGTCTGAAGCTTGAGGTAGTCTCTTCCAAGCACCTCTGTGTATTCTGCAATCATATCTGGCGAATACACCGGGATAAACCTCTCGTCAAATATTGCGTTAGCTATGCGAACCGTTGGCGAGTCCTGGTTCTTTGATAAAAACGCCGAAACAAGAACGTTCGTGTCGATGACGGCTTTGACGCTCATTTAGCCCTCGTTATTTCGCGTCCAAGATCCTGCCTTTCACGCCGAATTTTTCGTGCCCGTGCAATTTCTGCGTTGATCTCGTCCAATGTTGGCTCTGGCATATCTTTGTACCGCTCTTGAACCTCCGCCCTCATGCTCTCGAACGCTCGTTTCGCTTCGAGACGAATGCTCGCCTTTTCAGATTCAGGCGACCCTGTGTAATCGTAAATCTCGAACGGAATCTTGCGACTCCGCAATGCAGCCTTTGCGAATACTACAAAGGCAGTAGACATCGTCATGCCGATGTTCTCGCAGAATTGGCTGAAGTCCCGCTTAAGACCCTCATCCATTCTTATGCTAAATGCTGTTTGCGCCATCTTGCAGTCCTCCTGTCAGTCAAACCGAACACATTATATCATACTATGCACTCACCGTCAATGGGATACGTACTGGAGTTTACCCATTTTTTAGCTTCTGCCGGTCCGACCCTCGCCAAAGCCGCCGAATTTAACTCCGATCAGCAAGGCTCTCGCTACCGCTCCGCAGAATTACATTTGCTTCGCACCCTTCATTCGTGTCTCGCTGAGCGACGCATGTCGACTTTGAGCTGGAGGAGGCCTCCTCCAGACCTCCTCTGGCGTGCGGGGATCGGCTGTCATGTCTTCTAACCCTGCCGAAGGCAGCTCAAGAAGACAATTCGACGCACTGAATTGCCGTTAAGACATCGCGAAGCTGCGGAGCGGTAGCGGGAGCCCTAACGCTCGGAGTTTCATTTTGTCAGGAGAAAAACGTCCATTCCACTTGTAAAAACGCACGTCATCCTTTATTTATCGGGGTGAGATGCACATTGACAGTCAAAAAATGGGTAAACTCCAGGATACGTAATTTCCATTGCAAGCCCCCTGATTCGAAATTTCTCATGCTTTCCGCCCTCCCACCCCCGCTCCGACCTCTAAACCAGCCCGAAACCATTGATTTTATTGGCTATCATGGGGTCCCCGCTTTCCCATAAGCGCAGCCTTAAGCGTCTCGTAGCGCGATTTCTTTTCCGCCTTGGCAAAGTGTATCTCGCGTTTCTGGGGGAAGTCCAGCGTGTATTCAATTGGATGGTCGAACTGCTCGCTCGTTAGGTCGAACACGGCATCGCCCACCTTGTTGAAGCAATGGAAGCTGCCATCGCCGTTCGGAACGCCGTACACCTCGCCGCCGAAGATGTCCTGCACGAGAAACGACGTAATGGAGCATTGCCCGCAAGTCGGATTGGACTCGCTCCATTTATCCTGAAGCCGTGGTGCACAGGTCTCCCGCCGCCAGCAGCCGAGCAGCAGCCGGTACAGACCGCCGAGCGACCCGACGAACGCAAACTCGCCGTTCGTCGGCTTCAAGTCCGAATGCTCGCATCCGTAGAACATCTCTTGTTGACCTTGTTGTGGATCAGACTTTTGCCTGCCGCACCGCCAGCACTTCGGCAATATACACGATGTGAAGATCGTCGGCAGATGAGTACCACTTCTCGAACGGCGCACGGTCAATGAACGACGCCTCCGTCATCGGCTGGCGGTAGAGTGTCCGGCATTCGAGGACGAGGTTCGCCTCCTTGTACGTCGGTGGCTTAACGGTTTCCGAGGCAATTGGCGTAAGGCCCGTGAGCGCCATCTTGTCGCAGTCGCGTCCGCTTTTCGTTCCACAGATTGTCAGCGCCCTCCGGTATTTCTCAGGGAACGCCGAAAGCGTGAACTCCGCACGCGCGTCGAGGAACTCACGTGTGTACCGAGTGGGCCGCACGACGACGGCGACGACGGGCTTGCCCCACATCGTCCCCGCGAATCCCCAGCTCACGGTCATCGTGTTCCACTTCGCGGCGAAGTCTCCGCCGGTCAATAGAAACCATCCCTTGTCGAACTGCGCGAACGGTCTCGCGACGAATTCGGAAGGCTCAACCCTGTTCAATTCGTTTTCCATCTTCTCTCCTTTTGCTTCTGCAATAGCCCGTGGCACTGCGAGTACCGCAGCACCAGCCAGCGCCCCGACCATGAAATCCTTTCTCGACAAATCCATCATAACAACAGTCCTTTGCTGTTATTCCTTTGCAGGGAGTTCATCCAGCGCGAACACTTTGCGGCTTCTATCCTCTTCCCGATCTCGCGCTCAATCCGCGCCTTGTTGTCGATATTGTCATCTCCTTATCTTATTTGTGTTCATTTGCCGACAGCGCGGCACGTCCTTTGTCCGTTAGTCGGTACTTCTGAAGCTTGGAATGCTTAACTTCAGGCTTAGTCTGTTCAATAAAACCCGCCCTTAGCGTCGGACGAATATATCCCTCCCGGAAATAATTGCGGTCACGGATATGCAGTGCCTTCAGAAGTTCAGCCGTGCCAAGCTCCAAGTTCTTGAGAGCTTGCAGAAGCCTTTTCTGCTTTTCGTCAACTGGTGGGGTAACTGGTGGGGTAACTGGTGGGGTATCATGGTGGGTCGCGAGTGATGGCGACTCTCTCTTCGGCACTCCGTATGACGAGTTGTCGACGGCTGCGACGAGTTGTTCGTCTGTGAATCCATAGAGAAGATTCGGCAGTGTAACGCGAAAGTAGTCGCTCTCGGACTCAAGGACAGGCATGCGTTTCCCAAGGTTGACCGACAACTTCTCATAGTCCTCGTTGAGCTTCTTGAACCCGCTGCCCTTGCGTTCCATGAGATCGAGCCGCTCAAACATATCCGCAAGGCACTTATTGCGGCGACGCGACGGGATCCGCCGAATGTTCGGATACTCCTGAACCTTGCGGTCGCCCGGCATACCGCCTGGGGAGGTTATTTCCATTCGGTCGTCGAAGATATCCACATGGACTTCGCTACCAGTCTCAAGGTAGTCGCGGTGAACGAGTCCGTTGATGAGCATCTCCTGAACAGAGCGTTCGGGATACTCGCGGAAGTTCACGCGGTCTGTCGGACGTTTGTGCCACGCGCGGCGTGAGTGAAGGCGAACGAAGTCCTCGGCGTATTTTAACAGCTGGAGAAGCCCGCCGCTGTACTCCTGGTCGTCGGCTGCATCCATTACGCCCGCAGTCATGTCGAGCCCGTTCCAGCGCGTGCAGAACACGCGAGAGTGACGTATCGGCGATTCGTCGGCCAGCAGCGCGCCGGTATTTGTCATCACGCCCGTCTCCGTGACGAGTCCGAATGATAGAAAATCCACCTTGCTCATCTTTGCGCCGCTCACCTTTTCATAGAGGTTCTTGAGCGCGATGAAAGTGAAGTCGCCCGCCCGGTATCCGCCGAAGCAGGACACGCAGTCCCATTCCTGCCCGGATCGCTCCATCAGGAACTGCGTCAATGCCGGCCCTGTCAGCAGCATCTTGACCGATCCCGTCCGATAGTGGAAGCGTCCCTGATAGCTGACGGGAAAGGTGCTTGCCGCAACCTTAATACGTATAACATCCTTGCCCTGCTTCTTTAGCATGGTGACATCGGCCACGATGCCCATCGTGTTGCGGATGGAGTTGGGGATGTCCTCCATCAGCTTGTTAGCGTTCTTGACGCCGACAGGCTTCTTGGTTCCGTCCTCGATGCCGATGTACAGAGTCCCGCCCTTGGCGTTCGCGTAGCCGCAGATCCACTCCAGGTACTTCTCGTGCCAGGACTCCTTGTACTCGACAGTCTGGTTCTCTTCTCGTTTCATTTCCACATCTCCTCTACAATTATACCATACGCTTCGCTTTTTCTGTTCGCTTGCCAGAGCTTCCTCTGCAGCGACAGGCTTTTCTCCGAACTTCTCGATGTGCAGCGTAGTCTTATCCCGATCCGCTTTCGACATTATACCATTTTTCAGAGAGATTTAGGGGTGCTTCACGCTTCAACTCACAGACTGGGGATCCTCCGCGCTCTTTTCGGCATACCTCAAAGGGAAAGAGCCGACGAGATTTTCACCCGTCGGCTCCTTGCTTTTACCTCTTCGATCACCGCCAGCAGCGCCTCGGCGGAGGCGGGGGTGGCGGCGGAGGTGGCGGGGGCATTCCCCAGTGATGCGGGGGCGGCGGAGGCGATGGCGGCATCCGCCAATGGTGGCGATGGTGGTGGTGGTGTGCGATCACGCCGCCATCCATGTGTCCACCGGCGAACGCGACACCGGCGAATGCGACTGCGGCGAACGCCGCGATGAGTTTGATCTTGTTCATGGTGTGGTTCCTTTCTTCTTTGGGGTTATGTGTTCCGTTAGATGGAAGCGCCGATCAGTCCGCCGACGAGCCCGCCGAGGAGCGAGGCTCCGATCTCGCACCAATCCTCGGTGTGGAGCGTGCCGCTGTGATGGCAGTCGTGGTGGCGGTGATCGTGGTGATGCCTCGGCTCATGATGCCTTGCGTGAGGCGGAGGCGGAGGCGCGTGACGCGCGACCTCGTGCCTGGGGGCAGGACGCACTGGCGCGGAATGGGCCGACGTGGGTGCCCTTCCCGGAGCCTTCGCAGCCTGCGGCGCATGCTTGGCCGGAGCAGGAGCCTTTGCGTTGTGCGCGACAGGCGCGTGAGTCTTTGCCGCAGGCGGCTTCTGTGCCGGTGCCTTCATCGCCGTCGGAGCCTTGCCCTTCGGCGGAGGGTTCCCCTTCGGAGCTGCCATCGCCGTGCCACAGAGAGCGCCGTTCTGTATTGCCTTGTTCATTGTCGTGTTCCTTTCGTCGTCCGCGCAAGCCCATTCTCGCGCTTACACAAAGACAGGACGATCCGCCGGAAGTTTCTGACAAAAGATTTCGAGGCGGTTCTTTGGCAGAGGCAAGCTCCCGTTTTGGTATAATATTTGAAGAGATTTGAACAACAGAAAGGAAGTTGCAAAATGAATGTGCTGATTCTTCAGGGTTCGCCGAGGGCGAACGGGAACACCGCATGGATGGCGGAAGAATACCGCAAGGCCGCCGAGGCCGCCGGACACAAGGTGACGCTCGTAGACGTGTCGCACAAGAAGATCGCCGGATGCATGGCCTGCGAATACTGCCACGGCAAGGGCAACGGAGCGTGCGTCCAGAAGGACGACATGCAGGAACTCTACCCGCTGCTTGCGGAAGCCGAAGTCCTCGTGCTTGCGGCACCCATCTACTACTTCACGCTCTCCGCGCAGATACAGGCTCCGATCCAGCGCATCTACAATATGCAGAAGCCGCCGAAGGTGACGAAGATGGCGCTTCTCGCCTCGTCGTATTCGCCCGGCGTGTACGACGGCGCAATCTGCGAGTACCACGGCATTCAGAGCTACTGGGGCGTCGAGGACACGGGCATCGTCACCGCCAAGATCGACGAGCAGAAGACGGACGCGACGAAGACGAAAATCGAGAAGCTGGTCGCGGCACTATGACAGTCGTGAAAATCACAGTGCTTGAGACATCGCTCAAGAAGGATCTGGCAGACGAATACGCAGTGCCGAATCTCGAACCCTGCCCGATCCTGAAGGCCGGGCAGGTGTTCTACGCGACGAACACGTGTCCCAAGGGGATGTGCGACGCAGGGCGAAGTGGCTTTTCCGCGATGCGATGAGGCCGAGCTTGGACCGCGCGCGCCGGCCCCGATCGCATCCTCCCCTTATTTTTCAACGGTTCCGTGGGGTCTGTCCCCGCTTTTCTATCTCCGCTGCATAGGCGCATGTCACTTCAGCCGTATGACAATCGGATTGTCCAGATCATCTCGCAGAACGCGAGCAACGCCTGTTCCCGAGAAATGGTTATCGTCGATAAACTGGGCGCCGGAACCAGTCGCGCCGTATGTGCCGCGCGGCATGCTCACACCGTCGATGTAGAGCTTCTGAACCCTTTCGGCCGACCCGTCGAGCGGAACGAACTTTGAGCCAGGGGTGCCATGATCCCAGAAGTAAAGCTCCTGCCTGCAGAAGGATCCTTCCTTGTTCACTGCAATCTTCGCGCTTGCGCCGTAGACATGCACAGGAACGTCTATTTCACAGCCGGCCGTGGACGATCCGAGCTGCAACCGCGTTCCGTTCACGGAGATGCGGCCGTCGATGCCCGTCTGGTCGCCACCGATGCGCAGGTCGCCGGGGTAGGAGAAGACCGCGCCTTTGGCGGAGACCATCGGCGCCCAGATTTCGTTGGGCGAGGACGCGCTCTGGCGCACGGAGTAGACGTAGGCCTTCGACGGGAAGAGGATGGTGCCGTTCGATCCGTCCGCGAGGCCCGCCTCGGTGCCGATTCGGACCTGCTCGGAGTTGCCGACGACGAGTCCGCCCGACGTAATCGTGAGTTTCCGGGTAGCGCCGAGGCGAAATTCCTTGTTGCGGTTGTCCTGGACAACGAGCGAGTTGACAGTGACGTCGTGGTCGAGCGCGAGGGAGCTCTGGTATGTCTTGACGTTCTCCGTCGGGTCTATGACCTCGTTCAGGACCTGCGTCGCCGGATGTCCGCCGAGAACGAGCACGCCGTCGGACGCCGCACCAGGGAAGTAGAGGTTACGGCTGTCCTGGACAGAGCCGACAATCCACGGGACGATCGGGGCGTTTGCGTCGAGGATGTTCGCCGCGTCCGAGTCAGTTGTCGAGTAGGTCGCGACGCCCGTGCCGCCGATCGCATGGCCAGCAAAACCCTCGAGTACGACGAAGTCGCGGGCGAGGGACTTGTTGTAGGAGTTCCACAGGCGGTCTGTCTTGACATGCAAGACGCCAGCACCAGCATGCTCGAGCGAGGCAAAGTGCAGCACATTTGTGGGACGATCCGCGCCCTGGCTGTTGAACAGCTGCACGGAGAAGAAGCCGTTGCTCACGACAAGCTTCTCCGCCCCGAGGGGAACGGCTATCGGCGGGGAGCCCCAGCCCGTGTTGGACATGCCGGAAATGCGCGCGACGCCGCCGTTGAACACCCACGCCTTTGCAGGGAAGGCGTTGGAAGACGCGCTCCACGAGCCATAGCCGTGGCTGTTGCCGTAGGAGATCACGCCGTAGGAGGCGTTGTGGGAGAGTCCGTTGTCGTAGGCCACGTCGCCCTCGACGACGAGCGTGGCCCTGTCGGCCAGCGGAGCCTTAGCGCCTTTGCCGACCCAGAAGGAGCCGCCGCGGCTTCCCATGGCGTACGTGTCGAACTTCTGCTTGTTGCGCACGACAAGCGTCCCCTCGAAATCCTGGAACGGAGCCCAGCAGCAGACAGAGCCCGGCCCTTCGTAGACAATCGTGCCGGAACCGGTGAACGGCATGTCCGAATTTAAACTGAACTGCGCGTTTTCGCCCTGGTCGTCGCTCCAGTTCTTGTAGCCCGTCATGTTGAGGATGCGGAGCGTCCTGCTCGCGTCAATCCGGAAGAACCGCCCATGTTCCGTACCTTGGCGGGACGTATTGTGGACATTGCGAATCGTCGTGTCGGTGTAGTCTGGCCATGCGCCGCAGTCCCAGACGAGATCACTCGCCGCAATAAGGGCGATGCTGTTGGCGCTCGCCCCGCCGTTACCGAGCCGGAACTGCGGGAAGCCCGTTCCCACGTCGCGCCGAGAGAGTCCCGTGACACGGAGGAGCGCCGGCCGTTTGCGGTCGGTGCTTTCGAACGTGAGCGTCGCGGCGTTGTCGCCAGAGAGACGGATGGTGGCGTTATTCTCGCCGGGAATGGCCGTTTCGTTCCAGCCAATGAAGAGTTCTCCGACGGTCGCGTCCGAGCGGAGACGAAGCTGCCCGCTGTTGACCAGCGGAGCGATGGCCACGTCGTCGGCAAGACGGGGGTAGTCGGGCTCGTCGCCGGTGAGGTTCGTCCAGTTGGCGGATTCCGCCCAGTCCCATGTCCCAGACGTCGGCACGGCGAGAAACACGCGTCCCGACCCCGCGGGCCTAGGCGCGCAGATTGCAAGGCCCATCGTCGCATCGCGCTCTATCTTGCCTGAAATGGGATTACGGCGGTAGATGGCGACAGACGTGAAACCGGGTTCGCGCGCAACGAGCGTAACGCCGTCCGCTCCGATCTCGAACGGCCGGATGTCGAGCAGTTGGTAATACTCGCCCACATACGTCAGTTCCGGCAGCACAATGGCGTCCCCGGGGTGGACGGGCGCCGCGCGAAGTTCGGACAAGCTGCCGACGGAGCAAGCCGCCGCGCCAGGCGTCACCGGAATCTCCCAGGTCGTCGTGACGGTTTCACTGCCAATCCTGGAGACCACCGTAACAGTCGCCGTTGCGACTTTCGCTGCAGCGGCGACGCTGGGCCAGGAGAGGGTCCCGGCCTCGGAAGCGGACTGCGTTCCAATCGTCTTCCCGTCGTAGGAAAGAGTCGCCGTGAGTGTCGCTCCGTCGTAGACTTCCGTGATCCCGAACGTGAAGTCGACGCTTGCAAGATCGTCGGAGAACCGATATCCGATTCCCGAGGTCGACAGAGGCGCCTCTCGTGTTGAATAGCTGTCGGCGACTGGCACGTAGGAAACGCGGCCCCATTCGTTTGAGAAACGGAACCGCAGTTCATAATTCGTCTCGGGAAGGAGACCGGAAAGCATGACCATCTCGGACAAACCCGACGTTGCAACCAGATCGGGGGTCGCGGCGAGCGTTTCGAAGCCATCCGTAGACGCCTCAAGCCGGAATAGCGCCGATTCCGATCCCGCGCCAAAGTCCGTGAGCGTCCCGATTGCGGCGATCGACCGATACCCGCGCCAAGCGAAAACCGCACGCCCGGCAGCTGGTTGCGGATCGAGCGTCACGAAAGCGGCGAGCGCGGAAGAGCCAATGACGCCGCGATTGTTCGTCGCCGTCGCCCGCGCATAGTAGGCAGTGTTCGTGACAAGACCGACGAGCGTATGCTGAAAAGTCGCAAGCTCCTCCGTGTCCGTCGCGAGGACTCCGGAGAAGACCGGGTCCGAGAGATCCTGGTTGGCGCTCACGACAAGCGAAACCGTCGCGGAAGAGGCTCCTGCACCGAACATGACAAGACGGGCCGAGAGCGTAGCGTTCGTGTAGCCGACCGGATCGGCAACGAGTGATATCGTTGGCACCGGGTCATCGTCGCTCACCACGGTGACGCGCAGGATTACCGTACCGTCTCCGCCGCGGCCGCCCATGGTATTGTAGGGGTTGTTGTCCTGGCCGGAGCCACCTCCGCCACCTCCACCAAGGCCATCCGCGCCATTGCAAGACGTGCTACGCAGATGCTTGGCCGTGCTGGAGACGCCCGTGCCGCCGCCACCCGTGCCGCCAACACCACCAGCACTATTGTAGGATGACGCGCCGCCACCGCCACCATAGAAAACAGGCGAGCCAGTGATGGATTTCTCGATGCCAGGGCCACCATCGCCGGCGAGGTTTTTGCTGCCATTCGTGCCGGGACCGCCGGCACCACCGCCGCCGCCACCGGTATTGTCGCCGTCAGTCGTGGCCTTGCCACCGGCGTAGCCTTGACCGTCGATGCCGTTGCCCGGCGTCGTGCTCTTGCCCGACGCGCCGCCGCCAGAGGCGCCGTCGAGGCCATAGCATTCCTCTGGTTTATTGGTGCCCGCATAGTTGAAGTTGCCGCCACCGCCGCCGCCCGCGGCGGCCGCGACAACAGTGCCGCCAGCCGCCTCCTTCACGAAGGATTCGCCGCCACAGGTCGCGGCCGTCGAAGCGCCGGGATGAAGGCGGCTGGTGTCCGACTTGTCGCTGTACCACTTGGGGTGGATGTCGGGAATGCCTCCCGCCCCGACAGTCGCCGTGTATGTCTGCGCCGCGAGGGTGACCGACGAGACCTGGACAACTCCGCCGCCGCCGCCGCCGCCGCCGCGGAGCATGCCGCCCGCGCCGCCGCCGCCAACGACAAGAATCTCCGCATCGGCGCTCGCCTTGTTCGGCGTGAATGTAAACGAACAATGGCGCGAGAAGACATAAGTGCGGTAGGGAAGATCGTCGATTACCAGGCCGGGCTCCCGGGAGAACGAGCCCCACTGATCGGAATAGGGAGGTTCGAGCCAGCGGCCGAGCAGGACGGGGCCTTCAGACAGACCGTCGGGGAACACCTCGGCCGGCGCCGTCTCGTCGTAGAGGCGGATTTCATCGAAATACATCGTAGCGTCCTCGCCGTTGTTGTCGAGCGAGAACTGCAATAGCGACATGCCCGCGAGGTTCCAGCCGCGCGTCTGGTCGAGCTTGCGCTGGTCGTACCAGATCGTCTGCGTGTTGTTCGCGCTGGAGACCGTGAGCTGGTGCCACGCGCCGACGATGCCCGAGATACCCGTTGTGTAGGATTGTGCTCCAATGTCCGCGTTGTTCCTGATAAAAAGAGAGCCGTCGCCGCTGTTCTCCGGGCTCACGAACTGGAAGAAGCAACGCCAAGCCGCATTATCTGGCGCGTAGAACCAAAACGTGATCGTCCAGTCTTGCTGGAGGCCGGGATTCGGAACGGCAAGCGTACTACGACTTGGCACGGCAATTACGCCCGTGCGGTCGCCGAGGGCGGCGGCGTCGGTCACCATTGAAAGCGTTGTAATAGTATCGGTGAGCGTGGCGGCCTTGTTGTCGCCAGACGACACGCCCTCCTTGGCGGGAGAGCCGATCACGGCTTCGAACGGGTTTGCCCTGTCGAACGTGTAGAGCCCGACGAGATCTGCGGCCGCAGGCATGGCGAGCAGAGCGACGGCGAGGCCAAGAAGTGGCACAATGCGTTTTATGGTTCGTGTAGCTCCCGCCACGAGCCGATTATTTATTGACATTTTTGTCTGCTCCCTATTCCACGATATCACGATACTATCGTTGACATGCGGATTATAGCAAAACATGCATGTTGCCGCAAGTCTCGCCAACAGTCCGGGCCGAGGGGCCGAGGCGCGACATCAGCGGACGGTCAGCACCAGCGGAATTACGAGGTCGTCCCGAAGGACCCGCACCGTGCCTGTTCCGGAGAAGTACTTGTCGTCGATGAACTCCGCACCCGAGCCTGTCGCGCCGTATGTGCCGCGCTTCTGGCTGACGCCGTTCACGTAGAGTCGACGGACGCGGTTTTCGGCTCCATTGTCGAGTTCTACACGGGCGTTCGTTGAAATCCAGTCACGGTCTTCCAGATCAAGACGCGCTTCTCTGCCGAAGGGACTGACACCGGCAATGCGCAGTTTGGCGCCGGCCGCGACGGAAACGTCGTTGTCGCCGAGTGTGGCGGCGTCGAGGAGCGAAAGCCGGCCAGCCCCCACCCAGACGCCGCCGAAGAGTCTGTCCATCGGCTGATGGAGTTGCAATGTGCCGCCAGCGCTCTTCACGAAACCGGCCGTACCGGCGACGCGGCAGCCGATGTCGGTGGTGTCAGTCTGGTTGTTGACGTAGACGTAGGCCGTTCGATTGCCGAAATCGACCGTCGACGAGGCGGAGTTGTCATGGTCCGTCGGCGCGAACGGCTTCGCCACGACATTGAGGTACCCGGAGAGGATCCGGACGGTCGAATTCGGCTGGGAGAAGTACGCGTAAGCCCAGGGAAACACCGTCACGGCCTCCCACGTCGAGCCATCTTCCATCGCACCGTTCTTGCCGTTGCTTCCAATCTCGCGGATGTTGCCGGTCGAGGAGGCGGTGGAGTCCGGCGTGACTTTCGTCACGCGGCCAGTCGCGGTTTCGCGCACAGCGACGGTCCTGTCTGTGCTCTCGGCATTGACGAAGAAGAACGGCAGAATTTCGTAGCCCTTGCCGGAATCCCAGGCCGCCGCGGGGCTGTTCACGATGTGAAAATCGTTGGAGATGACACCGGATCCTCTGTCTGCCGACGTGTCGAGGCCGAGCGCGGCGGTCGCACCGGGTTCGGCGACGAGATTCGTGATGACTGTGTGCGTGTTTGGATAGACGCCGTTGTGCCAGGTCGAGATGCCCGACCAGAGGTTCCCCATCGGACCAGAGGCGAGACGGAACTCATTGATTTCAAACCAGTCTTCGCGGATGCCGTCCTGGTAAGCCCCGCCCAGCGGCCCCTGCGTGATGAGATCGAGCTGGCCGCCGTCAAGCGTCACCTTGGGCGGCATCACCCCTCCGCGCCAGAAGTTCGTCGGTGCAGTGAACTGGTAGGAGTTGCTCCAACCCGTACGGACGCTCGCACCCTTGCGGTGGTCCTTGTCGGCAATCCACGCGCCGGAAACCTTGAGCTCGGAGGAGGCGTAGCCGAGATAGGCATTGCCGAGGAACAACGCCGAGCCGCCGTAGTTTCCGTTGTGGTTACAGGCGGCGGGATTCCAGACCCCCGTGAAGCTCTTGCGGGACGGGAAACCGCCGAGCGACGCAGTGGAGTCGGCGCGGAGGACGATTTCTCCCGAGCCGAGCACATCACCGTTGAACTGGATCTGTCCGGCGGAATAGCGGTCTCCGGGCGAGCGGGACGGCACTCGATCGGTCTTGAATACATAGGGTCCGACGTCGAGCGCGCCGTTGAACACGAGCCCCATGTCCTTCACGCCCATGCCATCCACGACGAGGTCGTTCGCAAGGACGATCGACGCACCGATCGTCAGGTTGCCAGCCCCCTCGTTGCGGCCAGCCATGCGGAGCCACGATTCGCTTCCGTCGCCGGTCTGGAACGTCAGCGTGCCTTTGGAGAGGTAGACCTGGTTGCCGCTGTGTGTCGAGCCGAGGCCGAGGTAGCCGACCGTCACGGCGTTCCCGCCGAGGTCGACTGTAACGGTGTACTGCGTGAGCGGCAGGTAAACAAGCGCGACGTCTCCAGGACCGTTAGGCCAGTCCTTGTCAACGGGACCGGAGATTTTCTGCCAGGTCGAGGCGTTGCACCAGTTGATTGTCCCCAGAGTGGCGGAGCGGTTCACGAAGAGCCCGGCGCCGTTCAGATCCTCGTCGCGCGGCGCGACAATCATCACGCCTGACTCCCCCTCTGTGACCTCTCCCGTTGCAGGGTCGGTTGCCAAGCTGCGAACACGGCTCGCCCCCGGCTCAAGAGCCGTAAAGGTCGCGCCCGAAAGCGAAACGACGGCATTGGTATCGTAGGCAATGCTTTCTCCCCATCCAGGCGAGGGAATCGTTACTTTGTCCCCGACGCGGAGAATCATCGAATCAAGATCTGAAAGAGAACCGAGGACGGCAACCGTTCCACCGACCATGAAGTTGACTGAATGGCGGCTGACCTGGTCTTGGCCTCCTATCGACGAGGTAATGGTGAAGACCGCGTCGTGAGCCGTGCCGGCAGCTCCTTCCCAGTCAAACGAAAATGTATCAGGTGCCGATTGAGCATCCCATGTCTTGACGGCGACTCCGTCCACGGCGAGCGCAACCGAATAGGTGCTGCCCGGCGCGACGTCGAAAACGGAGACGGAGAGAGTCTGCACACCCGCCGCGGACGGAACGGAAGACACTTCGGTTGCATCTATCGGCTCAGCGCGTGTCGTGACAGACAAAGACTCGGACACCGATTCAAGGCCCCAGTCATTCACGGCACGTGTACGAACAGTGTAAGCCGTCGCACTGTCGAGCCCTGTCGCCGAAAGAGCTACCACCGCCGGAATCGCAGAGGCGGGCAACCCGCCAAAGGCAACTGTGTCGGAAAAATCCCCTGCCTTCGAGACTTCCAGCCACAGCATGGAGCTTTCGGCGCCGACACCGAAATCGGACACGACGGCAGTGCAGTCAATCGAGGAAAAGCCCGAAGCATTGGGCGCTATCGCAACAGTCAGGGAACCTGGCGAAAGCGTCGTAAAGGAGAGCGGGCCGGAATAGCCTTCGGCATTGTCACTGCTCGTCGCGACGGCGCGGGCAAAGTAAGTCGCGTTCGTCACGAAGCCGCCACCTGAGATGAAGAATGTGCCAAGGTTGGAAACCGGATTGCCCGCATAGGGAATCACGAGCAAAGGCGAGTCAAAACCATCCTCTGTCGCAGCGACCTCGACCTTGAGCGACGCGGAAGAATCCCCTGCGCCATAGCCGTTCAACTTCACGGCAAACGATGCATTCGTGTATGACGGCGTCACTGATTCAAGTGCGACAAGCGGGCTCCTCGCAAGAGCGACCGGTTCGGTCCACTCGACAAATCCCCCCGCGGCAGTCGACTCCGCACTCGCGACATAAACGCGCAGGACCTTGGCCCCTTTCGCGCCGGCAAGAGTAAAGGCCCGGGATGTCTCGTTTGAGGCGACGCCGCCGGCGGCAAATCTATTCTCCCACGCCCCCAAGGTCAGTCCGGCATCAAGATCGCCATAGCAAAACGTAATATTCGCATCGGACGGAAGGTTCGCGAAGGTCAGCGAAATCTGAAAGTCATCGCCATCCTCTACCGGAGCCGCAACTGTCGTGTACGCCTCGTTCATGCGCGTGCGCAGGAACGACATGTCGCCCGGCTCGTTGAAGCGAGACCACTTGGAAGAGTTGCTGAAGTCGTTATTCACGCCAGCGGTGTTGTACTGGAGCGCATAATAGCAGTCTTTCACGGCCTTGCCGCCGGACCAGTCCCATATCCACGCATTGAACGGAACCCACCCTGTCTTCGTCGCGGTCCAGGAGCCCCATACCTGCGGTTGCTTGTTGTAGCCGGAGTCCTGCTGCTGCATCAGGACCGTCGTGCCATCTACTACGATTGCCGAACCGTCGTCGAAACGGCCATAGAAGGTATAGGTTGTCCCTTGCTCTACATGCATTTCGCCTTCGTAGGCGAATACTCCATACTGGCCTGGCCACGCCCACGTCGTTCCCGTCAAGGAATTGACGACGTTGTCGTCTCTGTCCATGAGCGGATACAGCACGCGCTCGGGTCCATCGGCATAGGAATCAGTCGAGGATTTTTCGACAATGTTAGACGCAAGAACCGGCACGCCCGCCACAGCCGAAGGAAAGCCGTTTGCCGACCCTTGCTTGAACAAAACCTGCGTGAGACCCGGCTTATAGACTGTGTTCGCCTGCGCCGGTAGAACGACTAAAAGCGCCAGCGCCGTGCAGGCAGCAAGAATATGTTTCTTTGGGCATGACTTTTTTGTCATTGCGTCACTCCTGGTTCACATTGTAAGTGCCATAGCATAATAGCACACCGCATGCATTCATGTCAAGCACTGCAGCTATATGCCCAAATGGTAATATCTAACGGGTCAGCAAAGAAGAGAGGAAGGCCATGGGGTTCGACGAAGAAGAAAGACAATCCACACCACCCCCATAGCAACCATAATTTTTGAATTTCTTTTTTGCGCGTCAGCGCAGGGAGAAGACAGCAAGGAGAAAAAGGGGTGCGGGGGAAAGGAGGA
>CACZHC010000081.1 GCA_902780865.1 uncultured bacterium
GTACGCCTCCTCGAGCTTTGGACGCGGTATCTCGCGGCCGCGCATCATGCGGCGCAGCGCCCAGCCGTGGATCGGCGGCTTCACGAACGAGAACACGACCGCTCCGTCGCTCGTCGCGTCGGGAACCTGTCCGCTCGCGTCCTGGTTGTCGAAAACGCACATGAGCTGGTTCCAGGCGAGGTCGAAGTCCGTGTCGGCAAGGCATATCGCGTTGAACGCATGGTCCCAGCTCCAGACGCTGTTCATCCAGAGCTTCGACATGAGAATCGACTCCCGGCGGATGTACCCGCGCGGCGCAACCGCCGCGGACCAGAGGAGATGCGCGGCGCGCTCTCGCGCGGCGGAGTACTTGGGCGCGACGGAAGGCAACCGCGCGAGGAAACTCTCGAACTCGGCGCGGCGCGCCTTCGACGATTCGTCAAAACCGGCCTTCGGCAGCGAACCGTCCCACTCGGGCGCGACATCCCTGATCGAGAGTTCGAGCGGACGGCCGCCCTCGGGACGGACGAAGAGGGCGCTCGTCTTTGCGTTGCGCCCTCCCCACTGACAGTCGACCTCGCCCGTCCCGCTCCTTACGTCGAGAAGGAACTTCGCGGCGTTCTTGAAGCCGTTGGCCAGCACCGCCTTGCCGCCGCCGCGCACTGGGACTTCGTAGATCGGCTGGTACGGCGCGGGGAGATGGAAGTCGATCTTGAGCGCGAGCGCGGCGGAATCGCCGCGGAAAAGCAGCGTGCGCGGATCGGCGAAGCAGATGTCGATCGCGCCGGACGGAGTGACGATGCGCGCCGACCACGGACGGCACTCGAACTTCACGTCCTCGACTGGGCGTCCATCGACATAAGGGACAAGCCGCGCGACGAAACGCTCGCTCGCCTCTGTCGCCATCGTCTGGATCCACACGCCGGGCAGGCGCTCCGGCCGCGCCGCATCAGGGCCGACGTAGTCGACCGTGTAGTAGCTCCCGCGCGTGCTGAACGGGATTGCGTCAGCTACGACGCCGTTGCGCGTCTCGCCGGACGGAGCGCCCTCGTCGGTGCTCCCGGCGTTCGCGTCAACCCAGGCCGCAGAAAGACCGCCCACTGCAATCGACGCGGCAATCGCGCACATCCATCGAACAGACAGTTTCTTCATCAGCCGACCTCCCTCAGAGAATTTTCCTGAGCCGCGCTTCTGCGGCAGAGGCAACCTTGTCGAAAAGCGAATTTCCGTGCGCATCCATCGCGACCACGCCGCGAAAGCCCTCTACCTCGAAATGCCAACACGCCTCGGCTGCGCCGAACTTGTCGAGAAGGTCAACGCCAGCGACCTTCTTCACCGAAGCGGCGTAAAGGGCTCCCGCCCCGCCAACCGCCTGCACGTAGACGCAGCCGTACTTCTTCATGGCGGCGAGAGTCGCGTCGTCCATGCCGCCCTTCCCGATGATGATGCGGACGCCAGACGACTTGATGAAAGCGGGTTCGTAGGGATTTTCCCTGACGCTCGTCGTCGGCCCCGCCGAGACGACCGACCAGCCGTCCTCGCGCTTGACGCAAACCGGGCCGCAGTGGTAGAGCGCACCGTCGTGGAAGTCGACGGGGATCTTCCCGCCGTCAGCGAAGAACTTGTGGAACTTGTCGCGTCCAGTGTGGACAAGCCCCGAGATGCTGACGGAATCGCCCGCCTTGAGCGAACGAATCTTCTTCTCGTCAAATGGATATCTCAGCTCTTTCATAGGGATAAAAAAACGTCAGATGTCGCGACGACCCACGATGGCTCGCTTTAGGGTGAGAGGGTCGGAATAGGCGATGCCGGAGTCGGCGGGAAGCCCGAAGGCAAGGCGCGTCACCTTGACGCCCGTGCCCTTCAGCACCTCTGTAATGTAGCCCGCCGTGGCGTCTCCGTCCATATCGGTCGAAAGCGCGAGAAGAACCTCCGCGGCGTTCTCGCCGCGTACGCGCGCGACGAGCTCTGATATCCTAAGGCGTTCGGGGCCCATGCGGTGCGCGGGCGAGAGCTTTCCGCCAAGCGCGTGGTATCTGCCGTGGAACGCACCCGACGCCTCGATCGACACGATGTCCGCCGGTTCCTCGACGACGCAGATGACAGAGCCGTCGCGCGTCGCGTCGGTGCACATGTCGCAAGGGTCGCGGTCTATCGTCGTGAACGCGCCGCAGCGCGAGCAGCAGCGCACGGAATCATGCGCCGCCCTTAGCGCCGCGACGAGAGGTTCCGCGAGACGCGCCGGCTCGCGGACGAGCGCAAGCGCGGCGCGGGAAGCCGAGCGCCGGCCGAACCCCGGAAGCTTCGCGAGGCACTTCTCCAGCTCGGCAACCGGCGCTATCATTTTCCGAAGAGGCCGCCTGCGCCGCCCGCCTGCATCATCTTCTGCATTTCGGCCTGCGTCGCGTCCTTCGCCTTCTTGAGAGCGCCGTTTACGACGTTGAAGAGCATCGTCTCAAAGCGCTGGGGCTTGCCCGCCTTTACCTCGTCGTAGGCCTCGGGCGTGATCGCGATCTTGTCGATCGTCATGTCGCCCTTCGCGATGACGGTAATGCCGCCGTTCGAGTACTCGGCCTTGATCTTCTGGATTTCGTTCTGGATGCGCTTCGCCTCGCTGCGCATCTGCATTGCCTCTTTTATCTGATCGAACATTCCCATGGTATGATTCCTGATTGAAAAGTTGAAAGGTTGAAAAGTTGAAAAACCGGAGGGTTTAGACTTCCAGCTTGCGGCCGGACAAGTCTTCGTATGCCTTCAGGTAGATTTCGCGCGTGCGCGAAATGACGTCGTCGGGAAGGACCGGACCCGGCGGCTGGTGGTTGAAGTTGATCGAGTCGAGCCAGTCGCGCACGTACTGCTTGTCCAACGACGGCGGGTTCTTGCCGACGGCGTAGCTCGAGACGGGCCAGAAGCGCGAAGAGTCGGGCGTAAGCACCTCGTCCGCGAGGATAAGCGAGCCGTCCGCGTCAAGGCCGAACTCGAATTTCGTGTCGGCGATGATGATGCCGCGCTCGCGCGCGTAGTCCGCCGCCTTCGAGTAGAGCGAGACCGTCGTGTCGCGAAGAAGCGTCGCCGTCTTTTCGCCGACGAGCTTAACCGTCTCGGCGAAGTTGATCGCCTCGTCGTGGTCGCCGATCGCGGCCTTCGTCGTCGGCGTGAAAAGGACTTCGTCGAGCTTCGAGGCGTTCTCATAGCCCTCGCGCAGCTTCATGCCGTTGACAGTTCCGGACTTCTGGTATTCCTTCCAGCCAGAGCCCGTGAGGTAGCCGCGAGCGATGCACTCGACCTCGACCATCTTGACCTTCTTGACGAGCATGGAGCGGCCGCGAAGGTCTTCCTTGTAGGGCTTAAGCTCAGCCGGGTACTCGTCGACGTTCGCAGTCACGAGGTGGTTCTTCATGCCGAAAAACTCCATCCAGAAGAGGGAGAGCTGGTTGAGGACCTTGCCCTTGTCGGGAACTCCGCAGGGAAGGATTACGTCGAAGGCGCTGATGCGGTCCGTCACGACCATCAGAAGCTTGTCGCCGAGATCGAAAACATCGCGGACCTTGCCGCTTTTCTGCGGGATCCCCGCTATCGCGCACTCGAGAAGCGCGTGGTTCTTGTCGTATTTCATGGTGCACATATTATAGCAAAATCGCCGCGCTCCCGCGCGGCGATCACTTGGTGAACTCGATTTCGGTGCAATCGCCGTTGAAGAGAGCGCCAGCCACGAGCTGTTGCGCGTGGTCCGAGAACGCGAACTGGCGAAAGCCGTGCAGATGCCCCGCAAGAACGGCCCTGACAAGCGGCTCGCGGCGTACACGCTCCACGAACTCGATGGTAATGGCGTCGTCCTTCCTTCCCCGCGCGCCGCAAGACGCACCTCCGTTGAGCCCCACGTCCTCGGTCCAGAGCGGCACATGGCACACCATGACGATTGGAAGCCCTTCCCTGACCGTCTCCTCGAACGCGGCGGCGATTGTCTCCGTAACCGTCCTGAACGAATCGTCGAACACGAAGAAGTTCGCCCCGCCAATGTGCACAGCCGACGCGGGGACGCCCTTCCATTCGCCCTTTAGCTTCGGAACAGTCGCCTCCTTGTAGGACTCGACCTCCTTCTTGCCGGCGTCGAGCCAGTACTCGTGGTTGCCCACGCACGCGACGATGCCGTCGGTGCGGATGCGGCGCGCGGCATGCTCTATGTTCGCAACGCTCGCGAAATCCATGAAGTCGCCGGTGTGGACGAGCTTGATTCCCCTGGCGCGGGCGTGGTGGATCGCCTCTCCGAGATAGTATTCCCCAAGCTCCCTGCCGTTGCGCGAGCGCGATTTCGCGAAGGCGTACGTCGCCTCTCCGTCGCGGCTGTCAATGCGGGCGATGTGCGAATCGGAGATATGCAGAATCGAAAACGGCTCGTCGACGCCAAGGGAAACGGAAACCTTTCGCACCTTGAGTGCGGGTATCGGATTGTAGGCAAGCCCCCGCAGCGGCACGGAGCAGGCGGCGAGAGACGCGAGGCGCAGGAACTCGCGCCGTCCGAAGGCCGTCTGGAAATCGGACTTCATGCCGCCCGAGGCCTCGTCACAGGCCGCCCATTATGAGCGAGCCGAAAGTCGAGATCGGCGTGGTGTCGCGGTAGTTGTCGAGCACCTGCCGGACGTCCTTGATCGCGCCCTGCACCTCGTCGTACATCGTGGAGTCGGTCGCGAGCTTGCCGAGCGTGCCTTCGCCGTTCTTAAGCTTCTCGGAGACTTCGTTGAGGTTGGCGAGGAGCTTGTTCGCGCCAGTCATTATCTCTGCGACGTCCTTGTCCATGTTCTCCGGCAACTTTATCTGCTCGCACGCCTTCTTGAACGACGCGACTGAATCCTTGAGGTCCGCATAGAGATCGGCGTCAGGCGAGAGAAGCTTCCCGACAGTGCCCTCGCCCGCCTTGATCCTCTCTGACAGCTCCGCAGCGTTCGCAAGCATGCGCTTCGCGTCTGCGACGGCGTTGGTGGCCTCGGCGTAGATCGGATCGTCCGGGGCAAGCAGGTGTCCGAGCATTCCCTCTCCCTGCTCGAGGCGCCTCGCGATCTCCTTCGCGGAGGAGCTCACCGCCTCGACGTTCGTTATGATCGTGTTGACGTTCTCGCTGCTCGTGAGAGACTTAAGGTTCTTCGCGATGTCGGCCATGTCGCGCATCCAGTCGGTAGGCGTCTCGCCTACGAGCGTCTGCGCGGCAATGTCCACAATCTCGCCCTCGCCTTCCTCGAGCATGAGGAACTGGCCGCCGAGCATCGAAAGACTGCACACCGAGATCCTGTAGCTTTCGCGCAGGACAACCGACTTGTCGACCTCGATCTTGACGACCAGGTTCGAGGGCGTGACGAGAATATCCTCCACGCCGCCGACCTTCGTGCCGCGGTACATGACGTTGTCGTGTTCCTTGAGGCCGCCTACGCCGTTGAACGCGATGCTCGCGATGACCTTCTGACGCCCCTTGAGGACGTCGACGCCGGAGATGATGATCGTGAAGTACACGAGGAGCGCGAGAACCGCGATCATGAAGAGGCCCACGATCGCCTCCGAGAAAACGTCGTTCTTCTTTCTTCTGCTCATAGCGTTTCGCCTTTCATCGCCGCGAGGAACTCCCTCACGTCGGGGTTTGAGGACTGCGTGAATTCGGCAGGGCTCGAACATTCGACCGCCTTGCCGCCCTTAAGAAGAAGTATCCTGTCGGCTATCGCAAGCGCGCCCTGGAGGTCGTGCGTGACGACGATCGACGTGATGCCAAGCTCCTTGTTGAGCTTTCTGATGAGCCGGTTGATAGTGATGGACGTCACGGGGTCAAGCCCGGACGTCGGCTCGTCGTAGAGAACGATGTCGGACTCGCGCACAACCGCACGGGCGAGCCCGGCGCGCTTCTGCATGCCGCCGGAAATCTCGGTCGGATACTTGTCGGCCGCGTCGACGAGCTCGACCGCCCTGAGCGCGTGACGAACGCGCACCGCGATCTCGCGGTCAGGAAGCTTCGTGCACTCCTCGAGCGGCAACGCGACGTTCTCGGCGACGGTCATCCACGCGAGAAGCGCGCCGCCCTGGAAAAGGTAGCCAATGCGGTCGCGAAGCTTCACAAGCTCGTCGTCTCCGCACGTCGCCACGTCAACGCCGTCGACAACGACGCTGCCCGACGTCGGCGTAAGGAGACGGACGAGGTGTTTCAAGGTGACGGACTTTCCCGTGCCGGAAGGACCGACGATGCAAAGCACCTCGCCCTTCTCGACGGAAAACGTCACGCCGTTCAAGACGGGAATCCCGTTGAACTTCTTTACGACGTCTCTGAACTCGATCAGACTGCTCACTTCACGACTTTCAACTTCAAACTTCAAACTTCAAACTTCAAACTTTAAACTTCAAACTTTCAACTTCCCTCACCTGTAGAACACCCTCGTTATCATGTAGCCGAACATGAGTATGAGAAGGAAGTTGACGATGACGCTCTGCTGCGTGGAGCGGCCGACGCCAGTCGCGCCGAGCTTCGTCCCGAAGCCCTCGGCGACGGCGACGGTGCCTATGAGCATCCCGAAGACGCCCGCCTTAAACAGCCCGACGAAGAGGTCTTTCGTCTCGGCGATACTGAGCGCGCTCGAGATGTACTGCTGGAAAAAGACGTTGAGCTGCGTCGATCCGACGATGCCGCCGCCAAGAGTGCCGATCACGCTGCAGTAGAACGCAAGGATCGGAGCCATGACGAGAAGCGCGAGAAGCCGCGGCGCCGCAAGATATCGTATCGGCGAGATCGACATTATCTCGAGCGCGGCGATCTCGTCGTTGACCTTCATCGTGCCGAGCTCGGCGGCAATCGCCGAGCCAACGCACGCGGCGAGACTTATGCCACACGCAAACGGCCCCATCTCGCGGAGAAGCGTCAGCATCACGGCGGCGCCAAGGTATATCTCCTGGTTGAAGCGCCTCAGCTCGAGCCCCACCTGCAGGGCGAGGATCATCCCGATGAAGAGCGAGACGACGGTAATGACGGGAAGCGTCCTTATGCCGACGATATAGAGCTGTGCGGCGAAGTCTGCGCGGCCCGAGCGCCTCAGCAAAACGGACGGAAAGTCGGCGACGGAAGAGACGAGTATCCGCGCCGTCCAGCCGAGCGTAGAAAGGAACTGGAGCAGATGACGGCAAAGCGCCTGCGTTCGAGAGCGCGGCGCATCGTCCCACATCGGCTCTCTTACTATCGTCATTCAGTCTTGGCCGGCGCCTCGGGCGCGGCCTTCGCCTCGTCCTTGGGGGCCTCTGCTTCCGGTTTCTTCGCGGCGTCGGCCTTGACGGCCTCGGTCTCGAGCTGCTTCTGGGCCGCGTCGGCGGCATCGAAGAGCGAACGCTCGGCGCGCTTCTCGTAGCGCTTCACGATTTGGAGAGTGGTGTCGACGCGCGACTTGGAGAGCTCGTCGTCGCCCACCGACGCCTTGAGCGCCTCAAGCGTCTCGATGGCCTTGGCGCGGTCGCCTGCCTGGGCGATGCAGCGCGCGGAGCCGAGCTTCGCGGTGAGAGCGAGATAAGACTTCTCGTTCGCCTCGGCAAACGCGTCGAACGCGGCGCGCGCCTCGTCGTACTTGCCGAGCGCCTCGAGGCACTGGGCCTTGCCGACGACGGGAACGTCCGCGAACCCGTCGGGCGCCTTGCCCTCGAGCGACTCGTATATCTCGAGCGCAGACTCATAGTTCGCGGAGTCGTAGTAGCTCTTTGCGAGGCGGAGCCTTATGACGCCATCGACCTTCGAGCCCTTGAACTTGGCGGCCGCGTCTTCGAGCTCCTCTGTCGTGTAGGCGTTCGCGACGGACTCGGAGGCGGCTGCCCGCCTGTTGGTGACGTATTTCCGGACGCCGTGATAGCCCGCAACCACGATTCCGGCGGCGAGAAGCCACGGAAGGATGGACTTAACTTCCTGGATGAGCTGTTCGAGTTCTTCGTTCATTTGCTGTTGCCTTTCTCTTCGTATAGGTCCGCCCATTCGTTGAGGGCGCTTTCGTCCTTTTTCTCCGCGCGCAGGATTATGCGATTGTAGTCGAGCGCGTCGAGGAAATCCCTGTTGTGCACGAACCGCGCCTTGCCTTTCTGGGGGCGGGCCGCGAGCCGCTTGCGGCTCTCCATCAGGAGAACCGCCGTGAAATAAGTCGCCTTCGGTATCTTGAGGGCCGACATCATCGTCTGCATGATGCGCCGCCCCGCGCCGTCCTTCTGGTCGGCCTCGAGCATCGTCGTCATGAGGACGGCGGCCCTGAGAGCGTTGGAAACCTCGAGCCCCTTCCCCTCCATCATCGTCTCATAGCCGTCGAGAGCGGAGAGGTATTTCCATATCGAGCACTTCGCGCCGCCGGCGCGGTCGATGTGCGCCGAAAGCTCGGGAAGGAGGTCGCCGAGAAGCCCCGTCTCCCACATGAGCCTGAACGCCTTTGCGCTCTTGCCGTAGGGGAAGAGCCGGAACACCTCCTCGCAGACCCTCGGCGTCGCGGCCGTCAAAATGCAGGAATGGTACTTCTTCATCGCCGCAAACGTCTTGCGCTCGATGGTGAAGTCGAGCCGCGAAGAGAACTTGACCGCGCGCATCATGCGTACGGGATCCTCCTGGAAGCGAATCCCGGGGTCGCCAATCGCGCGGATGACCTTGTTCTCGATGTCCTTCATCCCGCCGACCCAGTCAATGACGCTGAAGTCCTCGATGTTGTAGAAAAGCCCGTTGACCGTGAAATCGCGGCGATAGGCGTCGGTCTCGGGCGTACCGAAGGTATTGTCCTCCTGAGGGCCCTCCGCCGCATGCTCTATTATCTCGCCGACCGACTGCGAATTGCGGCGGAACGTCGCCGTCTCGATCACCTTGTCGCCGAACCTGACGTGCGCAAGGCGGAAGCGCCGCCCGATGAGGAAGCAGTTGCGGAAGGCCTTCCTGACCTCGTTTGGCTTTGCGGACGTCCCGACGTCGAAATCCTTTGGCTTGCGGCCCATCAGAAGGTCTCGTACGCCACCGCCGACAAGATACGCCGTATAGCCGAGGTTGGAAAGGCGATAGAGCACCTTCAGCGCATCAGGGTCGATGTCCTTACGCGAAATGCAGTGCTCCGGCCGCTTGTAGACGGTCGGCATTTTTCCCTTCCTCTTCAGGAATGCGAACATTAGGGGTTATTATATCATATTTTCACCGCTGGCGGTAAAATAGCCATCCCCCAATCGCAAGAAACACCGCGTGTGGGAAAATCGCCGCGAGAATAGGCGGTATCCAGCCAAGGTCGGAACCGACCATGCCGCCGATGACAAGCCCGTAGAACGCAAAGAACATGGCAAGGGCCCCGACTATGCCCTTGAATACGCTCTGGCGCCCAGAGGCGATGCCCGCAGGAATCGCGAAAAGCGTGATGACGAGGCAGGCGAGTGGGGCGAGCATCTGCGACCAGGTGTCGTAGCTGTACTTCCTGCGCATCTTCTCGGAAAGGTCGGGATGGTGCCTGACATACCTTATGCGGTCAGCGACGGAATTGTAGGCCCAGTCCCTGTTCTGCATGATGAAATCGCCAGGGCGCTCCCCGAACTGCGGGAAAGACCTCGTGGGCAGCGCGTCTAGCTCGGGCGTCGGAGAGGCAATCTCGCGCCCCGACGCGTCGTAGTGCTGGACGGTGACGCCAGTCATCCACCACTCGCCGTCGAGATAGTCGGCGCGCTCTGCCGAGACGTTCATGAGCCGCGCGCCGTTTGGCCTGTCTACCGTAACGCGAACGTCCTTGAGGTGCTCGCCGTTCGCGTCAAGCATCACGTCGATCGACCACGTCCTGTCGGCCTTGGCGTTGCGGAAGACGATGTTGTCGGCGCGCGCGGCCTTGGCGACGTCGAACCTCTCGTTACGGAGCTGCTTCGCCCACTGCGCAATCCTCGGCACATACCACTCGTCGACCCACGCGACGAAACATGCCATTGCGAATGCGACGACGAGAAGCGGCTTCACGATCGTGAAGAACCCTATGCCGTTCGCGCGCATCGCGATGATCTCGGAGTGGCGGCAGAACGTCCACATGGTGTAGAGCGTCGCGAGCATGAGCGCGGCGGGCGCGAGGTACTGGAAGAACGGCGCGAGATACCCGCAGAAGTACTTCAGGATTGTCAGCGCCGGGGGCTTTGCGTCTGCGATGCGGGAGAACGACCCAGAGAGCTCGAAAAGGACGTAGATCGACACGAACCCGCACAGACAGTAGAAGAGCGGGACGAGAAACTCACGGAAGACGTATCGCGTCAGGATTCGCATACGTGGATATTATACCATATTGGCGAAGTGGCGGCGGACCGTCGTGGCGGCGGCCGAAGGCTCCTCCTTGTCTAGTCAGTTTTTGATAGACTACATTCCTGTTCCTGCGCAACAGGTGTTGCGATAGCCATTCCAACTGGGAAGGCGAAAAGAATGCT
>CACZHC010000082.1 GCA_902780865.1 uncultured bacterium
GACCTGAGCGCGTCGCCGAAGTCGAGGTGGATGAGACCGGGGCTCACGGTATCGAGGTCGATCATCGCCGTGCCCTTGCCGGTCACGTCGTCGATCATGATGTTGTTGACCTTCGGGTCGCCGTGGAACATGCGCTTCTTGAGCTCGCCCTTCTTCTGCGCCTTCTCGAGGCAGAGCGCGAGGTCGCGGCGCTCCTCGATGAACTTCGCGAGGCGCTTCGCCTCCATCGAGGACTTCAGGAGCTCCTTCGCCTCCTTCGACTTGAGCGTCTGGTCGTACTTCTTGAGGTAGCCGCTCGTAATGTGGAAGCCGGGAAGCGGGTCCTTGATCTCCTTCGGGTCCATGTCGCTGATGAGGTAGTGGAAGTGGCCGAGCGCGGCACCGCACTCCATCGCGTGTTCAGGCCCCTGCGCGACGTCGAACGCGTGCGCCGACATGATGCGCGTGATGACGCGCCAGACCTCGCCCTTGTCGTCGACGACAAAATCCTTGGAATCCTTCGCCTTGATGATGCGCGGCATCTGCCACACGCGGTCGTCACGCCCCTTCTGCGCGTCGTCCTCGAGCTTCTCGTGGCAGTGGCGCGTGAGGTTGTGCATGTTCTCCATGATCACCTCGGGCTTGGGGAAGACGTTCTTGTTCACGCGCTGGAGGATGAGTCGTCCCTTGATGTTGAACTTGTTTATGAGGATCGAGAGTTCCATGCTGTGTCCCTTCTTGGTTCTTCTTCTGGCGTTAGGCAAAAATTATACCAAAAATACATGCTATCTGGCGTAGTTGAGCGGCGGGGGCGGCGAGGCCTTGCGAGCGGCGGCCTCCTCGGCAAGCGCCTTGATGGCCGCGTCGAGCTGCGGATCGCGCCCTGCGGCGATATCGGCCGGCGTAGTCTCTACTTTGATGTCGGGCTTCGCGCCGTGGCATTCCATGTCGGTTCCGTCGGGGAGGAAGAAGCCGATGCGAGGCCGCCGCATGACGCCGTAGTCGAGAAGGCAAAGGTCGAAAGTCCCGATCACGTCGCCAGCCGTTTCGGTACCGACGACCTTGGCGCGGCCGAGCGTCTTCATAGCGTGCGTGAACTCCTCGGCGTTAGACTGGCTGCGCTCGTTTGCCAGGACGACGACAGGAAGCGACGTTATGACAGGACGTCCGAACCGCGAGATTATGTAGCCCTCGTCCTCAACGCCGCGATAGAGAGTGCGAACATGGCGGCGGCCGCAGAGTATGTCGATGAGCCGGTCTGCCGTATGCCCGCCGGTGTTGAATCGCACGTCAATGATCACGCCGTCCTTGCCGAAGCATTCCGCAAACACCGCATCGGTGAACGCGTCCGCCGTGTCGTCTCGCATCGCGTCTATCGCGAGATAGCCGAAGTTGCCCTTCTCGCGCACGTGTCTGCGTATCTCGACGACCTCTGCCGCGCGAAGGAGCTGGCGTGCCTTCGAGAAGTTCACGCCCTCGACTTCGCGCACGAGGGAATTAGTCTCGCCCTCGCGCTTGACCGAGAGCGTGAACTTGTGCGGCAGGGGAACTGTCATGGGCTCCGCGTAGTCCATCCCGGGGAACACCTCTTTGCCGTCTATCGAAAGGACTATGTCGCCCGCCAAGAGGCCCTCGCGCCCGCGGTCAGCCGGCGAATCGCGTATGACGTCCTTGACGCGCCATCCCACGCCCTTCCAGTCGGGATCGAAGCGTGCGCCGAGATGCGAGGTGATCGGATTCCAGTCGCTTGAACTCGCCACGGGAATCCAGCGCGACCGCGTCGCGTTGTTCGCCCAGAAGCCGAAATGCGAGCCGTCCACCTCGCCGTACATCATCTCCATGACGTGGGCAAAGACGCTCCACGCGGGCGCATTGCGGGCGGCGAGGCGGTATTTCTCCCTAACCGCCTGCCAGTCCGTCCCATGGGTTGCCGGGTCGCAGAACCCGTCTCGCATGTCCGCCCACGCGATAAGGAAGGCGAGCTCCTGCCAGTCCGCGACGTCGATCGTCTGGTAGACCGTGAAGCCAAACGACTTGTCGCCGCGCGTCGGCAGACCGTCAAGGACGCCGAATATCGTCTCCTCGTCCTTCTTGTCGCCAACGCCCTTTGTCCACGACTTCAGGAGAATCGCCTTGCCGAACATCTCCTTGTCCTTGTCGTCGGTAATCTTGGCCTTCCACGTCTTGCCGTTCCAGTTCCACGCGAGGGTCCGGCCGTCCGGAGCGAAGAGAGGATCCTCGCCCCTCATGCCAAGTTTCCTCACACGCTCGAAAAGCCCGTCAAAGACGACGCGATACTGCCCTTCCCTGACGCCGAGCTCCGCCTTTTCGTACGCCTCGTCCTCCGGATCGAGATAGACGTAGAATATGCGCGGATCTCGTCCGCTTGCCGCGCGCTTCCCGGAAAACGCGAGGACGCGGCCGTCGGGCGACCACGCGGGATCGCCGTCCCAGTCGTAGTTGCGCGAGACATTGTACGGCGCGGGCGACGGCGAGCCGTCTTCGGCCTTCGCCCAAGTCGGGATTATCCAGACATCGCAGTTGCCGTAGCCGTCGCGCAGCGTCGCGGCGACATAGCGGCCGTCGGGCGACCAAACGTAGCTATGGCAGTCGGAAGAGTTGAGCGGCGCGACATGCCGCACAACGCCGTTCGTGTCGGCGAACGAAAGTCGGCCTGCAAGATCGGCCCACGCGAGAGAAGCGCCGTCGGGCGAGACTGTCAAGCTCCTGCGGCAGACGTCGCCGCCGACAATCCGTTCGCGGACGAACGACACGTTCTTCCACCACGCGAGGGAAGGGTCGGCGCGACGGGCGCGCCACACGTCCGCGCCGTCGCCATGGTCGGAAAGGTAGTAGAGCGTCTCGCCGTCGGGCGAGAACGCGCAGTCGCGCTCGTGCGTCCGCGACAAGCCGTGTATCAGGACGGGGCGCCTTTTCTTCTCGTCTTCGGAAAGCTCCATCGTCCAGACATCGCCGCCGGCAGTGAACGCGACGCCGTTTCCGTTCTGGAGAAAAGCGTAGTTGCCAAGCCCGTAGTTGTTGTCGGCATTTGAATACCTATGCCGAACGGTCCGCGGAGACGAAGGGTCGAAGCCGGCGGGCCTGACGGCGATGCGCGTCGCCACCGGCTTCTTGGCCGTCGGGTCGAGCCGCCAGAAATCGAGACCCTTGCAGAAAACCATCGTGCGTCCGTCGCGCGAAAGCGAAGGCGTGCGCACATGGTCGTCGGAGAACGCGGTGATTGCGCGATCTTCGCCGGACTTCAAGTCACGGCGGCGGACATTCCTCACGCCGCCAGCGCCGGAGAGGTAGTAGAACGACTCGCCGCCGGGAGCCCATATCGGATCGTACGCGCCGTCGCGACCAGTCACAACGGCGGAGAATTTGCCGCTGTCGCGGTCGTAGAGCCATATCTCGCCGGCGAAGGCGGAAGTCGACCCGGGGCGGCGCTTGCGGAAATCGCGGATCCCGCCTTCGCACTTGTCGACGAAAAGCACTTTGCGGCCGTCGGGCGAAAGCGCCGGCGCGTATGCTGGAGCGTCGAAAAGCATAGTCTCTGCACCTCGGGCGGCGAGCGGCACGAGAATCGCGCGACGCGAGTTGCGGACGCTCGTCACGCTCTCGGACGAATTGTCGCGGAAAGCGGTTGCGAGAAGCCAGAGACCATCCGGCGAATAGGCGCACGGAACGCAGCCCTGTGTGTGGAACGAAAGCTGGCGAAGGCCGCCAGCGGAGAGGCCGCCGGCGCCAAGCGAAAGCTCAAATGGCATGTCTGCACCGGCCCTGCTCGAAAGGAACGCGACCTTCTTCCCGTCCGGCGACAGGACGGGCGACTTCTCGGAGCCGTATCCGTCGCCGAGCGGAATCGCCGCGCCGCCGGAAGTCGACGCGCTCCAGATGCGCCCACACCACGCGAACACGAAAACCGAGCCGTCGGGAGAGACGGACGGCGACTCGGCGAGATATATCTCAGACCAGTCGCGTCCGGAGGAAGACCGTTCCTGTGTCGGGATTTGCGCCGCGGCCACTGCGGCGATGGAAATTGCGGACAGGAGAATTGCTGCAGATTTCATCAGAGTGGTTTCAAGAAGAATGCGTCGTGCGTGATTGCGAAAGCCCAGTCTGCGGGCATGCGCTTGAGTTCGTGTCCGGCTCCCCAGGAGTCGGTGTAGAGAATTTCCTTTATCTCGGTCTTCTTCGTCTTCTGGTCCTTGCGCTCGACGTAGCCGATTATGAGGCGCATGTGCCCGCCTGCGGCCTGCGGGAGACCGGGCTCGGGGAACATGCCGAGCGTGACGCCCCAGAAGACGGGAATTCCCTGGTCGACCTGTGCCTTTACGCCGGTCATGAACTTCTTGTAGCGGAAGTCCTTCATTCGCATCTTCTTCACGACCTTCGGCTTCATCGCCGCGGTTATCTCGCCAACGTTGACAGTATTGCCGCGCATGAAGCTCTTGAGGGACAGCTCGCTCTCGCCCTCCGTCTTCGCCGTCTTGTTGTACAGCTCGATGTCCTTCTCGATGTCCTGGAAGGAACCGGTCATCGTCACGATTTCCTGGTAGCCGAGCCGGCACTTGGAGCCGACCGCCTTGACGGCATCCTTCATCTCCGCGATGGAAGTGCCGCCGCGCGCCGTCGTGCCGGCGGCCTGCGCGATCTCGTGCTCGTCGATGGCGAAGCCGTAGTACCTGAGGACGCGTTCGCTCGTGGCCGCCGCGCAGTAGCCCTTCTGCCCCTGGTCGACCATCGGTACGCCGTCTATCCAGACGTCGCCGTCGGCGTTCTTCTTGACGTGGGACTTCGCCTTCGTCTTCGAGACGATGCCGCCCGACTTCGCGGACGCCTTTACCTTCGCGCCGCCCTTCGGGTGCATCGTGACACGAACGTAGTCCGCGGTAAGGTCCTTCTCCTTCACGCCGTCGACGCCCCAGACGAGGTCAATGTCGCAGTCGCCCTTGTTCCACTTCTTCGAGAACTGGTAGCCGCCAGTCTTTAGCTTCTTCTTCTCGGGGTTCGACCCGATCTTTCCGCCCGGCTGCGCTTTTGAGGCAATGTCGTCGAGAAGCTTCTTGAGCCCCTCCGAATCAAGGCCGCCCGAGTCCTTGTCGTCGCCACGGTTGTAGAGCGACATCTCGACGCGCGTCGCGCCGTCGGCGCCGTAGTAGATTCGCGTCTCCCACACTTCGAGCCCGTGCCACGTGCAGGCGCCGCGCTTCATGCAGTTCACGATGTCGCGCTTCTGGCTGGCAAAGCCGAAGCCGTCCTTCTGGTGGTCTACCGCAAAGTCGACGGCCGACTCGGTCCAGGAGTCGGGCTTCGAAAAGTGCGTGCCGAGATCGCACGCGGAAAGCATCAATGGAAGTATTAGCGCGAACATGGCGTAAAGTCTACCCTCCTTTGATTGAAATCGACCTTGGCGACATGAACTTTGAGTCGCGAGCCGGCCCTCCAGCTGCCACCGCCCGGCGCGGAGAGCGACTGGTCGTGCTCGTTGTACTTGACGAACCGCCGCGACAGAAGACTCACGTGGACAAGTCCCGAAACGGCAAGCTCGGGAATCTCGACGAAGCAGCCGAACGGCGTGCACTTCGAGACGACCGCGTCGTAGTCGAGCACCTGGCGCGTCTTGAGCTGGTCTTCGAGAAGTCGGTACTTCTTTATCTCGAGAAGCCCGCGCTCTGCCTCGGCCGCAATCTCCTCGCGCTCGGACGTATGCTTCGCCCAAGTGGCGAGAAGCTTCGGCGGGCGCTTGGCGGAACCGCCCGCAATATAGTCGGCAAGCTGGCGGTGGAGCGTCAGGTCGGGATAGCGGCGTATCGGAGAGGTGAAGTGCGCGTAGTAGCGCTTCGCAAGCCCGAAGTGGCCGATTGCCGACGCGTCGTAGACCGCGCGCTTCATCGACCTCAAGACCATCATCGAGAGCGTAGGATAGAGGGGGCTGCGCTTGATCGTCTGGAGCAGCTGCGCGAAGACATGGGGATTCGAGATGTTCCCGGCCTTTATGCCGAGTCCCTTTAGCTCTGCGCGGAGCATGTCGAGCTTCTCGTCGTCCGGCGGCTCGTGGAGGCGCGCGAGAATCCTGATCCCCTTCGTCCAGAGCTCTTTCGCGACCGCCTCGTTCGCGGCGACCATGCACTCTTCGATCATCTGGTGCGATTCGTCGTAGGGGCGCGTGACGAGTCCCGTCATCTCGCCGTTCGAGTCGAGGATGACCTCGGCCTCGGGGATTTCAATGTCAAGCGCACCCGCCGCAAACCGCTTTGCCCTAATCTGCTGGGCGAGCGCGGAAATCGCGCGTATCGTCTTCGCCTCGCGCGAGGCGATCCTCGCGTCGGATTTGCCGCGGATCACGGCCATCACCTGCTCGTAGGTGAACCGCGCCTTCGAGCGGATCACCGACTTCGAGAACGAGCGCTTGACGACTTCGCCGTTCTTGTCGAATGTGAGGAAGACGGAGAACGCGAGACGGTCTTCGTCGGGGACGAGCGAGCAGACGCCGTTGCAGAGTTCCTCGGGGAGCATAGGCACGACCCTGTCGCAGAGATATACGCTCGTGGATCGGCGATACGCCTCGCGGTCGATCGCGCTCCCCGGCTTCACGTAGTGCGAGACGTCCGCAATGTGGACGCCCAAGACGCGATTGCCCTTGTGGTCCGTCTCGAGGGAAAGCGCGTCGTCGTAGTCTCGCGCCGACTGCGGGTCGCAGGTAAAGATGAACTTGCGCCGCAAGTCGAGCCGGCCGGAGCGCTTTATCTCCGCGTCGGAAATCGGCCGCGCCGAAATGCGCCTCGCCTCGGCGAGAACAGCCGGGGGAAACGCCTTCGGCAGCTTGTAGAACTTCATCACCGCCGAGGTGTCTTCCTTCGGCGTCTTGCCAGGGGGCGGAAACAGTATATCGTCACTCTTCACAGAGGATAGTATACCAAAAAGCGGGGATTCACGCCCGCAGACCAGATGCACTCGGAATCTTCGAGAACTCGCAGCCGCAATAGGACTGGCGGTAGAGCCCGAGCTCCTTCGCGCGGGCGACGGAGAGCTTGAAGCCCTCGCGCTTCTTGAAGTCCTCGGGAAGAAAGACCGTGCCGCCCTTCTCCGCGGCCTCGCGCCCTGCGGCAAAGACCATCTCGCTCGGCTTGTGCGGCGAGACCGTGAGCGAGGTGGTGAACGAGTCGAACCCGTGCGCGGCCGCCCATTCCGACGCCTTGCCGAGATTGTATCGAAAGCACCTCGCGCACCTCGCGCCCTTCTCCGGCGCGTCCTCGAAACCCTTTGCGACCTTCTCGAGCCAGTCGGCGTGGTCGTAGGGGAGCGAGGCAAACGCAACGCCGTCGTGGGCTGCGAGCCGCTCGGCCTCGGCGCGCCTGTGCTCGAACTCCTCGGCGGTGTCGATGTTGGAGTTGGCGAAAAGCATCGTCACTTCCCGCCCCTCAGCCGCGGCACGCACGCGCTCGCGCACGGCCCGCAGCAGACATGGAGCAGCGTCCGCATTCCACTCGTCACATTCTCCTCCTCTCGCACCATTCCCATGGCGATACTCACGGTCCTTTATGGTCGCTTAGTGGATATTGAGTGGACGTAGATGTCCGTCGGATGCTCGCCGCCGAAGACGGTGTGCATGACGTTGCAGAGCCAGGCGAGCTGGGTGCCGTCCTGTCCAGCGGCCTTGACTTTGTAGGTCGCGCCGAACTTGTCGTGCTCTACCAGGTGGAGATGGAGTTTCCACTCGCCAGGATCTGGAATGTCCGACGACAGCACGACAAACACTTCGTCGGCACCATCGGCTACCTCTTCCAGCAGCGTGTCCGCGCCGGCGACCATCTGGTTCTCGGCCTTCGTGTGCTGCGGAACATCCGCGAACCACTCCGTGCCGGAGCGGTAGAAGCGAAGCTCCTTGCGAACGGTCGAAGTGTCGACGCCGGTCGTCCGCGAACGCAGGAAGCAGCACGCAATAAGCGCACCTATCACAATCGTTCCGACAACCGCGCAGACCGCAACACGCAAAAATGAGATTTTCATGCCGACATTATAGCACAATCCCATGCCGCGCGGCGGATTTGCCACGATCAGCGAGATTCGAGAAGCTGCCTGGCGCGCTTGTTGCCGAGACGCGCGGCGCGGTAGAGCCACGTCTCCGCGGAGGCAACGTCCGGCTCGACGCCGATACCCTCGAGGTAGCATTCGCCGACGAGCGCCTGCGCAGGGGCGTGACCGTTCTTCGCCGCCTCGAGCGCAAGCGCAAAGCCGCCCTCGGGATCCTTCTCCACGCCTATGCCGTGGAGTCGGCAGAACGCAAGGTCGTTCATCGCGGAGAGGTTCTTCTGCCTCGCCGCGCGGGTGTACCACACTATCGCGGCCTCGACATCCTTCTCGCAGCCCCAGCCACGCAGGAGGCAGAGCCCGAGCGACGCCTGCGCGTCGGAGTTGCCCGCCGCAGCCGCAGTGCGGTACCAGCGAACGGCTTCCTCGAGATTCGTCGCCGTTCCCTGCCCGTACATGTACGCCTCGGCAAGAGCGCACTGCGCCACCGGACTTCCGTCGGCCGCGAGCTGCTTGAGGCGCACGAAATACGCGGCGTAGGTCTCGTCATGCGCCTTCGCAACCGTAAGGACGCGTGGCGGCACGGCGAAGCGCTTTCTCGTCCAGCGGCGCAAGTCGTCGAGATGTCCAAGCGCGACAAGCCCAGCAGTCATCACGACGAGCAGCAGGACGCCAAGGAACAAGCGGAAGTAGTTGCGGTGGCGCAAGGCGGCGGCAAACGCGTCGGCCGACTCATAGCGGTCGCCCGGAAGCTCGCGCGTCGCCTTGCGGATGATCGGCTTCACGCTAGCTGGCGGGCGTCCCTCGTAGAGTGCGCGGAGAATCTTCCCAAGCGCAAAGACATCGCTCTGCACCGACGCCTCGCCCTTCAATAGCTGCTCGGGCGCGGCGTAGTCGAGCGTTCCGACGCCGACGGGCTTTCCGTCGATAATCGATATGCCGCGACCGTGGCGCACTATCGGGTCGGACACCATCGTGCCGCGCTTCTTGACAAGCCCGAGGTCGATGAGGACCGGCTCGCCGTTCGCGCGCCGAAGGATGTTCCCCGGCTTCAAGTCGCGGTGGATGTAGCCCGCGGCGTGAAGCGTATGGACCGCCTTCGCCACCCTGTTCATGAAGCGCGGCACTTCGCGGCGCGGCATCGGGTCTGGGAGCGGCTGAAGATACTCCATCACATAGTATGGCGCGCCCTTCCACGTGCCGCCGCCCATGAAGCGCGGGAGCGCCCGAAGCGAAAGGAAGCGAAGCGCGTCGGCCTCGGCGGCAAATCGCGCCGCGAGCCCGCGCGAACCGTCGACGAGAAGCTTGAGCGCGCCGTCGTGGCCGAAGCGGACATTCGTCACGCGGTAGACTTCGGCGGAAAGCCCGCGGCCGAGATATGCCTCGACGCGCCATTCGTCAACGATCTCGCCGCACACGAGCAGCCCGCCGCGCTGCTCGCCAAACGACTGGGCTCCGAGCCAGCTTTCGACGCTCGCGGCAGTTCCGTTCATGACGACTTTCGACGCGAGAGGAAGTGGGCGCAGCCGATCCAGAAGACGAGCATCACGCACGACACGGCGAACACCTTCATCCACCCCCAGTCTATGACGAGGGTGAACGCAAACGCCGTCCAGAGTCCGCCGCCCATGATTGGCTCGTGGAGAAGCTGCTTGTAGCCGAAGCTCGCGGCGGCGCACGTCTTTGATTCGGGGTCGACCGTCCTAAGAAGCATAAGTCCCGTCGCGGTAACGCCTGTCGCCTGGCCGAAATCGGCTATCGCGCGCTCGAACCACGCCTCCTTTATGCAGCGCGGCCCGAACCACAGCACGGCGAATACGCTCCACGCAGTGCCGGCGAAGATTAGCGCAACGAGCGGAATCCAGTTCGCCGCGACAACATTGACGCTTATCGTCGCGACAGCCGAGACGACGAGGAAGTCGAGCGAGGCGCCCGATATGCGAGCCATCTGCCCATGGTCGATCAAGAGGTTCTTGCCTATCGCCTTTGCGGCGATCTGGAGAAGTATGCCGCCGATCATGCAGAGCGGAAAGAGCGGGAAGCCGTTGAAGACCTTCCAGCCGGTGAGACGGAGAAGCGTGAGTATGCCCGCGCCTATCGCAATCGAGACGCCGACGATCGCGAGGTGCCACGCAAGCGAGTCTATGGAGTCGCTCATGACAGTCTGAAAGCCGGCCGCGGGGCGGGAGGACTTCAAATGAACGCCAAGGCGCTCGCGCCAACGGCGCCTCTCGAACGGCACCACTTCCTTGACGATGCCCTTCCCCTGCGCCCAGTTGACGAGCGCCATCCCGACGACGATGCCGACAATCATGCCGGCCGTCGCGACGGTGAAGCCGAGAGCCGCGCCGTCGCTCCAGCCCGCCGCGAGAAAGCTCTCTGTCATTCCGCCGACCGTGCCATGTCCGCCCTCGAAACCGATCTCGATGAGGTTGCCGAAGCACGGGGGAACGCCGAATATCCGCGACAGCACGAAGCCAGCGAGGCCAAGCCCGACGACATACTGCCCCCACGCCATGATCTGCCCGAGGACGAGCTGCGGGAACGCGAGCGACACGACGCGCCGGAAGTTGGGGAGCGGAGTGCCGAGGAAGAGCGTCGCGAACACGACGTTGATGAGAAAGCCGGGCACGCGACGCATTGCGCCTGGGATCTCGGGGTCTATTGCGTCGCCCGCGAGAGACATTACGACGAGGCCTATCGCGCCACCGATGACGGAGCTCGGAAGATACAGCCGCTGCAGGAGCGGAACCTTTATGCGAACGAACTTGCCGGCGACGAGAAGCCCGCACAATGCGATGAATACGACGACGGCAGACGACATGGCTACGCGAGGCGCGCGAGCTTCTCTGCGAGCCCGATGTATGTCGAAGGAGTCAGCTTCATGAGACGCGCCTTGTCGTCCTTCGGGAGCGGCAGTGCCTTCACGAAGTCGCGCATGATTTCGGCATTGACGCGACGACCGCGCGTCAGCTCCTTGAGCCGTTCGTAGGGATGGTCCATTCCGACCTTGCGCATGACGGTCTGGATCGGCTCTGCGAGAACCTCCCAGTTGCGGTCAAGGTCCTCGGCAAGGCGCTCGGCGTTGAGCTCGAGCTTGCCGAGACCCTTGAGGGTCGAGCGGATCGCGATGAGCGTGTAGCCAAAGCCGACTCCCATGTTGCGGAGCGTCGTCGAGTCGGTGAGGTCGCGCTGCATGCGGGAGATCGCGAGCTTCCTCGCCATGAACCCGAGGACGGCGTTCGCGAGGCCGAGGTTGCCCTCGGAGTTCTCGAAGTCGATCGGGTTCACCTTGTGCGGCATCGTCGACGAACCGATCTCGCCCTTTATCGTGCGCTGCTTGAAGTAGCCCATCGAAACGTACATCCAGATGTCGCGGTCGAAGTCGAGGAGCACGGAGTTCCAGCGGCAGAGCGCGTCAAAGAGCTCGGCGATACCGTCGTGCGACTCGATCTGCGTGGTGAGGCGGTTCTGGCGAAGGCCAAGCGACTCGATGACCTTCCTGGAAAGCTTCTCCCAGTCGGTCTTCGGATACGCCGAGAGGTGCGCGTTGAAGTTGCCGACCGCGCCGTTCATCTTCGCGGGCATGACGAGACGGTCGATCTCGGCGGCCTGGCGCCTCAAGCGGGCCGTCGCGACGGCAAGCTCCTTGCCGACGGTCGTAGGCGACGCGGGCTGTCCGTGCGTATGCGCGAGCATCGGGACCTTGGCCCACTCCTTCGCCATCGCAGCGATCTTCGCGGTCATCTCGTCCATCGCCGCGCGCAGGACCTTCTTGCCGTCGCGCAGCATGAGCGCGTGCGACATGTTGTTGATGTCCTCGCTCGTGCAGGCGAAGTGGATGAACTCGCCGCGCTTCTCGAGCGAAGTGCCCTTCACCTTCTCCTTGAGATGCCCTTCACCTTCTCCTTGAGAAAGTACTCGACCGCCTTGACGTCGTGGTTCGTCGTCTTCTCGATGTCCTTGACGCGCCGCGCGTCGGCGACCGAGAACGCGGACGCGATTGCGCGAAGCGCCTTGCGCTCCTTCGCGGAGAGCGGCTTGCACTCCTTGATCTCCTTCGCGTCGCACAGGGCCTCGAGCCACGTGCACTCCACGAGGACGCGGCGCTTGACGAGGCCGTATTCGGAAAACACATCCCGCAGTTCGGGGCACTTGTTCGCATAGCGTCCGTCGATCGGGGAGATTGCCGTCAATGTGTCAAATGTCATAATGTCCGATATTATACCAAAAACCCGCCACCAGACACCCGCCCGCACGTCAGAAATTTAACTTGTCGATAGCGACAAAAGAAAAGAGGCGCGTGTCTACGCGCCTCTTGACTTCCACCGCGCGTCCGCGCGGCGATTCTTCTACAAGACCGCTCGCCGGTTAGAAGCGGTAGGTGAGCGAGCAGCCGGCCGCGTGAGAGATGCCGTGGCGGCACTCCATGCGGTAGTTGCGGCCGAGGTCGTCCCTCATGTGCATGCTCTTCGCGCCCATCAGGACGATTCCGTAGGTCACGTCGATCTGGAGATTCTGGGTCATGCGCCAGCTGATGCCGCCGCTGATGATCTGGCGGTCGCCGGGCGGAAGCATCGTGGACTGCTGGTCGTACGCGCAGACGTTCGTGTCGTAGACGTAGGAGACGACGGCCGTCCAGTCCTCAGCAAAGTCCCAGGACGGGGCGATGCCGACGCGCCAGCTGTCCTTCCAGCGGAGCTTCGTCGTCTTGTCGCCCTGCGACGGAGGAAGCTTGAATTCGATGCGGTCGAGCTCGGACCAGTCCGTCCACGAAACCATGGCGCCGAGGTGCCAGTCCTTGGTGATGTCCCAGTTGACGCCGGCGGCGATCGACTGGGGGATGTCGAGGTTCGCAGCCGCCGCACCGCCGAGAACATATCCAGGCATGCGGAGATTCGAGTGACCCTTCACGCGCGTGTCGATCTTCGACTTGTAGACCGCGCCGACGGAGAGGTTGTCGAGGATCTTGTAGCGAGTGCCGAACTGCACACCGCAGGACGAGAGGCCGTTGTTGCCGTGAAGGTGGTTGCGGATGTACCCGTACTGCGGATTGATGTCGCTCAGGTACGCCATCGGGTACGAATACTGCTCGAAGTCGAAGAAGAGAAGCCTCGCGCCCGCGCCGATCGACCAGTCGTCGGTGATGCGGTAGGAGACGTTCGGGTTGATGACGAATCCCTCGATCGTCGTCTGCTTCGAGCTCCAGGTCATGAGACTATCATGGGAATAGCGCGTGCCGAGGCCGTAGTCGGGCGTGATGCCAAGGCCGAACGTGAAGCCCCAAAGTGCCGGCGCGACGAGCTGCACGTGGGGCAGGACGAAGAAGCCGGGATCCATCGGCGAACACTTGTAGGTTCTGCCATCCCTGGAAATCTTGATGCGGCCGCGCGGGTGCTCAGTGACGAAGCCGACCTGGAGCGTGATGTTGGTGATGTCATCCAATGTCGCCGGGTTGATCGTATTGGCGGAGCCGTCAAGACCCTTGCCAAGCAGCGCACCGCCGTAGGAAGTGCCGATGGCCGAGGGCTCGTAAAGCCCGAAACCAGATGCAAACGCCGCTGTCGCCGTGAGAGCAGCCATTGTCATTGCCAACAACTTTTTCATATGTTTTCCTTGTTGATAAGGTGTTGATCACCTGTTGAGATGTAACAGTGCGACATTATATGCTTTTTTGTCGCAAACGTCAACGGGGCAAAGAAAGATTTTGCGCAAACGATTGATTTTAACAATTATTCATCGCTTTTTGAACGGATTCACCACTGCCATTCCACAGTAAACCTGCTCATCATTGAGATCTTCGCTCACAATTTCGGTGCATCCAAGCTTATCTGCGGTTGCCACAATCAGCGCATCATAGAACTGTATGCCGTATTCTTCTTTTATGAAAAGCGCGTTCCGAACGACATCCATTGTCACCTCGGTTGCCAGTAGCGGATAGAACTGTGATATCCATTCATTTATCTCGGCCGCTGCGACATTGAAGCGAGTCTTCATCACATTGACAAACTCCGTCATCACCTGGACAGAAATTACACCGTCATGGTTTACCTCAAGTGCATGCCGAATAAGTTCGTGCGCGATATCTGCCTTGTGCGGATCTTGATTTGTCGCCGCATAGACAAGTATGTTGGTGTCAAAGAATCTCATGCCAAACACCTCATCTTCCTTTCAGTTGCCTCCTCGCGGCTCCACTTCCATCCTTCAGGCACTTTCACCTGGTGACTCTTGGCAAACTCGATAAACTGCCGCCCGCGTGTCTTGCGCGCCTTGGCAAGTTCAATACATTTCGCCTCAAGGCAGTCGCGAACATACTGGTTGAGACTGGTGCCGTTCTCCTCGGCCCACTCCCTTATTTCCTGCACAATCGCAGGGGGTATAGACAGTGTTATACTCATGGCACCCTTTCCCACGGCCCGTTCGCCGTGTTATGTTCGCACGTATTGTAGCATATACGTGCGAACAGAGTCAAGGGGTTAGGGAACATGGAGAGACGGTGAGTTGTTCTCGCTGCGCTTGTGTGAAAGAATTACACGGAGATTGAGCGGATCATGTCGGAGACGCGAACCTTGACGTTCGCGGAGCTCGTCTCCGTGCCGAGGACAATCCTGAGGACGCATGACTCAAGAAGCGCGTAAAGCCCCTCGGCCGTGCGCTCTGGGTTCACTTCGGGCAGGAACTCGCCCTTCATCACGCCCTCGGTGACGAGCTTTACGAACACTGACTTGATTCCGCCGGTAAAGCGCGTTATGCGCGCGCCCATGTCTTCGCCCGAGCGGACCATGGACAGCACGAAGTCGAAGATCGCGGACATGAACTCCTTCTTGTCGAACAGCACGCGCCTTGCCGCGCTTCGCGATCTCTCGGCTGCATTCCTGCATTATCTGCCGCGTCGTCGCAAGAATAGCCGCGTCGAGGACTTCGCGCTTCGAACGGAAGTAGCGGTAGAGAACAGTGCGGGCTACGCCGGCGGAAGACGCTATCATGATAAGCGTCACGTTGTCGTAGCCGACCTGGGAGAAAAGCTTCATCGCCCTGGAGGCGATCTCAAGCCGACGCGATTCGTGGTCTATTCTTGCGGACATACTCTAATTCGTTTTTCGCGAAGTTGGACTTCAGCGGTTTTACGATTATACCAAATTTCTCCGGCTCGCGGGCGATTGGCGAGTGGACGGTGAGCGCGAAGCGGTGCCAGAAGCACGACTGGATGAGCCCCTTCTTCGCGAGCGACTTGACGTACCGCTCGGCGCCCTTCTGCTCCTCTTTCGTTTCCGTCGGGAAGTCGTACATAAGGTAGGCGTGAACGAATATCTTCGCCGCCCTGAAGCCCTTTAGCACCTTCTCCGCCGATGCGCACGTGATTCCCTTGTTCATCAGCTTGAGAAGCCTGTCGTTCGCGCACTCGAGCCCGCCAGTCACCGCGATGCACCCAGCCCGCGCCATCTTCTTCGCGAGCGCGGGAGTAAAGGCGTTGTCGAAGCGGATGTTGCCCCACCACGGGACTTCGAGCTTCCTCCGCAGTATCTCGTCGCACACCGACGAGACGAGGGCGGGAGGCATCGCCTCGTCGACGAAGTGGACACCCGAGAGAAAAGAGGGGAAGAACTCCTCGATGCAGTCGACAATCTCCGCCGCCTTTGGCATCTTGAAACACCCGATGTAGGGAAGCTTCACGTCGCAGAACGCGCACTTCCGCCAATAGCAGCCGCGCGCCATCACGAGCTTCACCCACTTGCCGCAGTTCCACAGGTTCGTGACGAAGTTGTCGGTCTCGGCGACGTCGAAATACTCGCTCCAGTCGATGCCGGTGTAGTCCGGCTTCACGAACAGCGGCACATCTGCCGCGCTCGCCTTGCGGTCGCCGAGCAGCTTCGCAAACGGCGCATATCCCTCGTCGAGCTGGAATTCGTCGAAGTACTTGTACGGTCGCCTGTCCGTCATCTCTCGGAGTTCCGTCGAGACATAGCCGCCGCCAAGCATGAGCCGTACGCCGGGATAGCGGCGCTTTATGTAGTGCGCGATCTTGAACGCCGCGACGAGAGTCCCCGGGAACGGACAGGTTATGCCGACGATCGTCGGCTTCACCTCTTCCATCGTCGCCTTGAGGTGGCGTTCGAGCGGCTTGTCGATCACTCCGCGACGGCGTATCCTGCGCTCGAGATCTCCGAAGTCGGTGACGACACGACAGAGGTGCTCGGCATAGCGCGAGAAGCCGAAGTCGGGATCGACGTTGTCGCGAATCCAGATTGCAAGCTCGTCGATCGCCTCGCTCGCGCCGCGCTTCGCCTCGACAGGCGCGGGGCCGCCAAGAAATTCGAGAAGCTCGCCCGTCGTCTCGTCACCGTATTCGAGGAGCACGTCGCGTACGACCTTTATCGATAGGTCGCGCTGGGCGACGTCAAACCCGCGCGACTTCAAGTACCCCGCCAGGTGCATTGTCGCCGGATACGGCGTATTCGGCTGCAGCAACGGCGGAGTCAGAAGGAGAAGTCTACATCGCCTTCGCGAGGGCATTGCCGAACTCGGAGCACTTGATTTCGGTAGCGCCCTCCATCTGGCGGGCGAAGTCGTAGGTGACGGTCTTCGCGGCGATCACCTTGTCCATCGCGGCGATGATCTTGTCGGCCGCCTCGGTCCAGCCCATGTACCTGAGCATCATCTCTCCGGAGAGGATGAGCGAACCGGGGTTGACCTTGTCGAGCCCGGCGTACTTCGGCGCCGTTCCGTGGGTCGCCTCGAAGACGGCGACGCCGGTCTGGTAGTTGATGTTCGCGCCGGGCGCGATGCCGATGCCGCCGACTGTCGCTGCAAGAGCGTCGGAAACGTAGTCGCCGTTGAGGTTCAACGTCGCAATCACGTCGTACTCCGCGGGGCGCGTCAGGATCTGCTGGAGGAACGCGTCGCAGATGCAGTCCTTCACCGTTATCATGCGGCCGGTCTTTGGGTTCTTGAACTCGCACCACGGGCCCTTGTCGATCAAGGTCGCGCCGTACTCGCGCTGCGCGAGCTTGTAGCCCCAGTCGCGGAACGCGCCCTCGGTGAATTTCTGGATGTTGCCCTTGTGGACGAGCGTCACCGACTTGCGGTCGTTGTCGATCGCGTAGTCGAGCGCCGCCTTGACGAGGCGCTCCGTTCCCTCGAGCGAGACAGGCTTGATGCCGATCGACGCCGTCTTCGGGAAGCGGATCTTCTTGACGCCCATCTCGCCGAGGAGAAACGCCTTGACCTTCTCGACCTCGGGCGTGCCGTTCATCCACTCGATGCCCGCGTAGATGTCCTCCGTGTTCTCGCGGAAGATCACCATGTCGGTGAGCTCGGGATGCTTTACGGGCGAGGGAACTCCCTTGAACCAGCGGACAGGCCTCAGGCACACGTAGAGGTCAAGCTCCTGGCGCATCGCGACGTTGATGGACCTGATGCCGCCGCCGACCGGAGTCGTGAGCGGACCCTTGATCGAGACGAGGTTCTCGCGGCACGCGTCCAAGGTCGCCTGCGGAAGCCACTCACCAGTCTGCTTGAACGCCTTCTCGCCCGCAAGGACTTCCTTCCACTCGATCTTGCGCTTGCCGCCGTATGCCTTCTCTACCGCGGCGTTCCACACCGTCATCGCCGCGCGCGTAATGTCGGGACCTGTGCCGTCGCCCTCGATGTAGGGAATAACTGGGTTCTCGGGAACGCAAAGCTTCCCGTCCTTCATTGTGATCTTTTCGCTCATGATAGTCAGGTGGTTGATTTATTAAATGTTCAAGTTGATTTCTAACGCAGAGCCGCAGAGACGCAGAGAACGCGGAGTCGCTACTTGCCGAGGGCCTTTTTGAGGGATGCGGCGCCGCCCGATGGCGCTGCGCCAGTGAGGTCCGCCTCGTCGACCTCTACCTGTTCGGAGTCGATCCAGAAGCGGATGCGCTTGCCGCGCACGATCTGCGGCTGCGCCTTCGACTCGTCACGCACCTCGGCCGTGATGCCGTCGCCCGAATAGAGGACGACAAGGCCGTTCTTCTTTGAATAAGTCGCCTTTGAGCCATACGCGCGGTGTGCGTCGTTCGTCATCGCGACATGACCGATCGCCACGACGCGGCGGACATCGCCCGCGGCGCGGCGCATGTCGTCCGTGCCTTTTGCGGCTTTGTGCACGTCGTTAGTGCCCTTTGCGCGATGCACGCCGTTTGTCGAGTCTTTGTCGACGTCGAAGAAGAGGAAGACGCGGTCGGCGTGCATCTGGTACTGTTCGTCGTCGACGTGAACATGTCCCTCGAAGCTCGCGATGCCCTCCTTGCGGTTGTAGACGGTGGTGTCAGAGGTGATCTTCGCAGGGCGGCCAGTCAGCTTCTTTTCCTTGGGCTTCTTTGGCTGGGGCTTTTCGACTTGCACCTCGGCATTAGTGACTGGGGCATCCGCCGTGACTTGGGGTGTATCAGCATCCTCGGAGACTTGCGGCGCGACAGGCTCGGTTTGCGGCGCTTCGACTTGCAACTCGGCCTCTGGCTCGGGAGTCGCGGCTTGCGCCCCGGCAGCTGGCTGCTCAGCGGCATTGTCCGACGAAAGCTCGCCGAGCAGCGACACGACCCCGTCGTCTGCTTGCTTGGCAGGCGGCTTGTAGCCCTTTTCCAACACACACGGCTCGGCCAAAGCGGCCAAGCCGACTGCAACGGCAAGCAACGCTGTAAATGGCTTTTTCATTGCGTCAGATTATACCATAATCACCGCTCGCTGCGAAGCGCGGGGTCAAGACGGTCGCGCAGACAGTCCGCAAGATGGTTGAAGACGAGGACGAGCACGAAGATCGCAAGCGTCGTGAAAGTCATCTCCCACCAGACGCCCTGCCAAAGCCGCGCACGCGCGTTGTTGATCATGACGCCCCACGACGGTTCGCCCTGCACGCCGATGCCGAGGAACGAGATGAACACCTCGGTCGCGACGGCCGACGGGAAGCGTATCGAGAACTGGATGAGGACGATGTGCGCGACGTTCGGCAGGATATGACGGAACATTATCCTGAGATGCGAGTAGCCGAGCACCTTCGCCGCCTGGACGTATGCGCGGTCTCGGTGCTTCATCACCTCGGCGCGGATCGTTCGGCATACGCCGACCCACGTCGTGAAGCCGATGCCGAGATATAGGCCGAGAAGCCCCTGGCCTACGACAAGCGAAATCGCGAGGATGAAGAGAAGTCCCGGCATCGACGCGACTGTCGCGCACAGCCAGACGACTACCGAGTCTACCTTCCCGCCGAAGTAGCCGCCGAGAAGCCCGAGGAACACGCCGAGCGGAATCGCGATGAGCGACGTCATTATGCCGACGTGGAACGCGATGCGCGTGCCCTGCACGAGCCGGAGCCCCACATCTCGCCCGAGGTTGTCGGTGCCGAGCCAGTGTTCGGCCGACGGCGGCTGGTAGCGCTCCTTGGTGTTGACGACGTTGTAGGCAGGCGTCACGTCGCGCGCAAGGGCGACGCGGTACTGCACCTCGCCATAGACTGCAGCTGCGAAATACGCGGCGAGGACGATAAGGCAGATCTTAATCGAAAGTCTCATGTATCTTCTCCAGAACGATGTCGACCACCTGCTCGAGCGTCAGGTCGGAAGAGTCGATTTCAATTGCACCATCCGCCTTCCTGAGCGGAGCGTACTTTCTAGTGGAGTCTATCGCGTCGCGCGCAAGGAGCGACGCCTTGACGGTCTCCGCGGACTGGTTGGCAATCCCCTTCTCGACCTCCTCCTTCTGGCGGCGGCGGGCGCGCGCCTCGGCGGACGCCGTGAGGTAGAAGCGGGCGGGGGAATCGGGGAACACGGCGGTCGTGATGTCGCGGCCTTCGACTACGAGGTCGCCGAAGCGCGTAAGCCCACGCAGGAGCGCGGTAATCTTGTCGCGGACTTGCTTCACTGTCGCAACATGCGAGGCGTGGGCGTTGATCTCGGGAGTGCGGATGCGCTCGCCCGGCGGCTCGCCACCGACATAGTAGGCGATCGCGCCGTTCTCGGGACGGCACTCTATCTCGACGGTCGGCGCAAAGGCCGCGACCGCTTCGGGGTTGTCGGTATCGACCTTCCTTACGAGCGCCTGCCACGTCATGATGCGGTAGAGAGCGCCCGAATCGACATGGAGGAAGCCAAGCTTCTTGCCGACAATGCGCGACACGGAGCTCTTTCCAGCGCCGCTCGGTCCGTCTATTGCGATAACTCTTGCCATGGTATGTCCTGTCGTTAAATCGGTTTTCTACATCCGCCCCGTCTCCTGGAGAAACATCACTACGGAGTAGCCGACGAAGACGAGAAGCCAGACCGCTGCCTCGCGGCGGCGAATCCTCCCGGGCTCCCTCGGGTTCCGGCAGTTGAGGCCAAAGACGAGGATGGAGAGCGACAGGAGCGCGTTTAGCGGAAGGTCGCGCCTTAAGACGTATGGCGAGAATTCGTCGACAGGCGAGATGACGCAGGCGAGGCCAACGACCGCGAGCATATTGAACAGGTTCGAGCCGATTATGTTGCCAAGCACGAACTCGTGCTCGCCGCGACGCGCCGAGGCAATGGCACTCGCAAGCTCCGGGAGCGAAGTGCCCGCGGCGACAATGGTGAGCCCGATCATCAGGTCGGAAACACCGAGCGCCTTGGCTAGGTCGACAGAACCCCACACGAGGATATGCGACGAGCCGACGAGAACGGCAAGTCCGACAATCACCTTGACGACGGCGAGCGGAAGGCCCTTCCTCTCCGCTTCTGGCGAGGAAGCGACATCTTTGGCCTCCGCCGCGCCCTTCGTGCGCTGGTCGTACCAGCAGTAGAGCGGCAGCAAGAGGGCAAATGCGACAAGCAGGATTCCCGCGTCGAGCCGAGTGCAACGGCCATCGCGGAGAACGAACATCGAAAAGAGCGATATGGCGACAAGCCCGGGGCCTGCGACAAGTGTTGTTGACGGCCGCGCGACGAGCGGGCAGATGAACGCCGAGACGCCGAGAATCACCGCGACATTGAAGATGCAACTGCCGTAGGCATTGCCAAGCGAGAGGTTGGCGTGACCGGAAAGCCCCGACAAGGCGCTTACGCAAAGCTCCGGAGCACTTGTCCCGAAACCGATGATGACCATGCCCACTACGAACGGGGAGATGCCGAGCGCCTTGGCTACTTTGGCCGCACCGTCGACAAACACGCCGCTCGACCACGCGAGGGCAACAAGCCCCCCGATGATCATCACAATCGAGAGCCAAAGCGGTATGTCGGAATACATTGTGTCTATTATACCAAAAAACGCGCACGCCATGCGCTATCGCCGAGCCATTGTGCCAAACGGCAAGCGCCAGGAAGTCATTCGCCGCACATGGCGGAGTGGATATCGGTTTCGCCGAGCGCGAGCGCAACGAGACGGTCGACGCCTAGCGCAACGCCCGACGCACTTCCGACAAGCGGCAGGAGCTCGAGAAACTCCTCGTCGACGGGATAGTCGCTTTCCCCGAGGCGGCGCCTCTCCTCCTTCGCCGCGAGGAACCGCCTCCTCTGCTCCGCGCCGTCGCAAAGCTCCGTGAAGCAGTTCGCGAGCTCAACGCCGCCCATGTAGAGCTCCCAGCGCTCCGCGACATCGCCGCGTAGTCGCGCGAGCGAAGCGGCCTCCTTCGGATAGTCCATGAGAAACACGGGGTCCTTTGGGAGACTCGGCTCTATCTTCGCCGCCATGTCGAAGTCGAAGCGGTCCTGGTTCCATTCAGTCCACGGATCCCACCCAGCCCACTTCAAGTACGCCTCGCGCACCATAATCCGCAAGGGCGCGGCGCTGCCGGGCATGATTTCGCGCAAGAGCGCCTCGGCGTCATCCGCGATGTCGAGATATGTCGAGCCGAGGCGATACCACTCGATCATCGTGAACTCGGGGTTGTGCCGTGCGCCGAGCTCGCCGTCGCGAAAGCACGGTCCGATCTGGTAAATCCTGTCCATGCCGGCGGCGAGGAGCTTTTTCATCTGGAGCTCCGGCGACGCGCGAAGGAACCCCTTTCCGCACGGAGGACAGTCTATGTGCGGCTCGGGCGCGGGCGCGGAAATCAAGACAGGCGTCGCCACTTCCGTGAAGCCGCGATTGTCGAAAAACGCTCGGATGGTGCGGATGATCTCCGCTCGGCGCTTCAGGTTCTCGACGAGGCCGCCCATCTCACTCGCGAATCCTGAACGGCTCGATTGCCGACGCCTTCTTGGTGGCGGGATCGAATTCGATCACGGCGCCTTCGAGGACGCACGGGCCGTCGGCTACTTCGAAACGCGCCGGTATGCCGGTAATGAACTTTTTCGTGACGGGCTTCAAGTCACGCCCTATCGACGAGATGTACGGGCCTGTCATGCCGAGGTCGGTGATGTACGCCGTTCCCTTCGGGAGAAGCCGCGCGTCGGACGTCTGGACGTGCGTGTGCGTGCCGACTATCGCCGTCACGCGTCCGTCGAGATAGTGTGCCATTGTCATCTTCTCGCTCGTCGCCTCGGCGTGGAAATCGACGAACACGGAGACGTTCTTCGGAATCTCGGCGAGGGCGCGGTCCATCGCCTTGAAGGGACAGTCGACGGACTGCATGAAGACGCGGCCCTGCACATTCACGACTGCCAACTGGAACGTCGGCGCGGTTACAAGCGTCCAGCCGCGGCCGGGGCATTCGGAAGCGAAGTTGACTGGACGGACGACGCGCTCCAATGCGCCGATCTGCCCCGCAAACTCCTTCTGGCCCCACGTGTGGTCGCCGAGCGTGATCGCGTCCGCGCCCGCGTCGAAGATCTCCTTCGCGAGCGCAGCGGTAAGGCCAGATCCCGCCGCGCAGTTCTCGGCATTGACCATGACGGCGGAAAGCGAAAGCTCGCGCCTGATGCGCTTGAGCTCCTTCGCGAGAATACGCCTGCCGGGACTTCCGACGACGTCGCCTATCATCAGTATCTTCACTGCCTTGATCAGTAGCCGTTCTGCTGCAGCCACGCCGCGGCGTTCCTGTCGCCGCGCGCCGCCATGCTGCGCACCTTCCAGGCGAGGCCTTCCTTCTCGTCCTTCCTGACGCCAACGCCGAGGTTGTAGCACGAGGAGAGGTTGTCCATCGCTGGCGCGAAGCCACGGGCCGCGGAAGCGCGGTACCACTTCACCGCCTCCACCGCGTCCTTGTCGACGCCGTCGCCGTTGTAGTAGCACATGCCGTAGGCGTTCATTGCCTCGGCGCTGCCGAGCTCCGAGGCCTCCTTCAGAAGCTCGACGGCCTTCTTGGCGTCCTTCTCGACGCCTTCGCCGCGCTGCAGTGCGAGAGCGTAGTTGAACATGCCGTAGACGTTGCCCAGGTCGGCGCTCCGAGCGAACCATTTCGCCGCAGTCTCGGGATTGGCCCTCACGACTATGCCGTCGCGGTAGAACCCGCCGACATTGTTTATCGACTCGGGGTGCCCCGCCTCCGCGCTCGCGAGGAAGCACTTGTAGGCGAGATCCTGGTCCTGCACGCAGCCATAGCCCTGCATATAGCACATGCCGAGGTTGTAGAGGCCGTTGGAATCGCCGGTGTCGGCCGCCTTCTTGAATATCCCGAAACACTTTACGAGGACGCGCTCGACGTCGTTGGTGTCCATCGACGGGTTCCTTAGCGCATCGGTCAGCGTGATGGTGCCCCACGCGTTCAGCGCCTGCACGTTGTTGCCGTCGGCCGCACGCTTCAGGAACGACATGTCGTTTTTCTCGAGCGACAGGAGATACCAGGCGAGCGCGTTGTTCTTCTCCTCGGCGAGCCGGCGTATCTTGTCCCTTGCCTGGTCGAGATACTCCTTGCGCATCTCGGGGGTGAGACGCAGTTTCTTCGGAAGGTCGCTGTCGTTCGCTACAAGCGCGATGACGAACTGCTGGAGGGGGCGTCCTTTCTTCGCGTCTGCTGCGACTATCTTCGCCGCCTCCTTGAATTCGCTGCGGCTCCCCGACGCACGGGAGTTGAGGAGAGTCACTATCGCCTCGGACGACTTGTCTGCCGCAAAAGACGAAAAGACGACGGCGAGTGCGCAGAGCGCGGCTGCAAATATCCTTTTCATTGCGAAAGCGAGATCTCCTTCTCTTCGCGCGTGGAGAGGTCCTTCATGCGCGCGACACCCTTCTCGACGTCGTCCGGACCGAGGAACACCGCCTGCGCGGCGCCAGACTCGGCCGCGTGCGAGAAGAACTTCTTTGGCTTCTGGCTGCGAAGCGCGAGGTCCACGCACTCGCCCGCCTTCCTCAGCCGCGCCGCGAGCGACACCGCCGCATCGCGCTGCTCGGGAAACATGAAGCCGATTGCGACGCCCTTCCTCGCGGCTGCCGCGTCCTCGCCGAGCCGCGCCTTAAGAAGCTCGGTGACTACGACGTCGCCAAACCCAAGGCCGACGGCGCTCGTCGGCTCGCCGCCGATCGTGGTGAGGAGGTTGTCATATCTGCCACCGCCAAAGATCGCACGGAATTCGCCCTTCGTGTCGAAGCACTCAAAGACGACGCCCGTGTAGTAGCTGAGCCCGCGGATTACGGAAATGTCGAACTCTAAACAGTCCGCGAAGCCGGCGATTTCCGCAAGGCGGAAGAGCTCGACGAGCTCGGGGCAGGCGGAGAAGTCCTTCGTCTCCATGATGGCGAATGTCGCCTCGATCTCGGCATCCGAAAGCCCGCCGTCCTTCAGCATCGCGGCGATTTCGGCGTCCGGCATCTTGCCGCGCTTGTCGAGCGCGAGGGAGGAACACCTGGGCATGGCGGTCCGCGGCGATGCCGCTCTTCGCGAGGAGCTCGCCGAGGAACTTCCTGGACGAGACATGCACCTTGAAGTCGGCCGACGAAAGGCCCATGCGCCTGAGCGCGTCGCATGCCGTGCCGATGACCTCAGCCTCGGCGAGCACGGAGTCCTCGCCTATGATGTCGAGGTTCCACTGGTAGTGCTCGCGCTTGCGACCCTTCGTCATGCGCTCGTAGCGGAAGCACTGCGCGATTGTCGTCCACTTGAGCGGGAAGGAAAGTTCCTTCTGGCGCTGCGCGACCATGCGCGCGAGCGTGGGCGTCATCTCGGCCCTGAGGGCGAGGTGGCGCTCTGACTTGTCAAAGAAGTGGTAGATCTGCTCGCCTACTTCCTCGCCCGCCTTGCGGGCAAGTAGCTCATAGCTCTCGACGACGCACGCGTCGTACTGACGGAAGCCCGCCGCCTCCCCCGCGGCGCGGAACGCGTCGAAGACGCGGCTGCGCCACGCCATGTCCTCGGGATAGAAGTCCCTCATTCCGCGAGGCGGCTCAAAACTGATCTTTTCTGCCATAGGTTGGTATTATCCTAAAAAACGCAGACAAGGTCAAGTGGGGGGCGGGTTGCTGGAGTTTACCCATTTTTTGACTGTCAATGTGCATCTCACCCCGATAAATAAGGGATGACGTGCGTTTTTACAAGTGAAATGGGCGTTTTTCTCCTGACAAAAAGAAACTCCGAGCGTTAGGGCTCCCGCTACCGCTCCGCAGCTTCGCGATGTCTTAACGGCAATTCAGTGCGTCGAATTGTCTTCTTGAGCTGCCTCCGGCAGGGTTAGAAGACATGACAGCCGATCCCCGCACTCCAGAGGAGGTCTGGAGGAGGCCTCCTCCAGCTCAAAGCCGACATGCGTCGCTCAGCGAGACACGAATGAAGGGTGCGAAGCAAAGGTAATTCTGCGGAGCGGTAGCGAGAGCCCTGCTGATCGGAGTTAAATTCGGCGGCTTTGGCGAGGGGCGGACCGGCAGAAGCTAAAAAATGGGTAAACTCCAGGCGGGTTGGTATCGCGGCGGATATTTGCTATACTACGTCAGGAGGCGGCGAAAATGACGACAGCGGAAAAACTCATTGAACGGCTCGGCGAACTCGGCCGGACTTGCGGAACGGCGGAATCGTGCACCGGCGGAGGCATCGGGAGCGCCATAACGGCAGTCCCGGGCTCAAGCGCTGTCTTCATGGGCGGCGTCATCAGCTACGACAATTCCGTGAAGCAAGGCGTCCTCGGAGTCTCCCCCGAGACTCTTGCCACTGTCGGCGCGGTGAGTCCCGAGACGGCCGAGCAGATGGCCGTCGGCGCACGCAGGCTCCTTAAGGTCGACTATGCCGTTTCAGTCACCGGCATAGCGGGCCCCGGCGGCGGCAGTGCCGAGAAGCCGGTCGGCCTTGTGTGGTTTGGCGTCGCCACGCCCACAGGCACAAAGACCGAAAAACGCGTCTTCCCCGGCAATCGCGCCGAAGTGCGCGCCGCGGCCGTCGAGCACGCCCTTTCGCTGCTCCTCGCCGCGGCGGAATGACGCCTTATGCCATATCCGCGGCGGATGCGCCGCGCAATATGGTATACTGTCTGTGTCATGGACGCACACAAATCACAAACCGACACAAACTCCACTTCGCCAACGAAGGATGACGAGGAACGCTGCTCGCGCTGCGGCGCCATCCTGTCGGGAAAGAATGCCGGTGACGAGGTTTGCTACTGCCCAAACTGCGGTGACTTCGTCGCGCCCCTCGATACCGGCGAAAAGCCCTGTCTTGAGGAGCGCGCAGACATAATCGCGCATCCTCCGCGCGGCGTCTCGCTTGACAGAGACACATCAGGAAACATCGTTGTGCGCGACAGAATTCCGCGACGCTGGATCGTGGCGGCCATTGTCCTGCCGTTCGCGCTTGCGGCAGGAGCCTTCGTCGCTATCGACAGCTTCAATTCACTGGGCTCTGGCGGCAAAAGCATTGCGGAAGGTTTTTTCGGCATCCTCGTCGGCAGCGTGGCGTTTTTTATCTGGTTTATCGCACTTTGCAGACTGACAGCCCGCCGACTTTCGCTGGGGCAGGCGGCAATCGTCGTCGACACGCTTTGGCTCGGATTTATGAGAGTACGGCGCCGTCGCTTCGTGCCGCACGAAAACGCAACCGCCGGCTTAGAAAAGATATGCGACGACAAAGGACGCGTAAAGGCAATATCCGTCGGATTTGCCCTCGGCGTATATAGTCAGCTCCTGCAGCAGGTCATCTGGAGCGAACGAGGCAGGCGCAACGAAGCGCGAGCGGCCTTTGTCCACGCTGTGCTTGACGCGCACCTCGGCAGGGCTGAAGGCGGGACACCCTTCCTTTGCGCTAAATGCGGAGCGTCGATTCCGTCCGAGTGCATCGACGCGAAGTCCGAATGCCTGACGTGCCCCAGCTGCAATTCCGAATGGTCGTGCCAATATGCTCATTACTACCGTGCACACGCCTACCAATCACAGCCAAAGTTCATGCCGCGGAGCGTGGAAGAGACGCGCAACGGCTTCATCTACCGCCCGAACGCATGGTGGAACGACGCCGCAAAAGACGCACTATGCAACCTTACAGCGTTCTGGGCCATTGGTTTCATTCCTTTGAAGTTGGCGAAACGGCTGGCGATCATCCCGAGCGTCGCCATCGCCTGCGCTGTTGCTGTGCTCGCCGCGGCTTCGGTACTTTATTTCATTCTCCGCATGCTATGGGGACGGTTCGCCATCCACCGCATCACCCTCGAAAACGGCAAAGGCGTCTATACATGCGGCTTCGGAAAGTTCGAGAAGAAGACTGAATTTGTATATGACCGAGAGACCTACCTCTCCATCCAGACTCGCCTCTTTAACAATCCGCCGTCAGAATATCCCATTGCCATTCTCATCGGGAACGACGCATCCGCCGAGGAACAGCCAAGTCCTCTCGCAATCTTCCGTCTGCTTCCAGGAGAATTCTATCCCTGGGCCATCGGACGCCTCTTCTGCGCTGCCGCCGAAATCGACCCGCCGGACAATGACTAAACCTCACCACGCGGCA
>CACZHC010000083.1 GCA_902780865.1 uncultured bacterium
GTGAGTAGTTGCTTGACAGGCGGGTATTTGCGAAAATATCCGCGTCATGAACACGAAAACTCTCATAGCAACAGCCGCGCTTGTCGCGAGCATTTCATTCACCGCCGGTGCCGCGCAAACCACGGTTAGTGACTTTGCCGGACTCTCCAACGCAATCTCCACCGCTTCCAGCGGCGACGAGATTATCCTCAATGCGGGTTTGTATGATGTTACGAGTAAAATCACAATTACCAAGTCTTTGACGATAATTGGTGCGGGCAAGGGCCAGACGATCCTCGACGGCGGCTCGACGGCAGAGCCGGCCAGGGCTAACGCTGTATTCTACGTGCACGCGCCTAACGTCAAGATTTCCGGCTTGACGATCCAGAACGCCTCAGACCTCAATGACAATGCCACGGTGTATGTCTCCTCGGGCGACAATGCCATGTCAGGATTCGAAATCCGCGACTGCGAGTTCGTCAACTGCCACGGCAAGCGCGCGGGCGGCATGGCTACATCCGACGGTGCGGACGTTGGCAGCAGCGGAATTGAAGCTCGCGCAAACTATCCGGTCATTACCGGTTGCGACTTCAAGGCCTGCGGTTCGCATGGCGACAACTCTGTCTCGCAGGGCGGCGCGGTTTGCGGAAGTTTCTGGGTGGAGAACTCGACCTTTGACGCCTGTACGCGCCAGGCCTGGAGCGTCGTGATGCTGCACAGCTCGTCGGTCGTTTCAAACTGCGTGTTTTCGAACATGGGAGTGGCGGTGCTGCCTACTTCCACCGGCATCATCTGCATGTCGCAGTCCGGCGGCAGGGCCCACTTGCTCGTCGAGGACTGCGTGTTTGCCGGCATCGGCGAAGGACCGCTCGTCGGAGAGGCATACTCCGTCATTGACCGCTGCATCGTCTCCAACTGCTATGCGACGGCGAAGGCGAAGTACGACACGGGAGCGGCCAGTGACGCCATCAGTGCCTTGAACGGAATTCTGACGCGCCCCTGGGTCAACCCCCTGTCCGTCCCCGAGTGCCGCAACACTCTCTTCGTCGACAACAAGCTTCCCGTTCAGTTGTTCGGCTCGGACGCCTATGTGAACTGCACGTTCGTGAATAACGTCGGCGGCGTGTTCTGCAAGGGAGACCCAATGACCGCTTCGCTCGAGAACTGCGTGTTCTGGGGCAACTCGGAATGGAAGTGCGAAGGCGCACATATCGAGAAGGGCGGCTACGGCATCACGTACCACGCCAGCGGGTTCCCTGCTGGAGTTAAGATCGCGAACTGCGTATTCGAAGGTGCATCGGAGAATCCGGACCTTATGACAGTTGTCAATGTCGACACTACGGGCGTCAGCTCAAATCTCTCTTGCCGCGCTGACAACGAGGGTATCAAGTTCAATGATTATGACAATGGAGACTTTAGGCCTGCTACGAACTCCGTCCTCGTCACAAATGGCGTGGTGATTGCCTGGATGGGCGGCGCGGCTGACCTTGCCGGCCGTCCGCGTCTCAGCCAGAACCTTGTCGACATCGGCTGCTACCAGTCAGACCCCGACGCCGAAGGGCCTGTCGACCCGACCGACCCGCTTCCTCCTGGATACAAGCCCTCGATCAGCGGGTTCGACAACGGAAGCGACGGAATCAAGATCACAATCGACAATGCCATTGTTGGCCACACCTACGGCTACAAGAAGTCGACGACGCTTGAGGGGCTCAAGAATCCTGACCTTCCGATCCAGTACATGGAGAATCCCGTCGCGACTGCGGGCGAGCTTCTCTTCACGATTGCGCGCGATCCGAACGAGCCGACGTGCTTCTACCAGATCGTCGTGGAATAATAAGGCATTGCGACTTTGCGAAACTACGGGCGCGGAAGAATGGCCGCGCCCGTTTCGTTTTTAATACCCATATGAGTAATTGCCCGCGTGGACGCGACTTGCTATAATTATGCCATGAAAATGATTACCACTATCAGCGTCGTCTTGGCCACTGCATCTTCGCTTTCCGCCTTCGGTCGGACGATGAACGCATATTTCGACGACTTCTCCGAGATCCAGATGTTCGCCGAACATTGGAAAGTAGAGGACCCGAACGTTATCCGCAGCGACGGAAAACAGGTCCTTTTCAACGGCAAGTCGAAGATGACGCTCCGCAAGGCGCAGCCGAAGGACGCGTCCGTCGAGGGCAAGGTCGAGCTCAAGAGCGGCAAGGCCGAGTTCAAGAACGAGAACGGCACTATCGTCTTCTACGTCGACGGCGAGGGTACTATGGACGACGTCCGGGTGACCGTTCCAGTTGACGACAACGCGTCTCCCAACCTCATCATCAACTCGGGCTTCGAGTACTCAAGCGACGGCGTGCCGCCTTACTTCTGCAACCGCGCCGGCTTCAACTGGTCCGAGGGCACGGCGGAGATGTACGAGAAGGACTTCCTCACGGCTTTCGTCTGCGACCCGTCCGAGAAGCATTCTGGCAAGCAGTCGCTTCGCCTCCATCTCTGCCCGGCTACGCAGCACCTTGGCTTCTATCCGCACGACACGCCGACGGACAAGGGTCTTAAGGGCGTCTTCACGGCGTGGATGAAAACGTCGGTTCCAGGCACAAAGGTGCGCATGAAAGTCGGCGGCGCCGCGCCAAAGGTGTTTGAGCTGACAAAGGAATGGACTCGCTACGAGGTTGCGTCGTCCGATCTTCCCGGACGCGGGCTCTTCAGCCCCGTCTCGATTGAATTCCCCGAGCCGAGCCGCCAGAATTCCTACGTCTGGATCGACGATCTCCAGTTCGAGTTCACGGGCGACGACCTCAAGGCGACCGAGTACCGTCCAAGCGACATGGACATTCCTCGTTTCATCGACAAGAAGAAGCGCTCTCGCCCGGAGCCGACCGTCCTCAAGAAGCTCCCCGCCGGCGTCAAGCCCACGATCGAGCTTGAAAAGTGGATTGGCCACGCTTCCGAGTCGACGCCTTTCCTCGACCACCTCAAGAAGCCCTACCGCGAGACGCGCGCTTGGCTCGCGTGCGACGACGACAACCTCTATGTCGCCTATCGCAACTACGGCGAGGACGCGAAGCTCATGAACCACAAGAAGGCGACTTACGAGTCCACTCAGATGTGCACGCGCGACTCGGTCGAAATCGGCTTCCAGCCCACCAAGGACCCGAAGCACTACCATTTCTTCGCAGCTGCCAACGGTGACCGTGCGGATTACTACAACGAGGACGGCCACTGGAACGGCACGTGGACGTGCAAGGCGCGCGACGTCGGCGAGGCGGTGGAGTACCTCGTCACGTTCCCGCTCGAAGAGATTGCGCGGAAGGGCTTCTCGGGACGCTGGTACGTAAACCTCGAGCGCAACGACCGCCACGACGAGCACCAGGCATGCGTCTCGACGATCCTCTCCGAGAGCGCTCGCTTCCGTGACACCGACGCCTGGGGCGAGCTTGTCTTCCCCGCTGACGTCGCCGCCAAGTTCGCAAAGGTCGCCGCGGCAAATGCGCCGCGCCGCCAGCCCAAGGTGCTTGGACGACTCGACTACTATATGAACGAACCCGAGGCGCGCTTCCGCGTCTGGAACGAGGAGGGCAAGGTAAAGGAAGTCGCCGTCGACATCTCGGCCCTCCCCTACGGCAGCAGCGACGTCGCCGTCGAGGCCTTTGGCCGCAAGTTCCCCGCGACGGTCGTAAAGCGTCCTTATCGCAAGAACGCTACACAGGTCAACTATTGGACGCGTTCGCTCGTCCACAACGGCGAGAAGGTGCTGATGGTGTCGAACTGCCTCGTCATCCGCGAGTACCCCAAGAACAAGAAGACCGGTCGGTTCCTCCCGATCGACCTGATGCACGATCGCGGCTTCCGCTACGGGCACATCTGCTCCTTCAGCGACAGGAACGTCGTGATGATGGCGTTTGAGGCGATAAAGCAGGGTGGGGAGCTCGGCATGGACTTCATAAACTGGACCGACGACAAGGACGGCAAGACGATCAGCCGCGCCGAGACGCAGAAGATCATGGATGCGTGCGAGAACATCGTGTCGCAGGTCGTGACGGACGAGCCCGACCTCTATCGCCCGAGCGACGAGACGCGCGACTTCCTCAGGGAGAACAAGAAGCGCTATCCCTACACCCCTGTCCAGATGAACAACTCGCTAATGGGAATCGCGAGCCGCTACGCCGACCTCGAGACGGACATCCTCATGCTCGACGACTACCTGACGAACAACGAGGGCCGCACGGTCGAGGGCGTCATCAAGCAGGTCGACGTCATGCTCGAGATAGACGACCGCAAGCCAGCGTGGTACTTCCTCGTCGGCGAGAACGCGATGCACCACCGCACGCCGACATACGCCGAACAGATCGCGCAGTGCTGGGGCTGCCTCTGCACCGGCGGTTCGGGCGTGACCTGGTTCGTCAACATGCCGACATCCAAGCCTACGTGGGACGCGATGATCGACTTCAACCGCGAAGCGCAGTCCGTAAAGGAAGAGCTTCTCTCCGAGGAGCTCTGCGGCAAGGCCGTCTGCTCCGAGCCGTGGGAGAAGGTCCGCTTCGTAACGCGCAAGGTCGGCGACGTCTGGTATGTGTTCTCGTGCAACATAGACGCGGACCCAGTCAAGGACGTCACGTTCACGATGCCCGAGGACGCGCCGAAGAACGGGAAGGTCGAGGTGCTCTTCGAGAACCGTGCGCTTGCGCTTAAGGACGGTGTCTTCAACGATTCCTATCCGGCGCATTTCCGCCATGTCTATAAAATCACGAGGTAAATTTCGTGAATTTCAACGCAGAGTCGCAGAGTACGCAGAGTAAATCTAATGGAGGCAAAATGAGTACTATGGCAGATACAAAGTGTTCTGGACGCCTCGCGTCCCTCGACGCCGTTCGCGGCTTCGACATGTTCTTCATCATGGGCGGAGAAGGGCTCGTAGTGGCGCTTGCGACGCTGTTTGGCGTGCAGGGCTTCCACGAGACATTCGGCCACGTTCCGTGGGACGGGCTCCACTTCATGGACACGATCTTTCCGACGTTCCTCTTCCTCGCGGGCGTTACGTTCCCGTTCTCCGCGGCGAAGAGCCGCGAAAGGGGGGCAAGCGACCTCCGCATCGCCCTCAAGGCGCTGAGGCGTTGCGTGCTTCTCATCCTGCTGGGATTGATACACGACGGACCGCTTCTCAGGTTTGACTTCGAGCACCTTCGGGTGTGGAGCGTTCTCGGCCGTATCGGCATCGCGTGGTTTGCGGCGGCCATGCTCTATCTTGGCTTCAAGACCAAGGCGCGCATCGGCATCGCGGCCGCGCTACTCGTCGGTGTAGTCATCTTTACGCGTTTCATGATTGCGCCCGACGCGCCGGCCGGCGCGAGCCCGTTCTCTCCCGAGGGCAACTTCGGCTGCTGGCTCGACAGGGTTCTTACAGGCGGGCACACCTACAAGCCGCTTTTCGATCCCGAGGGCTTCGCCGGCATCCTTCCCGCCGTCGTCACGGCCATGCTCGGCATGTTCACGGGCGAACTCGTGCGCCGCGCGGACGTTTCGCCGCGCCGCAAATGCCTTGAACTTGCAGGGTTTGGCGTTGTGCTTCTCGTGCTTGGGCTTGCGATCTCGCCCGTTTCGCCCATCAACAAGGCGCTTTGGTCGCCGAGCTTCGTGCTTGTCGTCGGCGCGTATTCGGCGCTTCTCTTCCTCGCGTTCTACGCGGTGATCGACGTCTGGGGGTACACGAAGTGGTCGTTCCCTCTCAAGGTGATCGGTATGAACTCGATAGCGATATACATGGCGCAGTCCATAATCGGCGCGGGCCATGCTAACGACTTCCTCTTCAGCTGGGCCTGGCGTCACCTTCCCGAGAGCTGCGCGAACCTAAAGGTCGTCATGATGAACCTCGGCTACGTCACGGTCTGCTGGCTCTTTCTCTACTTCCTCTACCGCAAGAACACGTTCCTCAAGGTGTGACGCGGCGAATCTGCCGCGGCGTCACACCTTGACCATGCTGCGGTTGACTGCAAGTGCCGCCGCTTCGGAACGCGAGGCGACGCCGAGCTTTGCGAAGATGGTCTTGAGGTGCGCCTTGATGCAGTCGCGTCCGACGTGCATCACTTCGGCGATTTCGCGGTTGTTCAGTCCCTTGGCGACATAGGAGAGAATCTCGAACTGCCGTTCGGAGAGGTCGACGGAATCTGCGTCTGCCTCAAGCGTGTTGCTGATCTCCGAGCAGATGATCGACTCCCCTGCGGCCGTCTTGCGGATCGCCGCGATGAGGTCGCGCTGAGACGTCGCCTTGACGAGCGCGCTGCTCGCGCCGGCGTCGAGAGCTCTTTTCACGTCGATGGAACCGCCGAAAGTCGTGAGGATGATTACCTTCGTGGCGGGATTCGCCGCCATGATCTCGGCCGTCGCCTTGGCACCGTCGAGCTTTGGCATCATGAGGTCCATGACGACGACGTCCGGCTTCTTCTCGGCGGCGAGCCTGACGGCGTCGAGGCCGTTTTCCGCCTCCGCGACGACGGTCATGTCCTTCTCCAGCGAGATGATTGCGGAGATTCCCATTCGCACGACGAGATGGTCGTCTGCGAGGAGTACCTTGATCTTCTTGTCCTGTTTTTTCATTTTGTCTCCGAAGGCGTTGTGTGCAAGACGACTGTGAACTTGGCGCCGCAGCCGGGCTCGCTGTCGCAGCGTATCGTGCCGTTGAAGGCGTTGAGGCGTTCGCGGACTCCCTGAAGCCCGAAGTGCCCCTGGGCGGGTCCTGGCGCAGCCGAAGTGTCGAACCCGCATCCGTCGTCAAGCACCGAAAAGGAAATGGTGTCGTCGTGGAATTCGCCGGCAACCTTGATGTTCTTCGCATGGCCATGCTTGACGGCGTTGGTGCCAAGCTCGCGCACGATCCGCAGGACGGCATGCGCGGTTCCTTCCGAAAGCTTTTCGCGCGGCACGTTGAAGCGGACGGCAAGTTTCGCAGACCCAATGTGCGGCGTAAGCGTCCGCTGCACCGCCTCTGTCATGTCCTTTTCCTCGAAGGTACGGCTCCGAAGGTCCCAAAGGCAGCCGTTTAGCTCCTGTCGGCAGGACGCGAGCATGTTGCGCGCCGTCGAAAGGAAGGTCTTTGCGCCGTCGCCGTCAGTTCCCGAGGCGGCGTCGATCTGGAGCGCAACTCCAGTCAGCGTCTGGGAGATTGAGTCGTGAAGCTCGACCGCGAGACGCGTCCGCTCCTCGACCTTGAGCTCTGCGCGTGCGCTGTGGATCTGCTCACGCGCAAGTTCGCGCCCGCGCCGCGTCGAGACGACTTTCAGCGCGGCAGACCATATCGCGAAGCCGATGGCGATTGCGATGGCGAGCGCAAGCATGAGGGCGAGGCGCGCGATTGTCCAGAAGGGCGCGTGGCGGATTATCTGCAGGTCGTCGGCGGTGCGGGGGATTATCGAGAAGCCAAGGAAGCGCGGGAAGAGCGTGTTGCGGCTTGTGTCAAAGTCGGCGAGGCAGAGTCCGGCCGCAGAAATCACGGCCCCGGGCTTCGGGATATTGATCGCGTCTGGCGCGAATCCCGACATGTCAACGAAGATCGATTCGCCGTCGCAGTTGAGGCGGAATCCCTCGGGGCCTCGCGCTTCGCGCCTGTCAGATTCGACGCGCCCGACGAGGCGTATTGTCTTGCCGCAGATCGAAGTGTCGACGTAGCGGTGGGCGCTGCTGCTCGCGCGGCCGTATGCGTCGGACTTGAAGAGGTTGCGCGCCGCGATGTCGGTCGCAGGTTCCGGTGGCGTCGTCTTTGCCGGTTCGGAGCGCCATAACGCCTCGATCATCAGAGGGATGAACTGGTTTTGCTCGGCGAAGCCACTGACGGTCACAAGCCCGCCGAGGGGCGGCATGTCGTCTGATACGACTGGCCGGACGCGAATAAGCCCGTCCGCATGACGAAGGAAAAAACTGTCGCCTGTAATGGCGATAACCGTGCCTGTCGCCGTCTGGCGGTGGGGGTACGATGCGTCCGTCAGGGGTTGCGCGGAGAAGGGGTCTTCTGGCGCGGGCGTTATGACTTTTATGCTGTCGCCCTCCGCAACGCTGTCGAAGAGCATCTGGTAGCCGAGAAACTTGCGCCAGAGGGAGAAGCGCTGAACTGTGCCGGTGAGTTCTACTTCCGCATCAAGAAGCGGCCTGAGCTCGTCAAGAGTGTGTATCTTGTTGTCGGTCGACGCACAGACCGAGCCGTCGGGCGTCTTGAGGAGAATCCAGTTGAAGCCGTCGTCGAGGTCGTCGCGCACGGCCGCTGCGACGACGCCGCGGATTGACACCCTTTGCCCGACATAGTCGCCCGACGCGACATCTTTCGCGTTGACGAGCGTTGCGGCCAAAAGGGCCATTGGTATGCCGAATGTCATGCAAATATTATGCAGAATCCGCCGGAATTTGTCAATACTGCGAATACCCAGTCGGGTAATGGACTATCATTCATTTATGTTATAAAATTGCATCATCAAAAATTCACCAAGGATTGTACTCATGAACGCCAAGAACTTTTTGATGGTTTCCACGGCCCTGCTGGGCGCTTCATTGCTCGCGGCAGACGACGCCAAATCGCGCGTGGACGCGTTCCTTTCCAAGGAGTTTGCCGACGGTGCGCTAAAGTGCATGAGCTGCGCGTACGAGCAGCACGGGGAGACGCGCTATCGTTTCGTCGCCGAAAAAGACTGGAAGGGCTTCGACGAAAACACTCCAGTGCACGTCGCCTCGATAACAAAGGTCTTCACTGCGGTGCTCTTGATGCAACTCTCCGAGGAAGGCAAGATATCCCTCAACGACTACGTGAAGAAATACATCCCCGAGTTCAAGGGCGAGTACGTGCCGATCATCAATCTGATGACACACACATCGGGCTGGCGCAACAAGACCGGCCATGTCGCGAAGTGCGTTGACGCGAGACGCCATCAGGAGTTCTACGACACGATGTACCAGGACTTCGAGGTGAACGAGAAGTTCCGCTACATGTCGCAGGGCTACGACATCCTCGCGGAGATATGCGAGAAGGTGACGGGCGTCGCTGATGTCGCGGACCTCGCGCGCGACCGCATCTTCCGCCCGCTCGGCATGGACCATTCCGCTTTTGCCGCGCACCAGGGGCAGTCGGGGCTTCACATCACGGCGCCCGACCTCGTGAAGTTCGGCCGCCATCTTCTCGACATCCGCCGCACGCGCAAGAACGGCATCCTCACGCCTCAGGGCGTCGACACGCTCTTCCGCCGCTGCCTGAAGCCGGAGTTCAACCGCACGCCCGCCTTCTTCGCAAAGTCCGGCTACATCGGCTTCGGCCAGTATTTCGCCGACGTCAACACCATGGAGGCCGTCGGTCACGCAGGCGCGACGGGATGCTTCCTCCTCATAGACCCCGGGCTTGACGCGGTCGAGGTTGTCCTTACGAACCGCCTGAGCGAAAACGACACGCACTTCAGCTCCTGCGACGCGAACTTCTCGCGCATCTTCTCGATCATGGCGACCCACTTCGGCGACGAGCCGATCGGCAACCGCGACGAGATGAAAGCCGGCTCCTTCGGGCTTCAGATCGACCGCATGAAGGCGGCTGTCGAATCCGAGCGCGTCGCCTCCAAGCAGGCGAGGGAGCTGGGGCTTTGATGTGTTCGGGGAAGACCACTTGCACAGTAACAACAATAGAAGGAGAGCTTCCATGAAATCATATGTCCTTTCGACCGTAACTGCGCTACTAGTCGGCTCCGCTTGCGCCTCCGACACGACAGTGTCGACGTATCCGGCGCTCTCGTCGGCTCTCAGCTCCGCAAGCAACGGCGATACCATCACGCTTATGAGCGGCACTTACACTGCAAACGAGACTATCAATGTCTCCGCGGAAAATGTGACACTGCGGAAAATGTGACACTCGTTTCCGCAGGCGGAAAGGCCGACACGATAATCGACGGCGAATCACAGTGGCGCATCCTCAATGTAAGCGGGAACGGCTTCAAGGTCGAGGGGATCACGTTTAAGAATGCTTATTATGCGGGCAATGGCGGTGCCATCAGCTACAGCTCCTCAAGTGTCTCGCAGACGACTATGATCAGGAACTGCGACTTCATAGACTGCACGGCGAAGTACGGCGGGGCGATATATGCCGGGCAGAACAGCTATTCTTCCTTCGAGCCGCGCGAAAACTACGGCATCGTCAGCGGCTGCACGTTCCTCAGGTGCGGGGTCGCCACGGTTGGAAACGAAGGCGGCGGCGGTGCGATCTTCGGCGCGCTCTGGGTTGAGGATTCGGTCTTCGACGCGTGCTTTTGCTCGGATTTGACAAAGAACCAGTACCATGCCGCGATTGACGTCACGAGCTATGCTACGGTGACGAACTGCATTTTCCGCAACCACACGCAGACGAAGCGCGGTCTTGTCGGGTCCAAGGAACAGCGGGAGCAGCAGGGGTGCTCGCGCTTGGTGGACTGCCTTATTGCGAACAATGTCGGCCACGATCAGGACGATGTCCTGTTCCACAGGAAAGTCATCCTCGACCGTTGCGTCATCTCCAACAACGAGACGACCGTTACTTCGACGCTTGCAAGCATCTATCGCCTTGACGCTACGGGCGAC
>CACZHC010000084.1 GCA_902780865.1 uncultured bacterium
CCATTTCCACATAGTCTGCAAGGTGGTGCGTGGCGGGGAGGAACTGACCGAGGGCGAACTTCTCCGTCGCATCGCGGCGCTGAAGGGCGAGCGGGCGGCAGCCGAACTCGCCGAGCATTGGAAGGAGCTCCGCGGCATCGGCATGGATTCCGCGGTAGTAGAGGCGCAGGACCGCCTCCGTGCGAGGATGAACGACGTAAGCGAGTTCATAAAGACGTTCAAGGAGCTCTTCAACGTCTGGTTCAAGCGCGAGCGCGGCTACAGCGGCTCGATATGGGACGGCCGCTTCAAGTCTACCTTGGTCGAGGACGGTCGCTACCGCGCGATCTGCATGCGCTACGTCTACCTGAACCCCGTCCGCGCGGGGATGGTTAAGCACTACGCCTGGAGCTGGATTGCCACGTCTGACGGCACTTTCGCGGGGCCTGTCCCCGACGAGAGGCTGATGAGGAGGGTGGCGCAGATAGGGGCGGGGAAGATATTCGGAAGCCTCGCGTTCGTGACGACGACGGCGTTTGCGCTGGGTGACCGGTTCCGAGCGCGGAGCGTCGCGGCGCGGGAGGTGGGGGAGCTTGGCTACGCGACGCACGGCTGGCGGCTCGCGAAGGCGGCGGAAAGGGCAGCGTGAAAGGCGAAGAGGCGATGAAAGCCAATAAAACAGCGACTTTCGTGGGGCCTGTCCCCAAATCTTCCCCAAATCTCATCGGGAATCAAAATGATCTAAATCACCATGTGGTCGTGCTTGAACGGGGGGAGGGAAATATGGTATAATATCCAAAATGGCAATTGCTGGATTGACACAAGGTGTTCGCAATCGGTTCAATCCCCGTGGGTTGGAGTGGGAACAGTGTGAAAAAGTCTTGTAATTACTGTGCAATGGACATAAAGATCGACATACCTCTTGCGATAGAGCAGAAAGATAGGAAGTATTTGACTCTTCATGGGATGACCCTTGAAGGGCTTTCCCATGTTTCTTTCAAAGCAGAGTGGAATCGTCGGCGGTTGGCAGAAGGGGGAATCCATGAGAGATAACTGCATATATTTACCCCCCCCCCCCCCGAATTGTAAAATAACGGCGGGGATGCCGCAAAGCTGCCTCGGACGACTTGGACGACTGGAACAACCAGCCGTCGCATCCGTCTTCAAAAGAGGCTGGACCTTCACCATCAGGGATGCGGGCGCGTGTGATACGGCCTTTGACGGAGGTGGTCTCTGATTAGATGACAACTGACAGGACAGCTACGGCTGGGGGAGGAGGAACGCGTAGTTTTTTCACGCGGTCCAGTCCCCGCTCTGCCAGCACCGAGAGCCGCTCCGCCGACTCCGGGAGCCGCCGTCGAGATTCAGTGGAGGTGCGCTCCAGTCGGTGCCCGCACTGTTTGATTGAAGTACAGACCATAGGGAAGACCCCGCCAACGATCTGTCCCTATTGTCGTCGGGCGATGGTGCAGAGCACGCAGGAGCGCACGGTCGCCCCGCCGATGGCGCCGCCTTCGCCGGAAGAGGTGAAGGCGCGTCTTAAGGCAATCTACCATCCCCCGCATATCATATTCGGCGTCATCGTGGCGGTCGGCGCAGTGGGTCTGCTGGCATGGGCGGTGACGCTGCAGCTGAACAGCATCGAGAACTACTTCTACCAGCCGCTCGTGTCGATCTACTCCATCATCGCCGGCGCCTTCGTGATCTCGCGCTTCATCTTCGCCGCCTTCTACAAGGCGCCGGCCGAAGCCGACTTCGAGCCGACGCTGACGGTGCTGGTGCCGTGTTTCAACGAGGGCGCGGCGATCCGCAAGACCCTGGAGCGCATCTTCTCCTCGGGCTATCCGCTGGACAAGCTTGAGGTCGTGTGCGTCAACGACGGCTCCTCGGACGATTCGCTCGTCCACATGCAGGAGGCGCAGACGAACCATCCGGGGCTTGTGCTGGTGAATTTCGAAAAGAACCGCGGCCTCTGCCACGGCTGGGGGGTGGCGACGTTCCTCGCGCGCGGCGAGTTCATGGTGTGCGTGGATTCGGACACCTTCGTCTTCCCGGGTTCGCTCCACAAGCTGATGCAGGGCTTCGTGGACCCGACGGTGGGCGGCATCTCCGGCCACTGCGACATCGAGAACGCGAACGTCAACATGCTCACGCGGATGCAGGACGTAAGGTACTATTTCTCGTACAAGATCATGAAGGCGGCCGAAAGCGTATTCGGCACCGTGAGCTGCCTGCCCGGATGCTTTTCGGCGTACAGGCGGACGTGCGTCCTCGCCGTGATGGACGACTGGATCAACGCGACCGTGTGGGGCAAGCACGGAAACTACGCCGACGACCGCTCGCTTACGAACCTCATACTGAGGGACTACAAGATCCTCTACGACGACCAGGCGCTCGCGACGACAATCTGCCCCGAGGGGTGGAAGCAGTACGCGCGCCAGCAGGCGCGGTGGGTGAGGTCCTACCTGCGCGAAATCTGGAAGACGGGCAAGTTCATGTGGCGCAAGCACCCCGTTCCCGCGCTTTCGTGGTACGCCATGATGTGGATGCCGATTGTCGAGCCAGTCGTGATGGTGCAGGCGCTTGTCATCGCGCCCCTTCAGGAGGGGATGCTGCATCCGTCGTACGTGATCGGCGTGTTCACGATCACGCTGGTGTGGAGCCTCCACTTCTGGATCACGAGCGGCCGCAGGTGGTGGTATGCCGGGGCCCTGTTCACGCTTTCCTACATCTTCTTTTTCGGCTGGCAGACCTACTGGGGCTTCCTGACGCTTGACGGCAAGAAATGGGGTACGAGAGGATGAGCGAGAATCCGAACAATTCCGACTCCGCCAAGGTGGCGGGCAGCGGGTGGGCGCGTCCGCAGGCAATGCGCAAGGACCAGAACCGCACCGCCTGGCTAGTGTTGCTCGGCCTCGTGTGCCTTGGGGTGGCGACATGGGGCGTGTTCAACAGCATCTACTGGAAGCGGCGCGAGCGTATCCAGAAGGCGGCGCTGGACATGGCAAAGCGCACGAGCGATTCGTTCGTGGCCATCGCCTACGGCGGCGTCACGACAAATCCGGATGTCGGCGGGGACTTCGTCTCGACGAAGAAGTTCGCTTCGCAGTTGGACGCGCTGACGGCGGCGGGGTACACCCCGATCACGCTCGAAGACGTGGCGAGGTTCTACAAGGAGGGGCGCCGACTCCCCGCCAAGTCGCTGCTGATCACGTTCGAGAACTCGCGGCGAAGCTCGTACTTCACAACCGGCAGCCTACTGGAGAAGCGGCGCTGGCATGCCGTCATGGGGGTGGTGACTGACGACGTGCGCAAGGAGGTGGAGGGGGTCATCCTCGCGCCGTACCTGAAGCACATGAAATCAAGCCCCACGTGGGAGCTGGCGGCGGAGTCCGACCACGGCACGGGGGAGGTCGCTGCGGGCGCGGACGGACGAACGGCGATGTTCTTTTCCTCGCCCGAGTGGCTGCCGGATCTTTCGCGATTCGAAACCTTGGAGGAGTTCGACAGGCGCATCCGCGCCGACCATGCCGCGGCCGTCTCGTTTTTCTCGAACAAGCTCGGCTGCGCGGCGCGGGCGTTCTTCTTCCCCATGGGGAACTACGGACAGTTCGAGGCGCACAACAGGCAACTGCGTGAAGCCAACCTCAAGGCGGTGGAGGACTTCTACGACATGGGGTTCATCATCGACGGCTTCGGCTACAACGACGCCCTCTCCGACCCGCGCCGCCTTGCGCGGCTCAAGGTGGATCCCGCGTGGAGCGCCGACGAGCTGGTGCGCATCCTTGACGGCGTGTGGCCGCGCGAGATACCCGGCGGCTGGAACGACTCGCCGAAGGCGGGCGACGTGGAAAGGGAAAGGTGGCGCGCGATCTGGGGCGAGTGCATGCCAGCCGCCGATAGCTCCTCCGTCTACCTGCGGGCAAAGGCCCCGGACGACCCGGTCATCTCCGACAAAGGCTCCACCACCGGCTCGAAGGCGCTGGTGATGGGCTCCAACGCCTTTGCGGAAGGCTCGTTTGAAATCAAGTTCCGCATGGAGGGAGGTGCCTTCACCGTGTTCCTGAACTACGTGGCCGAAGATGACGCGGTGATGCTCACGTTCGGAATGGACAGCTCTGTCATCCTAACGCGCAACCGGCCGGAGCGCACGACCGGCGAAAGGCTGGCCGCAGAATTCCTGGATTCCCCCATCGGCACGGGCCGCGAGCACTCGCTCGTTCTCGTCATGCGCAACGGCGCGCTTTTCACGATGTTGGACAGGCGGATGCTCTTCGGCGGGGGCGTGAGCCTTGGGAACCCTCGGCCCAAGCCCGGATTTGTCGGCGCGGGCGTCTGGAGCGGACGTCCTGGCGAGGCGGAAGTGGAGATCGTGTCCGCGCGTCTCAGGGCGCCGCTGCCGCGTTTCGCGTTTTGGGACGCGGAGTCGATGCGCGACAAGACGGATGTCTTCGCGGAGCTTGAGCGGCAGGCCTTTAGGTACGATGGAATCGCGCCGCCGTGGTTCTCGGCGAGCGACGGTATGGCCGGCTTCCAGCTTGTGGAGGATCTCGACGTCATCAAGATCGAGGCGGCCAAGGCGTTCTGCGGCGTATGGCCGCGGCTGAAGCTCTCCGGGAAGAACCCGTTCGGCAACATCCCGCGGGAAACGTCGGCGGAGGCGTTCAAGGACGGCGGTTTCGCGGGGCTCTACATCGACGCGAGCGAGCTGGATGAGACGAGCCTGTCGCTGATGCGCAGCTGGATCGCGTCGTTCCGCGAGGATACGGGGTGTACCAACATGCCGGTAGCGGTCAGGTTCCCGACGTCGTTCGTGGCGGGGAACCTGGTGGTTGGCTTTCTTGACACGCTGCCGGGCGTGGCCGTGGTGGCTGCGGACGGCTCGGTGGTCACGCCTGTCCTCTGGAAGCGCATGCACGGACTCCTGTCGGTGGTGCCGAACGACAAGGGCTCTGTCAACTACTACCAGCTCGCGAAGATCGACGCGAAGCCGCAGGAATCGCAGCCCGGCGATCCGGACTTCGTCGTCCGGGCCGAGCGGCTCCTCGCCGAACGCCGTTTCCTTGAGGCTGACGCCGCCGCCAAGCGCTGGACGGAGGCGATGCCGACGAGCGCGGACGCATGGGAATACAAGGCGCGGCTGAACGTCCGCGAGACGCGTGGCGACGATGCGGCGGCGGCCTACCGGAAGGCCCTTGAACTCGACCCCTCGCGCATCGGCGTGGTGACGGACTTCGCCGACTACCTGATGACGACCGGCAAGGCCGAGGACGAGGCGCGCGAGATGCTGGACAGGTACGCAAAGGCCTTCCCCCTCAACCGCGAAATCGCCCTCGCGCAGGCGCGTTGGCTCGACCACAGGGGGTTGCGCGCGGACGCGCGCGCGATTCTCGAGGACTGGGTCGGACGCCAGCCAGACAACATTGACATCAGGGTGGCGCTGCACGGCTACCTCAACGAGGCGCCCGAACGCTACGACAACCTGCGGCACATCATCGGCATGGTCGCGCCCAACAGCCAGAACCTGATGTGGTTCCGTCGCAAGATCGAGGACTCCGGGCTCTTGACGTTTCCGGAGTCTAGTGCGGCGTTCGACTTCCTGCGGCGTGTGGCGAGGGATTCCAAGAACGGCCTGGTGAGGCGCAACTACATGACGCTGATGCCGCTCGAACAGCCCATTGTCGAGGATTTCTCGAAGTCCGGTCTCTCCGACAACTGGGAGATTTTCGGCAACAACGGGGCGCTGATCGGCGGCGAATACCTGCTGCCGGGGCTGCCCGACCCATCCGAGACCAACATGAGGCTCAAGCGCAGCGACCTGTTCCGCGACGGGTTCGTGGAGGCGAGGATCGGCGAGTCTCTTGGCGCGTTCTGGCTCTATGCGCGGCGGTCGACGAAGGGCATGGTGCGCTTCGGGTTCGACAGCGACGGGTTCCTGCGCATCCAGGCATGGCAGAACGGCGAGCCACGGGTGCTGGACAGCGTCCTGTGGGTCCGTCCGAAAGACGACCTCACGCTCCGGCTGGAGATCCGCGGAGACGGCGCGATCGGCTACTACAACGGCAGGCACGCGTTCTCCACGCCCCTCGAGATTCCTCGTGCGCTCGGCTATGGCTGGTGGGGTGTGGCGGCCTCCGCATCCGAGACGGGCATGGCGCAAACGCGTCTCAAGGTGCTGTCGTCCGGCCCGATGAGTCCGACAATTGTCGTCATGGACCTGCTGCCGACCGTCATGGAGGCGGGTACCTCCGAGCCAGCGCCGACGCGCGACGTTCTCGCGGCCCTGCGCGCGCGGGTGGACGACGTTGGCGTGATTGCGCCGGTCGTCGGCCAGCAGTCGGTGGACCGAACTCTCTCTTCTCCAGACGCTCGCTCGCTGGACGATCTGCGCGTCTTCGCGCGCTACCACCGTCTGCGGCTCATGCCGGTCGTGGACCTCGGCTACTACAACGACCCCGAACCTGCGGACGTCATCGCCTACATGAAGAAGTTCGGCTTTGATGGCCTGTGCCTGCGGGTGAGGCGTCTCCCCGAGACAGAGTGGTGCGCGAAGATGGAGAAGGCGCTCGAGGCCTTGTTCGCGAACGTCGTTCTGATTCAGAGCGACAAGCCGCTCGCGGAGGCCGTGGAGACCGACGCCAAGGTGGTGCTGCACGAACTCCAGCGCGGCAGTCTCTACCTGCAGACGGGCCAGGCGACCTGGGAGACCCAGGCGGAGAAATTCGAGAAGTGGAAGGACTCCCCCGCCGGCACGAGCCGCACGAAGCCGACGCTCGTGGTCATGCCAAGGGGGAGAGAGGGCTGATGCTGTTCCCGACTTTGACATTTGCCGTGTTCTTTGCGGTCGTCTTCGGCCTTAACTGGGGCCTGGCGGCGCTTGCGGAGAGGTATGCAGGCTGCGAAAGGGTGTTCGTCTCGCTGAGGAAGCTGGTGCTGCTCGCCGCGAGTCTCGTGTTCTACGGCTGGTGGAGCTGGCCGTTTGCGCTGATGCTGCTCGCGTCCTCAGTCATCAACCATGGCTTCGCCCTGTGGATGGCCGGGAGAGGCGAGCGGGCGGGCCGACTGCCGGTGGTGCTGGCGGTCGCGCTCAACATCGGGGTGCTCGTGTTCTTCAAGTACACGGGATTCCTCTTCAACGGGGCGGTCGCCCCGCTGGGGGTGAAGGTGGCCGGGTGGGCATATCCTTCTACACCTTCCAGGCGCTGAGCTACGTGATCGACGTGGCGCGCGGCGAGGTCAAGCCAGCGAGGCGCTGGATCGACTTCGCGAACTACCTGGCCTTCTTCCCGCAGCTCGTGGCCGGGCCGATCGTCCGTGCGAGCCACCTCGTCCCGGCGATGGAGAACCTTCCGGGGACGGCGACGAAGCTCGATACCGCGCGCGCGGGCGTGCTCATCCTCGCGGGGCTCTTCAAGAAGATGGTCATCGCGGACTACCTCGCCGCGAACCTCGCGGACCCGCTCTTCGCCATGCCTGAGGAATTCGGCGCCATCGACGCGCTCATGGGCGTGTACGCCTATACCTTGCAGATCTACTGCGACTTTTCGGCCTACTCCGACATCGCGATCGGCTGCGCGCTGCTGCTGGGCTTCGAGTTCCCGATCAATTTCGACGCGCCCTATTTCTCCGACAGCTTCAAGACGTTCTGGCGCCGCTGGCACATCTCGCTCTCGTCGTGGCTCCGCGACTACCTCTACATCCCCCTTGGCGGCTCGCGCAGGGGGAAGGCGAGAACCTATGTGAATCTCATGCTCACCATGTTCCTGGGCGGGCTCTGGCACGGGGCGGGCTGGGCGTTTGCGCTGTGGGGAATCCTGCACGGCGCGCTCTTGGCGGTGGAGCGCATGCTCGGCCGACTCGTTTCCTTCCGCCCGCCGAAGTGGCTTGCGCGGATATTCGTGTTTCACGTGGTCGCCTTCCTGTGGATTCTCTTCAGGGCGGGTTCCGCAGGCGGCATGGAGACCTTCATGGGGGTCCTCAATGCGTTCAGGGCCGTGGGCGTGGAGTCCACGCTGCCGGTGGCGGCCGGCGCGGTGGTGCTGGCAGTGGGCTTCGCCCTGCAGCTCTGCGACGGTGCGCGACTCGCCCGGCTCACCAACCGCGTGCGCAGGTGGCCTGTGTGGGTGCAGGGCGGCATGGCGGCGGTCGTGTTTACCATAATCCTGGGACTCGCCCCCGAAGGCGTGGCTCCGTTCATCTATTTCCAGTTCTGAAGGAGGCGTGGACATGAAGGACACTGAAGGAAGGAACAAGACTTGGCGGGTGGCGGCGGCCGGCCTTGCCGTGTTCTACGCGCTTGTGGTGCTCATGAACGCGCCGGCGATGGAGAAGAACGCCGAGAACATGGACTACGGCGTCGCCCGCGACGCGACGAAGGCGCTCGTGCGTCCGGTTGCACGCCTCTCGGCGATGCTTCGACTTGATTTTCTACGTCGGGGAGCCGCGCGCGTTCGTGGGCGGTGGCTCGACCAGGAGGATAGCCCGCAAGGGAAAGACATGCAGTGAAAACAAGGGAGGTAGTATGACAAGGAAATTCATGGCTGCGGCCGTCCTGATGGCGGCGATTACGGCGACTGGCGCGGAAACGGACACTCCGAAGATCGGGGAGTCGGTCAAGCTCGACACGCCTGTCGTCTTCATTGGCGACTCGATGATGAAGATGCTCGGCAAGGGCATGGAGAAGGCCTTCAAGGCGAAAGAAGTGACTCCGGCCGAGTCTTTTTCTTCGCTCGGTTCCGGACTTGCCCGGCCGTCGGTCTTCAACTGGCCGGTGAAGGCAAAGGAACTCTGCGAGCGTGTGAAGCCGAAGACCGCGTTCATCTCGCTGGGTACGAACGACAGGCAGAACCTCGAGAGCCGTTCGGGCAGCATGGCCGTGGTGGGGACGGACGAGTGGCGCGTCGAGTACAAGTGCCGCATCGAGGAGCTTCTCGACGCCCTCTACACGAACGGCGTAACCCACGCCGTGTGGATGCTTACGCCGCCGATGAAGTCCGACGTCAACGAGCAGCACGCGCAGCTCGTCGCCGGCATTGTCGCCGAGATCGCGGGCGACGAGAAGTACCGTGACCGGTTCCACAGGTACGACATGGGCAAGGTGCTCACGATCCGGCCGGGACGCTACACCCAGACCGTGATCTCCAAGACGGGCGCGGCGGTCGCGGTGCGCGACACGGACGGCGTCCACCTTTCCTTCCATGGCGCAAAAATCGTCGCGGAGGATGTGCTCAGAACCTACTGGCCCGACAAGAAGTAACACGCAGGAGGCACGATGAGGATGAATGGACGAGCAATCGCGATTGCGCTGGCCTTGGCCGCTGGTTCGGCTTGCGCCGCTACCATTCAGGACGAGTTCAATCGCGTGATTGACGAGTCGCGCCAGACGGACGTTTCGGTAACGCCCGCCCAGGCGCTCCTGTATCACGGACTCGGCCTCGTGCAGGAGGAGGAGTTCGCCGAAGCCACTCCCTTCCTGGAGGAGGCGATTTCGCGCGACCCCGCGCTTGAGGCCGGCTGGGAGGGCCTCGGTTGGTGCTACGTGCGGACCGGCCAGCAGAAACGCGCGCGCGACCTGTGGTTCCGGATGCGCGACCTGATGCCCGAAAAGGCCAAGCCCCACGCGCTCGTCGCGCAGTACGAGATCCTCGAGAAGGACTGGGTGAAGGCGGACGAGTCCTTCCGCAAGGCCCTTGCCATCAATCCGCGTGACTACGACCTCAAATACTCTTTCGCGCAGAACCTGATGCGACTGGGCGAGATCGAGGAGTCCGAAGCTGTTTTGAAGGGGCTCGTCAAGGAAAATCCCGACCGCGTCGACATCCAGCACACCTACGCCCAGATGCTTGCGAACCGCTTTCAGGACGAGGACGCGCTCAAGATATACCGCGACATTGCGGAAGTCATCTCGGACAACACCATCATAAAACTCGAGCAGGCCACCCTAGAGCTGCGGGTGGGCGAGCTGGAGAAAGCCGACCTCCTTTGCCGGGAGGTTCTCGAGATGGAGCCCGAGAACTTGGCGGCCATGCGGCTTCGGGCCGATATCGCGGAGATGTCGGGCCAGGAGGACGTGACCCCGCTTGAGACGCTTGTCGAGGCGACCACCAACCGCCTCATGCGCGCGGAGTACCTCACCCGGCTCGCGGGCCGGTGCGTAGCCATCAACCGGGTCAACCCCGAGCGCTACAAGACCGACACGATCATCGACCGGCTGCAGGAGGCGGTCAAGGCCGATCCCCTGAACATGCAGACGCGCAGTCTCCTGGCTGAGCTTTGCTACCAGTCCGGACGGTTGAACGACTGCCGCAGGCAGATCGAAGACGTCCTCCTCAAGTACAACCACCAGGACGTGCGGGCGCTTGCGCTGCTCTTCGAGGTGGAGATCAAGGAGCGGAACTTCGAGGCCGCGCAGCGCGTCCTGCGCGAGTGCTTCAGGTATTTCGACCGCGACGACCCGATGATGCACTACTACCGCGCGCGCCTCTATTCCGCCCAAGGAGAATATGCCAAGGCTTTGGCGGAGGCGAAACGGCTCGAGGAGGCGGGTTCGAGGAGCTCCGTGCTCACGCTAAAGTACACCGACCTCACCGAGAGCGACTGGATGCCGCAGACGAGTGTAAGACGCCTGACCGAGCACATTCGTTCGCTGCAGCGCGCCGGCTGGGAGCTGGTTTCGGCGGACGAGATACCCCAGATCATCGGCGCCGCGGGGCGCCCCGCAAAAACCGCCAAGGCCGGTCGCCGGAAAGTGCGGCATCTCGTCGACAAAGAGGCCGACGAGGAGGAGGCGCCTCTCCCGGCGAAATTCTTCGACCATATCGGCTGGATGGTCACGGGCCGGCACTACCTCAAGAACGACCAGGAGTCAAGGAAGGTCCGCGAGCGCAGGCGATCTGGGCAGGATGAAGACGACTATGACGGCGACGAGGACGAGGAGGACTGGGATGACGAGGATTCCCTTGGCCCCCGGTTGACCTTTGCGGTGACGTTCGACACCGCCAGACGCTCGCAAATGGTGCTGGGCACTCGTGTGGCGGAGGAGTTCGGCGTTCCTTTCGCGCTGTTCACGCCCTCCGACGAACCGGAAACTTTCGAACCCAGCAGGCTTGAGTGGGACGAGATACGCCAGTACGCCAACACCGGCAACTGGATCGTCGGATCCTCGCTCCGCTCCGGCGGCAAGAAGGCGCCCGTGGACAAGGAAGGCATCGACATGCGAGACCCTCTGCACAACCGCCTGTGGAAGGCCGACCGCAACAGGATCGAGTCGATGAACGAATGGGACCGGCGCATCCGCCACGAGTTCCGCGACAGCCGCGCCAAGATCCGCAGGGAGATGGGCTCGAACGACTGCGCCGTGGCCATGGTCGCCTACCCCCAAGGCTCGGTGGGGCAGGTCGGCGCGTGCAACATCAGCACAAAGCGCTCGATCAGCGACAGCATCATCTCCGAGGCCGCCTGCTCCTACGGCCTTGGCTTCGTGCAGAGCACCACCGGCTTCACCTTGACCGGCGACGACCCGATGATCGCGCGCCGCTACGAGCCCAGCTGGTCGGACGAGGGCGAGGACGTCGTCCGGCACGCCTACGAGTTTCATCCCTACTTCCTCGGACGCCGGATGCGCGCCGAACTGGCTATGCTCCTCAACCAGCCGAACGAGGCGAACAAGATCGTGGCCAGTCTGCGCGAGGACGGCTATCCCGAAGACCTGTGCACCAAGCTTGACTACAACATTCGACACCGCTTCCGCAACCGCGTTGCCGCCAACATGCGCCCATTGCTGGAGACTGTCTCGGGCGGGACGTCCGCGCATGACGCGGAGCGCGCCGACCGCAACGACACGACAATCCGCAGGAACGAGCCCGGCGAAGGCGTGGGGGCGAAGCGGGTCGCGGGCGACTTGCGCGAGCCGGAGCTCGAATGGCATATGTCCAAGGACAAGGAAAAGCCTTGGTTTGATCCCGCCCATCCCTACGGACAGGTCGACATTTCCCACACCAAGGCCAACGACCAGGTGGAGATCGTCAGGTACGGCGCGAAGGGCGGGGCCAACTGGAACGACTGGATCGGCCTGTACGGCGAATACCACAAGGGCGAGATCAAGCAGACCGTCCGGCCCTACTGGAACGCGCGGACGATGACCGATGTGCCCTACGAGGAGTCGCAATACAAGTTCAAGGCCGAAACCGATGATTGGCGCTTGGGCATGAACTGGCGCCTCGATTCCGGGGTGTTCCTCTTCGGCTCGGCGGGGGTGTCGACGCGCAAGCCCTCCCGCGATGACAAGTACGAGTATGCGGAGTACGCGAATCTGCAGGATCGCCGCAACAGCGGCTATTTCACGCCGATGCGCAAGAAGGACGAGGTGGTGTTTTCCTTTGGTGCCCGGTGGAACCCCGAGGATAATTTCTCCGTCATGACGCTCTTCGACCACGACTACGTGGCCTCGGCCGTAAAGAATGTCACGTACGACTCCCTTGCCCTCACGGCGGAGTGGCTGCCGTCCGACTACTGGAAGCTGTCCGGTCGCACGCAGTACTGGTCCTACCGCGACGACAACGCGATGTACTTCATGAACCTCGAGTCCCTGTGGTCCTCCGAGTCCATGCCGTCGGTCTGGTACGGTCTGAGATTCAGCACCACCACGACGAGCGACGCCAGCGACTTCTACTGGACACCCTACTGGGACAAGCGCTTGCTGGGCGTGCTGCGCTACGAGACGGGTTCGGACAAGCTGCGGTTCCGGGCAGACCTCTTTGGCGGCTTCTCCAAGAGCGACGGGCGCGGCAGCTTTGCGCTGAACGACAAGAACGTTGCGAGCGACGACGACCGCTCATCCTTCAGGAACATAACCGACCGAGACACCGACTGGGAGGCCATCTGGGGCTTTGGCGGCCTCTACAGCTACGACATCACCGACTGGATGACGGTCTCGGTGGAATACGACATCCTGGCCATGAGGTCCTACATCGACCACATGGTGCTTCTCTACCTTCTGTACCATTTCTAACGCCACTCCTATTATCCATGACTTGGTAAAGTAACATGCCTATGACAACTCCAAATCACCACGCCAACACGCATAACGTAGCCGGCAGGGGTGCGAAGCCCCTGATTCTGGTCGTCGACGATTCGAACGTTGCGCGGACCTTTATCCGCCTCATATTCCAGAACGACTTCGAGGTTCACGAGGCTTCGAGCGGCGCCGAGGCCCTCGAGATGCTGCGCACGGGGGCGTACAACTACTCCGCCATCCTGCTTGACCTCGTCATGCCGGAGGAAGACGACGGATGGGCGGTGCTTAAGTTTCTGCGCGAAAGCGGCATCATCAAGACGGTGCCGGTGGTGGTGGCGACCGCCTCGGCCATCGATCTCGAGATTGTCACGGAACTCTATGAAAGCGGAGCATGGAAAGTGGTCGGCAAGCCCTTCGACGGAAAGATGCTGCTGGCGCTGGTGAAGGCCGCCTGCGAGAGGGCGAATGACGCCGCTGCCGCCATTGCCTCCGCGGGCGGGGAGCTCAATGCCGTCCTCGAGGGGACCGCCGCCGCCGTCTTCGCGGTCGATGCCGCTACGGGAAAGATCGTGCACGCCAACAGCCGCTTCAACGTGCTGGTCGGCTGCTCGCGGACGGTCGGCTTCACGCTTGCGGACGTTGTGGGGCGGAATGCCGAGCTCTTCAACGGGGTCGTCAGGAACACGGTTGATTCCGGTTCAGGAGGCCCCATCCTGGTCGACTCGCTCAAGCCCAACCACGTGGACGTGCTTTTCTGCGAGCTGATGAAGTGCTCTGGCGCTCGCCACGACCTGGTGGTTGGCACGCTGACGGACATCACCGCGATGGCGAACCGTCTGCGCGAGCTTGAAGCTGCCGTGGCTTCGGGGAGGAGATCCTAAATGTCGAAGAAGATCATGAAGGTTCCCATCGGGATCCCGGTGCTGGACGACAAGTTCTCCGGCATCTATGTCGGCCACGTGACTTTTCTGACGGGCGCCTCGGGCGAAGGCCGCGAAGTGGCCGTGAGCGCGGCGCTGAACAGCTTCTACCGGCTGGACGAGCAGGTCCTGGCCGTCTTCGCCGAGTCCGATGACCGTATCGCACTGCGGGCGCGCGAAGTCGGCTACGACCTGGAAAGGGCCGCTGAAATCGGTGCGCTCTCGATTCTCTACCATTCTTACAAGCCGGGCGAGGTGCTGCCCGTCAGGGAATCGCTTGAGGAAATCATCGCGGAGGCCCACCGCATCTCGGCGGCCGTCCTCTTCATACAGGACGCCAGGCCCTGGCTCGAAGTCCATCCCGTTTCTGCCGCTCCAGAGCGCGTAGCGGAATTCATCTCGACACTCGAAGAATCCGGGCTTACCGCCATCGTGGCCTTGCCGGAACCCGTTTCCGCCGCAGCGCAGAAGGTTTGGGAGGAGATGAAGAACAATTCCTCGGTCGCGATCCAGTTCCGCCGCGACAAGCTGGGCAACTACTTCATGAAGGTGCTCACCTACATGGGACTTACGGTGAACGTCGGCCTGCCATACGAGACGCAACTGAAGTTCGTGCCGCGGCAAGGGTTCGTGAAGGACGTGGCGTCCGAGGCCATCCCAACGTCGTCGGGCGAATTTCAGATGCCTGCCGAACGAAAGGAGGCGTCGGCGGCCGCGGTGTCCTTCTCCCATGGGGCAGAACCGGAGATGATGGACATGACGCAGTCCATACTCGGCCAGCTTTCGCATTTCGAGCCGCCGCCCAAGCCCGACCCCGCGCCTGCGCCCGATCCCGCGCCCATGCCCGAAAGGAGAGACCGTACGAAATATTCGTTTGCTGCCGCCGAGGCAGAAACGAAAAAACGCGCGAAATATTCGTTCGCCGCCGCAATGAAGGAGGATGGTTGACATGTACGAAAAATATTGGAATCTCAGGGAATCGCCGTTCGTCAACTCATACAATCCTCGGCAGCTCTACCTCTCGAGCCAGTTCGAGGAGGGCGTGGCACGGCTCTTCTACCTGGTTTCGGAAGGACGGGTCGCCGGCATCCTCACCGGTCAGTTCGGCATGGGCAAGTCCTTTCTCCTGTCCAACCTGACCGAGCGCATCGCCCAGGCGGGCATTCCGCACATCCGCATCGACGCCATCCCCAAGGGGCACCTCGCGCTGCTGCGCCATGTCATCACAGGCCTTGGCGTGAAGGGGACTGTCGCCTCGATCGCGGACGGCCTCATGACGCTCCAGGAACTCTCCCGCAAGCCGGGTGCCCTGAAACACCACGCGATTCTCATCGACGAGGCGCAGTATCTGGGCGACGACGACGGGCTCTACCTCATCCACTACCTGAGCAACCTGCGCCTGACCTCCAGCGACGGACGCGAACATCAGCTCGCCACGGTCATCATGGCAGGCATCCCGGAGCTTGTGGACATGGTGCGTTCCTACCAGTCCCTGCGCGCCAGGGTGCAGCTTACCTGGACGCTCGAACCCCTCACGCACAGCGAGACCATTGAGTTCGTCCAGCACAAGATCATGTCGGCGGGCGGCGACATGTGGATATTCAACCAAGAGGCCCTGTCCGAGCTTTACCGCCTTTCCGGCGGCGTCCCGAGAAGCGTCACCAACATCTGCGACACCGCGCTGATGCTCGGCTACGTGGCCAAGGCCCCCGAGATAGACGCCGCGATCGTGCGGCAGGCGGCCGAGGACGTGGATATTCTGCCAAAGGAGGGTTGACCGACATGGAGGACTTGCTTCAGAACGACCTTTTCCATCTGGTGTTCGGCATTCTCGCCGCCATCTTCCTTCTGGGCGCGCTTGTAAACGCGATCCGCTCGCGCGCCCAGAACAACCGGCGCGAGACCGCCAGCATCATCAAAAACAACGGCAACACGGGCAACGAGCACGCTCCCGTAAGGCTGGAAAACCCCTTTGCCGCGCAGAAACCTGCGGCAGCGGCTCCAACGCCCGTTCCGGCGTCCGCAACTGTCGCCGCCGACAATCCCGCGGGCCAGCCCGTCAAGGCGCCGGCCGATGACGACGAGGAGTACGTGTGGCGATGATCTTCCAACGGGCCATGAAAGGACTCCTGTCGCCCGCCTGCGCCATCGCTGCCCTGGTGGCGCCTGCCGCCGTGCCGTCGCTCGAGTGGGACTTCGCGAAAACGGCGGAGGACCGGGTCTTCGTGGACGTGAAGCCGACGCCATCCCGCCCTGGCGTTCCGGCTGGTGCCATCGCGCTCGACATCAAGCTTTTCGAGGGGGCAGCTTCCATCAGGGCCGCAACGTTCCACTTGAAAATCGGCGGCGACTGGCTTGCCGCCGCCCAAGTTGACGCTGCCGCGCTCGCCACGTCGCGCCTGCGCGTTCCGTTCGGGAACTTCACCCCGACCATTGGCGAGGAGCCGAAGATAGACGAGGTGCGCGTGAGCGTGTGGCGCTCGACTTCGCCGGGTGCGGGCAGGCTCGTCGTCAGCTCACTCTCGCTCGCCCCCGTCTCTGAAATCGCCGTTCTGTCTGGCCAGGCAGGTTCGTGTATGGAAACTTTTGCGCGCCGCGTAGTCGCCACGCTCTCCCGCGGCCGGCTTGACTGCGACCTTCATCCATCCGTTTCCTCCGCCGTGAAGTCCGCCCCGCGGCTTGTCATCGTCCCTGATGCCTCGTCGCTCCCCGCCGCCGACGCCGAGCTCCTCGCCGGGTTTATTCGCAAAGGCGGACGCGCCATCGTCTACTATTCGGCCAAGCCAATCCCGTCCTATCGGAGGCGTTCGGTCTCCGGCCAGGTGCCTGGCACGGCGGACAGCCGTGGTGCGCCATCAAGCCCCTCGACGAGGCCTTTCCGCCATATCCCCACAGCACCGACAACACCATCGTGCCGTTCTTCGGCGGCTCGGCTTCCGCCAGGGTGGAGGCCAGGTTCCTCTCTCCCAACGGCGCGGCCGTCTCGCCGGCCGTGACGCTCACGCCCGCCGGCGCGTGGTTCTCGCATATACCGCCGCTTCCATCGCCTGCAGCGGCAAGGCACCTCAGGAGTATCGTTCAGAAGGTGTCGCCCGACATGGCCTGTCAGGATCTTCCTGGCCCCATGAAGCCCATCTCTGCCACGGAACTCGCCAAGTTCGAGTTGCGCGGTGCATGGCTGCAGAATCCTCCCGGCTTCCCGGGGGGGATGTCGGCGTTGCCGGAATGGATGAAGGTGTACGGCCTGAATGCGCTCTTCGTCCGCCGCGAAGCGCTGGGCTCCGGGGAGACCGGCGTCAGGCGATTTTTTGGGATGGCTGGCAAAGCGGGCGTCGGCGTCCATCTATGGCTCAATGCGTTCGAATCGTCTTCGGACGGCCGGTGGACCGTTCCCCACGGCGGGGAAGCACGCGGCAGG
>CACZHC010000085.1 GCA_902780865.1 uncultured bacterium
ATCTATGACGTTGCGCCAGTTTCCGGCATTGCGCCGGTACTGCGCTGTTTCGGCGTCGCTCTTGCCTATCGCCTTTCCGAAGCGCCAGATGCACCAGTCATCATAGGCGTACTCGAGCGTGCGAGCGACTGTGCCGTGGCGCCCGCCCTCGTGAGCTACGTAGCCGAGCTTGTTATAGTCCTCGACTCCCCAGCGCCCAGTCGCTCCCTGGCGCGGATGCTGGTTGTTCGCGCCGTGGACAAGTCCCTGCCACAGCGTCTCGGCATCGGCATTCCCGCGCACGCCGCTGAGCCATGCGTCCGCGATGACGCTCGCGGAGTTGTTGCCAGTCATGCAGTCGGAAAGCCCTGGGCTCGACCACTCCGGAAACCATCCGGCCTCCTTCCAACTGTTCTCGAGCCCCTCTGTCATCAGCGCGTTCACCTCGGGATAGGCGAAGTTGAGAAGCGGGAAAAGCGCGCGGAATGTATCCCAGAATCCCGTCCCGACATAGAACGGTCCCTCGAAGACGCCGCCGGGCGTGGGGCTCCGGTGCACCGCCTTCTTCGTTCTCGCATCAATGTCGTAGTACGCGCGCGGGAAAAGCGACGCGCGGTAGAGCGCCGTGTAGAACATGCGCTTTCGGTCGATGTCGGGCGTCTCGGCCTTGAAGCGTCCGAGGACGCTGTTCCAGACCTTTGCGGACTCCGCGCGCACGGCGTCAAAGCTCCTGCCCGAGACCTCGGCCAGATTGGCGACGGCATATTCGCGGTCGACAAAGCTGGATGCCATCCGCGCCGTAAGCACGTCGCCGCGCCTCGCGGGGGCGAAACGAACGCAGCACCATGAGCCGCCGCCTTCGACGGACACGATCTCGCGGTCGAATTCGACGACGAACCGATTGCCGAAATCGTCTGCCACAGGCGTCGCGCGGCGTGCCGAAACACCATAGACCCGCCGCTTCTCTCGGTCGACCTCAACCTTTCCGTCATCGCCCATTGCATCCACGACGAAGCCGGGCTTCTCGGCATCGCCGTATGTGATGCGCATGACGCAAGACCTCTTGGCTGCCGTCAGCTCAAATCCGATGTCGCTGTCACCGAGGTAGACGCGGTAGTAATCTGGACGAATCGTCTCCGACTTGTGGCTGAAATGGCTGCGGCGGCTTTCCATCTTCTCGTCAACCGGGCCCGAAACGGGGACTACCGTGACCTGACCGAAGTCATTCATCCACGGACTCGGCTGGTGCGTGAGGCGCATGCCGTAGAACTGCGTGCCCGTGTAGTCGTAAAACCACCCTTCGCTGTGTCCGGGCTTGGTGACAGGCGCCCACATGGGACCGCCCCACGGACGGCAGATGGCGGGATACACGTTGCCCGCCGACAACGCGAACGAATTGATCGTACCCGTCGTCGCGCGCACATAGTCGAGAGGCTGCGAGTCGGCATGCGCTTCTGCGGCAAGGGCAATCGCACCTGCCGCCGCGACCACGGCTATTTTCATTTTGTCTTGCTTCTTTCTTTTGGACGCCGCGCATCGTGTCTGCGACGCGGCGGCGTGGACTGGGTTGTGCTCCGGATGGTCGAGGCGCGCTCGACCAAGGTCGCGTTCATGTATATCGTGGAAGGAGGGAGGGACGGATCGGCCATTCGGCGCGAGAGGGCTGCAAAGAGCGTCTGCGCGAGGCTCGCACAGGGCTGGCGTATGGTCGTGAGCGGAGGATTCTGAAGGGACGCGAGAGGTATGTCGTCAAAGCCCGCTACCATCAAGTCTTCCGGCACCCGCATGCCCAGCTTCTCCAGCGCGGCCATGAGCCTTATGGCGAGAAAGTCGTTTCCGCATATTATCGCGTCGGGGCGGTTACGCTTGCCGAGGATTCTGCTGAGCGCGGCCGTATCCTCCGGCATCGAGTAGATAGCGAAGTCGTGCGCCGCGCATCCTGACATCGAAACGGCGTACTTCACGCCCTCCATACGGCCGAGGACGCTCAAGGACCAGTTGTCCTCCATCATGAAGGCGATCCGTTTCGCCCCGCTGCGGACGAGGCACTGCCCGATAAGCCGCCCGGCGTCGAAATTGTCTATGCCGACCAGGTCGTATTCGCTCCTCTCCGGCGTGGGCACTATGTCGTAGTCGAAAAGCGCAACAGGGATGCCCGCCTTGTCGAACAGCGAAAGGACCGAGCGGTTCACAGCAGGGCTGTCGCCCGGGAAGTCTATCGGCTGGCAGATGACTCCGGAAACGCCTTTGTCGACCAGGTTCCGCGCGATGCGAAGGAGTTTCTCCTGCCAGTTCACCGCGCCGTCGGGCAGAACTTCGACCATCTCCACGCCGTATCCGTTTCTCCCGGCTTCGCGCGCGAACTCCGCTATTATAGTCGGAAGGACGCCTCCCTCCCCTTCGCGAAAGGCGCCGTTTATCATTATCCCGATTTTCCCGCCCATCGTCCTCGCGCGGCGCGACACGTACATGCCCGAGCCCTGCCGCGCGAAGATGTAACCCTTGACCTTCAGCTCGTCGAGAATGGACCGTATGTGCGTGCGTGAAACGGAAAAGCGGCGCATGAGGGCCCTCTCGCTCGGAAGCTTCCCGTTTGCGTAGCGTTTTTCCAATATGTTCCTGCGCAGCTCCTCAAATATCGCGCTGCGCTTCGTTCCACTGTCGTGTTCGGCGAGATTCATTATATTCACTCCTGCGCTTTACAAAGTCACCTTATTTTGACTTTGAGGCCTTCATACCCCTCGCGCCACACGTTTCGCCGCTCCATGGCGCTCCATTCGCCGTCCTGCGAGAGAACGCGGGCGCAAAGCGTGGCAGCGACAAGCGGCGGACGCACTGGAGCCGAGTAGCGCACTGCGCCGCCAGACACCGTCCCGTCCTCCGACATGGGATCCGAACCGTCTAAAGTATACAAAATCTCGCCGTTCCCTGCAAGGGCAAACGTGCCGCCCGCCGAAACCGGGCATCCATCGGCGAGAGCCAGCCCGTCCGCACCGAGTACGACTGGCGGATCGACGCTTGGATACCAGCCCCTCGCCCTGTACTGCGCAAGCATGAAGGGCATGCGGTTTTCGATGAACTCACGGCACTCGCCGCACGCGGCGAGCCAGGTCTCGCGCGTCTGCCCCTTGCGCGCCCACCGCGCCGCCTCGGCCACGACGGCATCGTCTATTTCCGCCATGCGCGACGAAAACCGCGCCCACACGGCGTCGCACGTCAGCGCTCCGCCCTCCCGCAGACATTCCCTGTAGAACATGTCCGCGAACGCCATGCGGTAGCGGACGTTGCCGCAGAGTTTCATGTGGAGCTCCGACGGCGTGAAGTTGACGACGGACGCGAACGTCCGGTGTCGCTCGGAAGTCCCGTAGCCCGTAGGATCCTGGTCGTAGCGGCAGTATGCAGCGCGCTTGTCCGTCGAATCGGCCGTTCCCATCGAGTGCTCGGCGTCGTGGCGGAGAAACACGAAGCCGTCGTGCCCCGCGCCGTCAACCCTGTCGCGCAGCGCATAGAGGTTGTTGGCGTGGTTTCCCCATACGGACGCCGGGGAGTCGGCGTCCACCGTATAGTGCGCCACAAGCATGTACGCCATGACGTTCACCGGATCGAGCAGCACGGGGTATGCGGGGTTGCGCGTGCCGTCGGGGTTCAGGCCCTGCGCCCTCATGTAGTTCGCGTCGTCGAAACCGAGATCGGCGAAGTCGCAGAGCGCGCGGTATGCGTCTATCGTGCCTTCGCTCGCGCCGAGAATGTAGTCCGACGTCTTTACGACATCCCAATCCTCCTTCTCCCCGCCCAGATAGGTGGAGGCGAAGTTCTCGTCGCCGCGTTCCTGAGTCTGGTAGAGACCCCAGTAGACGCCGTTTATGAAGAGGTGCAGGTAACGGCTTCTCGTATAGGCCACGCCGAGGTCGCGCTGCGTGTCGCGCGAGAACACCTCGTGCACGAACGTGTCTTTCATTGAGTCCTCGTTCGCCCACGAATAGTTCTGCGAAGTGCGCAGATCGACCTTGTCGAACTTCGACGCGCCTTCGTCGCCGAAAAGCGGATATTCGAGCTTTGAAAGTCCGTAGGAGCTGCGGAAAAAGAGCCGCAGCGAATGCTTGGCGTAGCTCTTCCCCCGGCTCGCCCCTCCGCGGATCCTCAGTCCAGCAGGGGCCGAGAAACCGTCGCCTCCCGAAGCCGGTGTGATCCATTCGACCATCGTCGCGCGCTCCCACTCGCGCCCGTCGCCTTGCGGGTTCACGTATATGCCAGTTTGGGAATCGAAAAGATTCGCCGGATCTATGACAATCGAAACGGTGTCGATTCCGTTCGTGAACGAGCGCACCAGCCTTTCGCCGTCTTTCCCGTTCACGACAGACTGGTCCATGCCGTAGCGGAACGCATGCCCGTTCACCTCGCCGTCCGCGGGGAACCCTTCGGGAACCGATGAATCCTGCGACAGCACGTCGTCGAGGAAGATGTACGTCGCCGCGTTGTCGCGCTGGAGTATGCTTTGTCCGTCGACCGCCGCTGCGCGCAGGCATGTCGTCGAGGAAACTGCGACCGGTCTTTCGTAGAGCGTGCTTGCCGATGTCGGCGACGTGCCGTCGAGCGTGTAGCGTATTTCCGCCTCGCCGTTGGCCGGACAAGAGATTTCGACTTCGAAGGAATCCGTCTTGTAGCCATGCGCGACGGAGAATTCGACCGGATCCGTCGGCGCCGTGTACTCATCCTCGGCGTTATCCGCGCCCGGAGTGGGGGCTTTGTAGTAGACTAGACCGCCAGACTGTCCAATCCCCTGAGAAAAGTCCTTTATCGCCTCGGTGAAGTCCACCCTGTGCACCAGTCCTCCCGCGGTGTCGGCGATGAACAACGGCTCTCCGGAAGAGGAAAGTCCGATGCGCACATACGCCTCGCTCTCATCGAACGATTCGTACGACTTGTCTGCCCAGACAATCTTGCAGCCTCCGGACGGAATGGTGCAGTCTCCTTCTATCTTCGTCCACTTCGAGATTTTCTTGTCGGGGCCGTCGAAAAGATACCAGCCTGCGAGGTCTACTTCGAACGGCGCCGAATTGCGTATTTCGATCCAGTCGAGCTCCTTGCCGCCCCGAGCGGTCGCGAGCGTGTCGCCGTTCGACGCCATTATCTCGTTTATGCGTATGACGTCCTTCGCCGCATAGACGCGCGGGAGCGAATCCTCCGGACAGACCGAATCCTCATAGCCCACCGCGTAGCCGGCGTATGGCGAGCCTATCAAATAGCCTGTCTCTGCGGCGAACTCCAGCGTCGCCACGCTTCCGGCGGGGGCAACGAACGCGCCGCTTGAGTCCTTTTCCAGCGCCGTGCCCGCGACGCTTGCGGAGACGAGCGCGGCACCCTCGACCGCAGGGCACGAAAACGCGACGGTCGCACCGTCGCTTTCGTAGTCTCCGGCAAGGGAATCGACGCTACTGACGCCGCCAAAGGCGAACGAGGCTACTTCCGCAGCGTCGCCGCCGAAAGCGAGCGGAATCCATTCCCGCGAGGACGCATCGACGAGGACAGTTTGGCCTATGCAATATCTCGCGACAAGCGAATCGCCGGAAAGCCTGAACGAAACCGAGATAGACACGGCATCCCCGCCGTCTGGAGCCGCCCCCGAAAGGCGCGCCCATGTGTTAGTGCCGTCTTCTTCGGCAAGACACCAGAAACTGCCGTCGAACGCTGCAAGTGAAACGCCGCCTTGCGGCTCCGGGAGATATTCTCCGCATTCCGTAGGAGCCGAGAAGCGGACCGTCGCGACACGGTCCGACGCCGGACGAGCTGCGACCAGCGAGTATTTGAGATTGTCCGCGTCCGACGATCCGGTCCATTCTCCGCATCCGGGGACGGACGCGTCGAACCACACGGCCGCGATTACCGCAAGAACCATCACCTGTCCCCTTTCCGCTCGCGGACTGGACTCATTTCAAACTCCAGCTTTCCGCCCTTTGCGACATCCTTGTGCCTCAAGACGAATCCCGCAAGCGGACGACCGTTTAGCCTGACGGACTTCACGTACTTGTTTTCGCGCGAGAGGTTCTTCGCCAAGACGGTGAACCGCTTCCCGTTCCCGACATCGAACGACACCTTCGGCAACTGCGGAGCGCCGAGCACGTATTCGCCGCTCGCGGGGTTCAGCGGATAGAATCCCGCCGCCGAAAGCAGGTACCATGCGCTCATCTGTCCGCAGTCCTCGTTGCCGCAAAGCCCGTCGGGGGCGGCCCTGTAGAACTTGTCGCAGATCTCGCGCACGAGCTCCTCCGTGCGCCAGCCCTTGCCGAAATACCTGAACAGATACGCCGTATGGTGTCCTGGCTCGTTGCCGTGGGCGTACTGTCCGATGAGTCCCGTCACGTCCGAAGTGAACCCCATGCCTTCCGCTTTTTCGGGCTGTGCGAAGAGCGCTTCGAGCTTCGAGGCGGCCTTCGCCTTGCCGCCCAGCGCGGCGGCGAGCCCTTCCGGATCGTGCAGCACGTGCCACGTCCACTGCCAGGAGTTGCCCTCCGTGAAGTCGTTCTCGCGGCTTGCGTCATGTCCGAGCGCGAACGGATTGAACGGCTCGCGCCAGTTACCCGCCGAGTCGCGTCCGCGCGCGAATCCCGTCGAAGGGTCTATGACGTTTTTCCAGTATCCCGCCCTCTTCGCGAAGAACCTGGCGTCATCCGCGTGTCCGAGCGCCTTCGCCATCTTCGCAGCGCACCAGTCGTCGTATGCGCATTCCAGCAGGCGCGAGACGGATTCTGACCTTATCTTGTCGAATGGATAGTATCCGTATCTGTCGAGCACGTCCCAGTTCTCCTTCTGGCGGCGGGGGTGGTTCTCGCGCAGAGTGGCGCGTATGGCCCGGTAAACGCGTTCCGGATCGTTGCCGCCGAGAAGTCCCTTGAAATAGGCGTCGGCGAGCAGAGGAATCGAGTGCGTGCCGATCATGCACTGGTTGTCCTTGCCCCACAACGCCCAGATCGGCAGGAATCCGGCGATGCTCTGGTGCTCGACGCAGGACGCGACCATCGGCGCTATCTTCTCCGGCACGAGAATCGTGTACAGCGGATTGGCCGCGCGGAAGGTATCCCAGAACGAGAAAGTCGAGAAGTATTCGCCGCAGGGGGACTTCTTGACTATATCCTCGTCGCCGCGATACTCGCCGTCGACGTCGGCCATGTTCACGGGCTGCAGGAAAAGATGGTACAGCGCGGTGTAGAAAGTCTCGAGTTCCGCCGCGCCGCCTTTGGCGGTCATCTTCGAAAGCATCCCGTTCCACGCCGCCCTCGCGTCCGCCTTCGTCTTCGCGAAGTCCCAGCCGGGGATTTCCGCGTCGAGATTCCGGCGGGCCTTTCCGGGCGAGACAGAAGACAGGCCGATCTTCATGGTCAGCGTCTCGCCGCGCTTCATGTCGAACCGGAAATTGCGGCGTCCCGCGTCGCGTCTGCCGCCGGTGGCGGGCAGATCGGAAAAGCCGGACCAGTCCCTGTCGAATTCAAGCGAGAATGCGAAAGTCCTGTGCACCCATCCCCAGCGCCGCTTCTCGCCTTCGAATCTGCGTCTGCCGTCGTCGGAGATCTTGACGTCGTGCATCTGATCCCTGCCCGGATCGCCGATCGCCCACTGGTTGTCGAACATTATGTTCGCGCCGCCTCCGTCGAGAAAAGTGAAGCGGTATATCGCGCAGTGCGGACTTACGGAAACCTCCACTCGCGTCCTGGACCTGCCGAGGTCAACCGCGTAATAGCCGGGCTCCATCGTTTCCGAACCCTTGTCAAAATCGCTCGAAAAACCGTCTTCGCGCGATGGGCCGCAATACGGGAAGAACAGGAAATCGCCGAGGTCGGTGCATCCCGTGCCGCTGAGGTGCGTCTGCGAGAAGCCTTTGATTTCCTTCTCTTCGAAGCGGTATCCCGAGCAATGTCCCCACCCGTCGCAGCCGGTGTCGGGTCCGGCCTGGACCAATCCGAACGGATATGCCGCGCCCGGAAACGCATGCCCGTTCCCGCCCGTGCCGATTTCGGGTCGCACCCATGAGGACAAATCGTTCGGAGGCGGCTCTATCTCGCCGCGAGACACCATGTTCCAGACGAGTTCCCCGAACAACGTGTTGGCCCAGGCGAACCAGCTTCGCGAATACTTCGCCGGATCGTCCGCGTCCACGCCTTCGTGCATGAAGCCGGTTCCGGCGGTGCAGTTCGCGAGCGCCGAAAGGCACTCTTTCGCCTCTCCGGACGTCTGGGCGGTAAGCGCGCGCATTATGATCGACATCGGCCAGACGCGCCCCTTCTCCGTGTGGGGCGAGCCTATTCCCTTCAGCGCCTTGCCTTCGAACCAGAAGGGGTTGTCGCGGCTCAGGACGAAGCGCCTCGTGTTGAGATACACGGGATCGTCCTTGTCGACGCCGCACAGGTAGGGAAGCGAAAGAAGGGACGGTGCGTTGGCGTCGTCCATCAAAAGCGCCCCGCCGCGTCCGTCGACCTCGAACGCGTAGATCTCGCCGTACTTCTCCGTCTTGACCACGGCGTGGCTGCGCAGCGCCTCGCGGACTTCTCCGGCGAGGGCGCGGCACTCGTCCGCAAGGCGCTTCGCTCCGTTCGCGCTCTCGAGGACTTCCGCCGTCTTCTCAAGGACGTCTGCGGCGAAGAAATTCGACGGCACGAGGAACGGATACGTGCACGAATCGTCGGAAGGACGGAACGCGCTCGCTATCAGTCCGACGGGCTTTACTTCCGGGCCCCAGCCGGCGTTCGTCAAGGTGTCGGTCGCCTTCGCGTTTTCGCGTTCGAAGCGGTAGGACGTCCTCTGTCCGCCCTTCCGCTGTTGCTCGCGCATCGTCGCAAGGACTGTTCCGACGGCATCGAGCCATCTGTCGCCAAAGGGGGTTTTGTCGCCCGTAGCCTTCCAATAGCCATGCGCAAGGCGCAGCGGATAGCACAAGGAGTCGAGCTCGTACTTGCGCTCGTGCACCCCCGGCTTCATTTCGGTTTTGTCGCTCTTCCATTGGCTCTCTCGCTTTTCGTCGTCGTAGAAGGCGTTGGCGTAGGGGTCGTGCAAAAGGCAGTCGAACTGACGCACAAGCAGGTCGCGGACGAGATTCCGCACGGCAGGGTCGTCCTTCGCGAACCTGAGATACGGCCATACCTGCTGGCCCGAGTCCCTGAGCCACATGGCGTCTATATCGCCGGTGATGACGTAGCCTTTGCCCTTCACCGTCGTGTCAAGCGTGTTCGGGTAGCATGCCTCGAACATCTTCCTGATGCGCTGGTCGCCTATTTTCGCTGCGACTGCGGCAACCGCCCTGTCTACGGTTTCCGAGCGCAATGTGCGCTTTTCGGCCGCCGGACGCGAATACGGTCTGCAACCTGGCGGACATTCGGCCGCGCCTGCGGCTTTCGCGAACAAGGCGACAACACCAACCAAAACGACTCCTGTCTTCATCTTACCGTCTTTTCTGGCCAAATGCCGTTTCACCTTATGTTCAAGGAGAATCCGGGCCTGCGACCGTAGCACAGCCATCCGTTGAACGTCGTAAAGAAGTGATTGCCGTCGTCGTCTTTCTCCGTTTCGTCGACACCTTCGAAAGCGGCGGCCTTGGCGATTCTGACGAACTTCTTGCCTTCCGCGATTTCCGGAACCGTTATGGACGCGCCGGATTCGAGTGAAATGGAGCCGGCGAACGTCACCGTGAGAGTCCCCTTTTCGACCGTGATGCCGCCCTCGCCTGCAAGCGAGGTCTTAACGCCAATGCGCTTGTCGTTGACAAGGCTCACCCCGCCCGCACCAAGAATGAACGGCACCTCCCCGCCAACGTAGCCGTCGATCTTGAAGTAGTCGTCCTGATCCTGGTCGCACTCGATGCGAACGCCATCAAGCATGGCCCTGAAGCTATTCACCTTGCCAGCAATGATGCCTCTCGCGTCGAGTTTGCCGCCGACAAGCTCGAAAACCGCCGACGATGCTGCGGGTACGTTGGCCCAGCCGCCGCTTCCTGCGCGGACGTACCCAGCCTTGAATTCGCCGTTTGTTATGTTAACCGTCGCGACCGCTCCGGCACTGTCGCCAACAAGGCAGAAGTCGTGCCTGTTGACGTCAACCATGCCGCCGTCGCCGAACATGCGCGCCGTGTTGCCGCTGCGCCCAAACTGGGTGTCGCAGTTGTCCGGATGGAACCGTCCGCCGTTCTGGAGTTCTATCGTCACTTCGCTCACGCATACACGCTCTCCTGGCTCGAATGGCTGTAGAGACGCGCCCCGTCTGCTATCTTCACGTGCATCTTCCCTTCCGAATCGCCGCGCGCGAAGTTGAGGACAGGACCGTCGGTGCCTTCTATCCTCACTTCCGTTCCGCTTCCGCACAGCGTGAAGCTGCCGTTCGGCGCGAAATAGTGGTTGCCGGTGGCGATCTTGACGACGCCGTTCGTGAGCGTGAAGCCGTCGAGGGCGAACGTCTCGCCGCTTGTCGAAGACATCGTGACGGTCTGCGTCGCGCCGCCTAGATCGAGCGTGCCGGCGATTCTGAGCGAGTCCGATGCCGTCGAAAATGGATTCGTCTTCCCGCCGTCGTCCAAATCCTTCAGCCTGAACCCACCCTCATTGAGCACAAGCCTTCCGCCAGGGCCCTTGCCGGCGACTGTGACTGTGCCTGCGCCGCCCTTGGTGATTTCCGTAGATGCGCCGGTAGTCAGTCCGCCGACGAACGCAATGTCGCCGCTGCCGCCAAGCCCGAGCGTCGCACCGCTGTCCCTGACTGCGCAGGCAAACCTCTGCACATTCGCCGAGTTGTTGGTCACAGCACGGACGTCGAGTCCATTTCCGCTTATCGCGAACTCACCGGCCCCCGCCGCGAAACGCACTCCCGAAAGGGTGAGGGACGCATAATCGTTGGATGCAGTTCCTCCTGCGGCAAGCGGGAATAAGACGCTGTCGAAGCCCTTGGGCCCTTCCCCGCCGGTCCAGTTGTCAGATGTCGTCATCAGCGTGTCGCCAGAAGCGTTGCTCCACGTCCGTTCGACTGGCGAGACAATTCCGTAGAGCTTCCCGTTCCTGACCTCGAGGTCAAGTCCGTTTATGGATATCTTCGCGAGGTCTGCGTCGGTCCAGCCTGTCTGTGCGGGGAAAAGGTCGAAATACTTGTTATGCTCGACGTCTACATCGTATGTGACGCTGACTACGAACGGGTTGTCGGCCGTCGCAGTTATCTCGCTGACCGTGACCGGGCAAAGGCCCGAAAACCCGTTCTCGCCATATGTGACAGCCATTGATCCGCCAGGAGCGAGCACAACGCCGGACGAGGCAAAGGTCTGCCCATTGAAATCAACCGGTCCTGCAATGGTAAACGCGCCCGTAAACTCCTGGCCGGCGCTGAACTTCAGCAGTCCGCCTCCGGTTTTGGTTAGCGCACCAGCTCCTTTCAGTGTGTCTGGCACGACGACGTCATGCTCGTTGGCAATCGTCAGGCCCCCGGCAGCGATCTCGAACGGCGACACGCCCCTTGATATGTCGTCGCGGCAGATGAACTCGGTGTGCTCGCCCCTTGACTTGATCGTGGCGCCGTCGAACACGACTGTGGTCTCGTCTCGGTCGTCCCAGACTTTCAGGTTGCGCACAGTGACAACGCTATCCTTGCCAAAGTAGAGATGATACCATCCAGCACGCGATGCCAAATCATCATTGACCGCTCCTAAATGCAGCCCCTCGCCCACCGAAAGCGATGCGTCGACGACGTTCAGTGCCGCATAGAGCACCTTTGCGTGCTTGGTGTTTTCACGTCCGAACGTGAAGTTCCTGCCGACAGACAACGCGGCGTCGTCTTTCACGTCAATATCGATCTGCGCCAAGTCAAGAACCTTCTCGTTTGAGGCGACGCAGTACAGATTGCCGGCGAACGCCGCGTCGGCACCATTAGTGACAGACAGCTTGAATTTGCCGGTTGAATTCGACTGCATCCAGGACGTGCCGCCGCCTAGGACAAGCCTTCCGCCATCGACACGAAGCTCGTAGTCTTCGCCATCCTGTGGAGTGTTTATCGATGCATACGTCGGTCCTGAGACGGTCGCACCCTCGCCTATGGTCCAGAGGCGCGGCATATTGAGGCCCGGATCCAGTGGGTCGACCGCATACGTGAACGTACCGTTGTAGTACGCTATCACGCCGTCAGCAGAAAGATCGCCCGCTGAAAAGCCAAGCGAACCGCCGCTCAGATCGAGGCCACCAGCCTCCAGCACAAGGCCATTCTCCAACGGCTGCGTGACCTTGAGCGTACCCGCACCTTTCTTCACGACCTTGCCGCCAAAGGGAGCGTCTACCGTGAGAGTCTTGCCTTCTGCGACAGTAATCGCCTCCGACACCCTGAGGCTCGGCTGTTCTTCGACATCGTACGCTATCTCCCATGTGCCGGCAAGAGCGTTGCGATTCTCTGTCACGTTCTCGGACACCTTAGCGTCAAGCGTCACCCATTCGTCCTTTACGCCGTCGTACCCGAGCACCTCCCAGCTGAACGGGTCGCGGCTCTGCTCGTCGTTGGCGGTATACCATCTGTACCGCGTGAGCGCAAACGGTTCGTTGTACACGAGGTCGATGTAGCAGTTGGCGCGCGCATCCTCGCTCCTGCCGTTGCCGCCGCGGCGGTCGAGCCACTTCGTCGAAGTGGAGCCGTCCACCGCGTATCCGGGAGCCTCGCCGGACGGGAAGTTTTCGTATCCGCTATAACTCGTCGTATCGTATTCGATGGACGAAGGCGATATCTTGGTCCACCCGCTGTAAAGTTCGATTTCCGACAGCTGCATCATGTCGTTATTCGACTTCGTCCTCGATATGTGGAAACGGAACTTCTTGTATTTGGGCGTCGGATCGGTCCATTCGTCCGCCGTGATTCTGGCGTCTTCGTGTGCGGCGAGCGTGCCTACCGTGACAGCCTTGTCCAGCTTCACGGTGTCGGCCGCGTTCGTGAAAATCGCATTGTCGCCCGAGACGAACGTCTCGTCGGCGTTCTCGCCCCACACGGCGTCGGACCAGTTCGCGCCCACGGTTCCGCCGCCGTACACCCTGTCTTCCGATTCATGGGTTATCGTTATGTCGCCGTCTTCGTCTATCCCTATAATGTATCCCTCCTCGGAGCATGTGAACTTCGCGGCATCTGAGGCGGAAAGACTGGTTCCTGTGACAAGCTTGCTGGCTTCGTTCACGGGGAGCGCGGAAAGGACCTTCGGGGTGAACACGAACGGACTCTCAGCTGTCGCGTTCACCGTCACGTTCGATCCCGTGGCGACGGCGAATGCGTCAGAACCTGAGGAGGAGACGTCGAACCTGAACGCGAAGCCCGCACCGAACGTCACGTCGCCCAGAGTGTTCGTCTCGACAGCGCCGTTGTCGAAGACGTGCATCGTGCCGCCGTTCAGCGAGAGCGAAATGGTTTCGTTCGTGAAGGTGGCGGACGAGAGGTTCATCGTGCCGCCGTTCATGACGATCGCTCCGGCGGCAAACGTTATTCCCGAAGACGACGTGTCGTTTATCGTGCCAGAGTCGCACTGCAACGCGCCGGTGAAATACTGGTCGTAGTATATGTCGATCTTGTCGGTGCCCTGCTTCACGATGCCACCCGTGCCGCGCAAATGGCCTTTGAGGACTGTGTTGTGGTTGCAGACCACGGTCAGACCGTCGCCTTCGACGACGAACGGCGCGTCGTCACGCCTGTCCTGCATGAGGAAGTCCGAAGAGTTGGCGCGCGATTCGAACGTCGCCCCGTCGAACTTGATTTCGACGTTCTCCCGTTCGCGTCCGACGAAGATGCGCTGCGCCTTGACGTACGCCCCGTCCACGAATTCCGCCTTGTACCAGCCGCCGGAAAGCATCGCTGATTCGTCCCAGTATGTCGTGTTGGAGTAGTCGCTCTTGATGCCGAAGTCTATGCAGTCGGAAACAACCACGTTCGCGTTTGAAACGAGCATGTAGCCTTCCGGAGAAATGGCGAATTTCGTGTCTTTCTGCCCCCAAGAGAGGCGGCTGGCCATAGTAAGAGTTCCGCCGTCAGTGACAAGAAGGTCCGCGCGAGGATTCTGGCACGTCGAATCGTTTGACGGAATCATGTATATTTCGCTGCTGCACGCGAACTCCGACCCTTCCCCGGTTATCTCGATGATCGTCTTGCCATAGTCGTGATGCTGGATGTAGTTGTTGTTCGAGCCGATGACAAGCCGGCCGCCGTCTTTTATCAGCAGGTGGCATTCGCGGTCCGCCGATTCGGGAGAAAGAACGATCCTCGGGGCGCCCGTGAACACGGCTCGTGAGCCAATGACCCATTCCGCCGGGGCGTCGTCGCCGATCGTCCAGTTCTCGCTGCCCGTGCTGTAGGTGCCGTTGTAGAATGCGACCGAGCCGTCCTTCGGCAGAATCGCGGTAGTGACGGAAAGCGAATTGCCGCCCAAGTCGAGTCCGCCCGCCTGCATGTCGATTCCGTTCGAAATGCCCGCCGAGGCGACGAGCGTCCCGGCGCCTGTCTTGGCGAAAGACGACACCGGTGCCATGCCAAGCGTAAGCGTCGTGCCTTCCGAAACTTCGATTTCGGCTCGCCTTTCTCTCCGACGTTGCCGTGAATCCGCTGCGGACGTCCAAGTCGACCCATATTGCCCCAGACGAATCCGGATTGTCATTCGAGCCTTGCAACCTCCACGCGGCAGGGTCTCTCGCCTCGGCATCGTTAGCGGTGAACCATTCATACTTCGTGACCTGCTTTGGCTCGCTGAACCCGACCGCAAGCCACACGGCGTCGAGGCTCGCCGGCGACGAGCCGTCCTTGAGGCGCCTGTCGAGCCACTTTTTGTCAATATCTCCATCGACGAGCTTGTATGGCGACTCATTATCAGGGTACTTTTCGCCGTCCACGTTCACTGTAGATGAATCGTAGTACCGCTGGATATTCTCTTGTGTTATGTCCGTGTCGCCGCTGTAGAGCTTCAGCTCGGCGATCTGGACCATGCCGTTGTCATTGCCTTTGCGCCCCTCTATCTTGAAGCGCCGCCTCGCCTTTGGAGATCGTCGTGGGGATGGAGGCGGAAATCTTCGCCGCCGTGACGTCCGTATCGACAGTCGCGCTGGCGGTTTTAGCTCCGTAGTAGCCTGAGAACACGGCGTTGTCCCCGTCTTCGAAGTAGTCGCCGATGCCGATCCAGTTTCTGCCGCTCCATGCCGTGCTGCCGGATTGCGGATACCAAAGCTTGTCGGACGCAAAGGCGCACGACGCGGCGACTAGGGCAAATGCAAGAACTGTCTTTTTCATAACTGTATTCCTCCTTGGCAACGCAAATTATATCCTAAATCCACCGCCAGCGGAGAGCTGGTGTGTACCACTTTTTTGGGAACTACTGCAATTTGTAGAAAACCGAGGTCGTGCGACCTCGGTTTTCTATCGTTGGACAAAAGGGTGTAGAGTAGAGCGGGACGCCCCCGCAGGGTACGCCCGCTCGGCCTTCGGCTACCCTCAAAACGTGCTTCGCCGTTTTTCGGCGGATACCCCTCATCGAACCGTACGTGCAGTTTTCCCGCATACGGCTGTGCAGCCCCATTGCCTGTAGTTCTGAGTAGAAGTTCGGCGCATATTTCAAGCCATAGCCCCTTTGGCTCTTCCTGTTGAAATGAAGGTACAGGCGGTTTCGCACGTACCAGTTCACCTTGTCAAACGCCTTCTTCAGATATCCGCATTGGAAGTAGTTTCCCCAGCCGACAAGTATCTTGTTGACCCTCTGCACAACTTCCTCGTTCTTCACGGGCTTGAAGATGCTTAGAGTCTGTTCCTTGACCTTCGCGCAAACCTTCTTGACCGATTTCATCGACGGGCCGTAGGTCAGGTAGTCTCTCCCTGTGCCATAGCGCCTGTCCTTGACATATCGGAAACTTGAGG
>CACZHC010000086.1 GCA_902780865.1 uncultured bacterium
AACGACGAGGAGTCGTATTGCTGCGGAGAGGGCGCGATTGTCCTCGACAAGCTCAATCCCGCACTCGTCAAGGCGCTTGCGGAGTATGTCGCCGCACGTGCGGACGACCCGAAGAAGGACAAGATCGTCGTCCTCTCGGCCTACACGAAGAAATGTCTCGCGAAGTACGGCAAGCTCAACGTCGTCACGATGGAAGAGCTCGCCGCCTCCTGCCTCTGAGGCATCTGGCATATAGTTAGGTCTGCGCGCCGCCAAGTGCTTGGCGGCGCGTGGCTTTGTTGACTTCGTCTGCTCCTTTTATGTATAATTGCGGCATGAAAGCAGTTATACCATTCTCACTTGTTGCGTTGCTTGCGCTGGCGGCGTCTTCCGCCGCGGGAGCAGGAGTCGTTCATCCGCCGGTCAAGGTCATCTTCGACACTGACATGCTCACCGACTTCGACGACGTCGGTGCGCTCGCTTGCCTGCATGCGCTCGCGGACGCGGGCGAGTGTGAGATACTCGCGACCATAAGTTCGACGCGCGGCAATGCTTCTGTCGGCGCGGTAGAGGTCATCAACAGCTACTATGGTCGACCGGATCTCCCCGTGGGTTCGCCGAAGGGAATGGGCGTTGTGGGTTCGTTTCCCGGCGCGAAGGCAAAAGTGGATCCCGCTTCGCCGCTTTGCGATAAAACTGGTGGTGATGGAGGTCACTACAAGTACCGCAAGTTGCTCGCCGACTATCCCGGCTGGTACCGCCATGCGGATGCCGACGACGCGCCGGACGCGAACGAGGTCTACCGGCGTGTCCTTGCGGCGCAGCCCGACGGCAGCGTGACGATATGCTCTGTCGGTTTTCTCACGAACATGCGCCGTCTTCTTGAGACGAAGCCAGACGACATCTCGCCCTTGGACGGCAAGGCGCTTGTATCGAAGAAGGTCAAGCTCTGGGTAGCCATGGCATGCCAGTATCCAGCGGGCAAGGAATACAATTCGATGTGGGATGCCGAATCCTCTCGCATCGCGCTTGAGAACTGGCCGACGCCAATAGTCTTTTCCGATTTCCAGTACGGGCGCGACTGCTTTGCGGGACGTGTCGTTGCGGAGATGGAAGGGGAGCGCAATCCGGTGAAGGACGTTTTTGCCGGCAACATCCCGTCGCGAGATGAGGTCAGAGGCGATTCGGCAAAATGGCTTCAGCGACAGTTTGGCATGGGTGGGCGCGCCGCATGGGATGAGACGGCTGTGCTTGTCGCAGTGCGCGGTACTGAGCCGTATTTCAACGTGGAGCGAGGCACTTACCGCATGGTTGGAACGGATGGCGCAAACGAATGGGCGCCTGACGCCGAGAACGGCCCCCACCTGCGCATTACGGAGAAACTTTCCAAGTTCGAGGTTGGCCGAGTCATTGACGGGCTGATGACACGCAAGCCCAGGAAGTAGCTCTCGCGATTTTAAACCACGCTCCAACGGGAATGGCCTATATGCCGTTCCTGTTGGTTCCATGCTTATGTTTTGGTATAATTGCGACATGAAAAGAATCATGCCCTTTGCCCTGTGCGCGCTGGTCGCCGGCTGCGCGCTTGTTTCCGGAACGGACAATTCTACCCTCAAGCTTGCAGCGCGCGGCAAAAAGGCCGCCTACACGATCGTAATTCCTGAGGCGGCGTCTCCTTCTCAGAAGTACGCGGCAGAGGAGCTGCGAGACTTCACCGAACAGACGACTGGCGTGAAGCTGCCCATCGTGACGGACGCCGAGCCGCTTCCCCAAAAGGCGATTCTGCTTGGCAACACGAAGTACACCGACGAACTCGCGGGACGCGGCAAATCCGCCGCGGAGGGGCTTGGCACCGACGGCTTTCGCCTGCTGGCCTGCCCGCCGCACCTGCTCGTCGTGGGCGCGCCGGATCGCGGGACGCTTTACGGCGTCTACGAAGTTCTCGAGCGTTTCGCCGGCTGCAGGTGGTATTCGTCTTGGCACTCCGTAGTGCCGAAGCGCGAGTCGATCGAGGTTCCTGCGACGATTGACGAGGTGCAGGTGCCGGCTTTTGCGATGCGCGAGCCGTACTGGTTCGACGTGAAGCGCCACCCGAAGTTCGCCGCGCGCCTGCGCGTGCAGGTCTCGCGCAACCCGAGCGAGGAGAAGTACGGTGGGTGTGCTTTCCGCTTCGGCGGCGGGCTCGGCAGCTGCCACACCTTCGAGACGCTCCTTTCGCCCGACAAGTACTTTGACGAGCATCCCGAATACTTCAGCATGGTGAAGGGTGAGCGTCTCAAGAAGCGTTCGCAGCTTTGCCTTACGAATCCCGACGTGCTGCGCATCGTCACGTCGAACGTTCTCGAGCGCATCCGCAGCGACCCCGGCGCGAAGTTCTACGGCGTGAGCCAGAACGACTGGTACAACTACTGCAAATGTCCGTCGTGCAAGGCGGTCGACGACGAGGAAGAGAGCCACGCCGGCACGATGATCCGCTTCGTGAACGCCGTGGCCGAGGCCGTGGAGAAGGAGTTCCCGAACGCGATAATCGAGACGCTCGCCTATCAGTACACGAGAAAGCCGCCGAAGAAGACGCGCCTCAGGCACAACGTCGTGCCCTGCCTCTGCACGATCGAGTGCGACTTCTCGCGTCCGATTCCCGACAGCCCCTATGGTCAGAACGCCTCGTTCATGGCCGACATAAACGGCTGGAAGACGCAGACTGACCAGCTCTATGTCTGGGACTACACGACGGACTTCCCGAACTACCCGATGCCGTTCCCGAACGTGTACGCGCTGCAGGGCAACATCAGGTTCTTCCGCGACAACAACGTGAAGGAGCTGTTCGAGCAGGGCGCCTACCAGGGTCGCCACGCCGACTTCGCGGAACTGAAGACATGGCTGCTCTCGAAGTGGATGTGGAATCCCGAGCTGCCGATGAAACCGCTTCTCGACGACTTCTTCGAGGGATATTACGGCAAGGCCGCGCCGTATGTCAGGGATTACTTCGAGGGGATCCACACGGTGCAGTTGTCGCGCTCGTCGTCACCGGACAAGCCGCTTCTAATTTTCGACGACGTGTCGATGTCGGCGGTCTCTCAGACGTTTCTCACCCATGTTGCCGACGATTACTGGCGCAAGGCGTTAGAGGCGGTGAAGGACGATCCCGCGACTTCCTACAACGTGAGGATGGCTGCGTTCTCGGTCGACTACCTGAAGCTCGAGCGCATGCGCCCGAAGCTTGCCGAGGCGTCTGACGAGGAGAAGGCAGAGGCGAAGCGCCTTGCCAAGTCGCTGTTGGAGCGGATGGACGAGGCAAAGGACATTCGCCTCGCGGAAAGTCTCTGGCGCCACGACACAATCCTTAAGGCCTGGCGCGCCCTCGCAACTCCTTAAAGAGGATATCAACAGGGTCTGACCCCTGTGACACAGTACCAGTGACACACTAACGGCGCGGCAAATCTGCCGCGCTTGGCGCGGTGGCTGTGAGGCGGTGGGGCGCAGGTCTCGCATTCGGCCTTCGCCTCACGAATCCTTTTGCGAGTTGTTGAGTCGTGATTGGAGCGTGGTTGTTTAAAATCGCCGTGCACGGAGTGCCGCGATTTTTGGTATAATCTTCAAATCATGGCTGAAGAAGAGAAAGTAAAGCTGCTGGAAGTCGAAGAAGTCCGGCAGAAGATCGAAGACCTGAAGAAAAAAGTCGGTGAAATGGCCGACTACATCCACATTGACGACAGGCGCGCAAAGCTCGCCGATCTCGAGGCGCAGCAGGCGTCGGGGGATTTTTGGAACAACCAGACGAAGGCAAAGGAAGTCATTGCCGCGACGAACGCCGAACGCGCGTATGTCGTGCCGTTTACGGCGCTTACGAAGACGGTCGAGGACGCGGGCGTGATGCTCGAGCTCGCCGAGATGGAAGAGGGTCCTGCCCAGCAGAACGCGCTAAAGGACACTCTCGCAGAATGCGCCAAGGCCGACGAATACTTCGGCAAGCTCCGGCTCCAGTCGCTTCTCGGTGGCAAGTTCGACCAGTGCAACGTGTTCGTCAAGCTCCACGCCGGACAGGGCGGAACCGAGGCGTGCGACTGGGTCGCGATGTTGTATCGCATGTACCAGCGCTACGCCGAGTCGCAGGGCTGGAAGGTCGAGGAATACGATGTGCAGCCGGGCGAAGAGGCGGGCTACAAGGACGTCTACTTCCGCGTCGAGGGCCCGTATGCTTTCGGTATGCTCAAGGCCGAGCGCGGCATCCACCGCCTCGTGAGAATTTCGCCGTTTGACGCGAACAAGCGCCGTCAGACGTCGTTCGCCTCGATGGAGACGGTTGCGGAAATCAACGACGACATCGAGATTGAAATCAAGGACGAGGATCTCAGGATTGACACCTACCGCTCCGGCGGCGCGGGCGGCCAGCACGTCAACAAGACAGACTCCGCAGTGCGCCTGACGCACCTTCCGACGGGCATCGTCGTCGCCTGCCAGAAGGAACGCTCGCAGCACATGAACAAGGAGAAGGCCATGGCGATGCTCAAGGCCCAGCTCTACGAGTACTACGAGGATCAGAAGAAGGCCGAGATGGACCGCTTCTATGGTGCGAAGTCTGAGAACGGCTGGGGCTCGCAGATCCGCTCATACGTCTTCTGCCCCTACACGATGGTCAAGGATCTTCGCACCGAGTACGAGACGAGCGACGTTGACGGTGTTATGGACGGACATCTTCAGCCGTTTGTCGAAGCGTGGCTCCAGATGAAGGCGGCGAAGTAGGGGTCAGGAGTTAGGAGTCAGGAGTCAGTAGATAGGAGTTGGAGTTTAGAGTTGGAGTTGGAGAGTGGAAGATAGGAACTTATACGGACGGGCGGTGGAGCCGGATAAGCGCGGAAGGCACAAGACCTTCGGCTCAGCCGTTGGTGCCGCGTTTTCCGACATGATCGTCGAAAAGAACGAGTTCTTTGACTCCCTCGTCGACAACTGGCGTCGCCTCTTTCCCGACCAGCCCGCTCGTCCCGGCCGATACGAGGACGGCAAAATATTCATTTACGTAAAGAACGCGCCGACGCTGTTTCTAATGCGTCCGCGTCTTCCGACAATCAAGCGGCGCCTCGCGGAACTTCCCGGGGCTCCAAAGAAAATTGAACTGCGACTGGAGGCACACGCATCATGATTCTTGCATCGCTTGTTCTCGCGGCGACTTTCACGCGCACGATGGAGCGCGTCGCGACTCTCGACCCCGCATTTTCGCAGTCTGTGTACGACTCGCGCGTCGCGCAGCTCCTCTACGAGCCGCTTCTCAAGGTCGACTATCTCGCGCGCCCATACGAGCTGACGGCTGGCTACTGCGAACTTCCAGAGGTCAGTCCCGATGGGCTCGTCTACACGTTCCGCACTCTGCACGGCCCTGCGAAGGATGTCGTCGACAGCATCGAGCGTTTGCGTGATCCCGATCTCGTCTCTCCGAACAGCTGGCTTCTCAAGAGCGTAGACACCATCGAGGCGACTGACGAGAACACTGTCGTATTCCGCATGAAAAGCCGTTGCCACTTCTTCCCGTGGCTGATGGCGATGAGCCCCGCGGCTGTGAGGCGGCCCGATGGCTCGGGAACGGGGCCATTCGAGCTCACGTCGTGGCGCAAGAACCACGAGATGGTCTTTACGCGCAAAGTTCCGGAGCCAGGAAAGTTCGACACGCTGCGCTATCTCGTCATCGACGACCTTTCGACGCAGTGGCTCATGTTCCTAAAGGGCGAACTCGACTTCCTCGGCGAAATTTCCAAGGACAACTGGGACGCGGTGATGGGCAAGGACGGTAACCTCGATCCCCAGCTTGTTGCGGAAGGCGTGAAGCTCCATTCGATTGCGACGCTCGACACTTTCTACATTGGCATAAACCTGCGCGATCCAGTGCTTGGCCCGAACAAGAAGCTTCGCCAGGCGCTCAACGCCGCGTTCGACTATCCGCGCTGGGAAGAATACTTCTCGAAGCGCACCGCGCCTGCTGATGGTCCCGTCCCGCCCGGCGTCGACGGCAAGCTTGTCTCGCCGTTCCCGTATGCGTTCAACCTCGAGCTGGCGAAGAAGCTTGTCGATGAGGCGGGCTATCCTGGCGGCATAGACCCCAAGACCGGGCGCCGACTCACTCTTACTCTTTCGTTCGGCAAGGCGTCCACTTCGTCGCGCGAGATGGGCGAGCTCCTCGCGTCGTTCTATGAGAAGATCGGCATCAAGCTCGAGCTTGCGTTCCAGACGTGGGACGCGTTCCTCAAGGCGGTCAACGAAGGGCGCGTGCAGCTCTTCAACATGGGCTGGGTCGGCGACTATCCTGACGCGGAGAACTTCCTCCAGCTCTTCTATTCCAAGAACGTGAGCCCGGGGCCAAACCATTCCCATTACATAAATCCCGAGTTCGACCGCGCCTACGACGCGGCGATGGCAGCGCCAACGCGGGAGGAGCGCAACCGCAACTGGGCGATCTGCCAGGAGCTCGTCCGAGAGGACTGCCCGTGGATCTTCGGCCACTACAGCAACTCCAACTCCCTCGTTCGCCCGCGCGTCGGCAACTACGTTCCGAGCGACTTCCCGTATGGGCAGGAGGTCAATTTTACGGTCAACGAGTGATTGTGTTTTAGTGATTTGGTTTTTTAACGCAGAGGCGCAGAGACGCAGAGTACGCAGAGAAAGTTTGGAAGAGTTTTGGGATGAAGACTCTGTATATAGAAAGGTCGACGGGAGAAGGGCGTAATGGCGACTGGGCCGAAGGGCTTGACCTCGTCGGTGTCGAGCGCATAGTCGTGGGGACGGGCCCCGGCAGCTTTGCCGGAATACGTTCCGCGCTTGCGTTTGCGCAGGGCTACGCGCTCGGGTCGAAATGCGAAGTGCTGGGGCTTCCCTCTCCCTGCGCCGTTGCCGCGCAGGTCTATGCAGGTGGCTCTGGCTTCCCGCTTGCGGTCGTAGGTGACGCGCGGCGCGGCAAGTTCTGGATTGCGCTTTTTGAGGGGCTAAAGCTCGTCTGCCCCGTGTTTCAGGTTGAGAAAGATGCTCTTTCGCTTCGCATACCGCTTGCCGCGAAAGTCGCGACGAGCGACGCCGAGCGCATAGGGACGATCCTTTCCGAGACATTTGAGAAGCGGTACATTGGCGGTGTCAAGCCGACGTCTGACGGGCTCAAGGCATTTGCCGAGGCGAATCCGTCCGCGCTAGTAGCCGAGCCCCTGCCGATCTACCTCAATCCCGCCGTCCGCGATTGATGCCCCTTAGGGCTTGCTATCTTTGCCTGTGCTGTGCTGGTTTGCCTGTCAATGTGCGGTACGGCATATCCGCACCCCGCGTAGCCGCCCCTTCGGGCTGCCTTCAGCAGTGGGATATGCGCCGTCTTGGAAGCCGACAGGGTCACAGTAAATTACCACACTAGCGGGAGTTTGTGATATACTGTTCGGCATGAGATGGTGCAGGATAAATCTTCCAGATCGGTGCTATCACTTGATCAGCCGAGTGGCACACCGGCGTTTGAAGGGGGCAAGCTGCGAATCGAAAGGGTCGCGCCTCTATGACAAGGAAAACCTACTGTGGCAATTTACTGTGGCAATCAGGTCTGACCCTGTTGGCTTCTCTCAGGGCTTCGTGTGGCGCGGATTTGCGCGGTTCTATAGAGGCGGCAATGCCGAGGCGTGGGTCTCTACTCTACACGGCATTTACGACGGTCTGCGTGGCGACGGCGGCGTTCTCACCGTCGTTTGGAGTGAACCCAATCACACCTGAGGGCGAATTCTTCTCTGATCCCGCGCCTCGCACGGGGCCGGACGGTGCCTTGTGCCTTTTCGGCTCGCGCGACGAACTTTCCGCCTCGGGCGTGTACTGTTCGCGATTCAACGATGTGTTCGAGACGCGCGATCTCCGCTCATGGAAGATACGGCGCGGCGTTCTCGCTTCCGTTGGCGAAAACGACGGCATCCCCGCTTCCGACGCGCAGCTGTACGCGCCCGACGCGATATTCCATAACGGGAAGTGGCGCATCTTCTACTGCATGCCCGACAAGTCGCACAGCGAGGGCGTGGCCTCGGCCGACACGGTCGCAGGCCCTTTCGAGACGATGTTCGCCTATGACTGGGCCAGACAGATCGATCCGTCGATATTTCGCGACGACGACGGGACGCTGTACTACTTCTGGGGGCAGTTCTCCGCGAAGGGCGCCGTGCTCAAGCCCGACCTTTCGGGCGTTCATCCCGGCACGTTGCACGAAGGGGTGATTGACGAGGCGCGACACAACTTCCATGAGGGCATACAGCTCACGAAGCGCGGCGGCATGTACTACCTCGTGTTCGCGGATGTCGCCCGGCGAGGACGCCCGACTTGCATCGGTTATGCCACTTCCGACAAGCCATTCGGCCCCTATGTGTATCGTGGAGTGATCGTGGACAACTTCGGTTGCGATCCCGAGACGTGGAACAACCACGGCGGCATCGTCGAGTACGGCGGGAAGTGGTATGTGGTGTACCACCGGGCCACCAATGCATCCAGGTCGATGCGCAAGGCATGCGTGGAGCCGATTGAGTTCACCGATGATGGTTCGATAAGCGAGGTCGAGATGACGTCCAACGGCGCAGGTCCGATGCTGGATGCCTTCTCCGAGACACCCGCACGCCTCGCATGCGTGATGTCGGGCCGCGTGCGCATCGAGACGAGTGCTGATGGACGCGAACGGCTATCCCAGATACGTTCCGGCGACTCCGCAACGTGGCGCTACTTCGACATGTCGAGTGCCGCGTCGAGGCTGGCATTGCGCGTGGTGCCGCGAAAGGGTGGAATCATTGAGCTGCGCGACGGGAAGGGGGCATCGTATGGACGTGTGGCCGTGTCGGCTGGCGACGGAAAAACTGAACAGACGATAGCCATGACGCTGACGCGTCCGTTCCCCGTAGGACGCTGCGCGGTGACGTTGGGGTTCCACGGCGGGGCTGGAGCGTACGGTGGTCGCGGCGATGTAAATCTCTTCGACGTCATTTCGTTCCAGTTCTGCGATCAGCAGCGGGTCATTTTGCGTAAACACATCGAAAGGATGCTGAAATGAAGAAACTGACAGTGATGTTCGCCCTCGTGGCGACTTCCGCGCGCGTACAGGGTCAGACATGGTTACCACAGTAAATTACCACAGTAGCGGGGGAATGAAGGGTCAGAGCTCATTGATACAGTAGAATTGATACAGTAGCCGAGTTTTTTGTATAATGCCCACATGAGAAAGAACAGGGTTGTCGAGCAGAACAGGTGCTATCACCTTTTCAGCCGGCTTGCGCACCGTGCGTTCTTCCTCGACGACGAGGAGAGGGTCCGCGCGGTCGCGCTGATGCGCCGCGTAGAGGCAGGAGTAAAAGCTAGCATGAGTTACTGTATCAATAGAGCTGTATCAATA
>CACZHC010000087.1 GCA_902780865.1 uncultured bacterium
CTTGACGTTCTCGATCTTGGACGCCTTGTCGCTGCGCCACGCGGGGCGGATCTGCGTCCAGAACGGCTTTTTCGCGATCGCGAGGTGGTGCTCCAGCGAGTCGACGGGATCGTCGGTCGTGCACACGACCTTGACGTTGGACTTCTTCATGAGTCCGCGCGCGGAAAAGCCCTTCCCGGCGAGCTTCGCGTTGCACTTCTTCCAGATGCGCTCCGCGCTCTTCGCATTCAGTATCTCCGTGACGCCGAAGTAGCGCGCGAGCTCGAGGTGCGACCAGTCGAAGAGCGGGTTGCGGACGAGGCGCTCCATCGTCTCGGCGAACTTCACGAACTTGTCGTGCCACGACGCGTCGCCCGTGCAGAAGCGCTCCTCGACTCCGTTGGAGCGCATCTGGCGCCACTTGTAGTGGTCACCGCCGAGCCAGACCTGCGCAATGTCGGTCCAACGCTTGTCCTCCGCGATCTCCACCGGCGGGAGATGGCAGTGGTAGTCGATGATGGGCATCTTCTCCGCGTACCGGTGGTAGAGCTCCTTAGCCGCCTTGGTAGTGAGAAGGAAGTCGTCGTTGATGAAGGTCTTCTTAGAGGGCATTTCTCTGTCCTTTCGAGATTTTGCGGCAAGGCCGCATTGTGGACTACTGAAGCTTTTTCTGCGCGTCGGCAATCGCCTTGCAGACGGCGCGGGAGGTGATGGTGGCGGAAGTGATCGCCTCGATCTCTCCGCCGTCCTTCTTCACCTTGAGAGAAGAGCCGTCCTTCCCAGCGAACTGGCCTGCGAATTCGGGCGTCTTGAGCTTCATGCCGAGACCGGGGGTCTCAGTCGCCTGAAGCACCTTGTATGAAATGACGGTCTTCTTGTCCTTCTTGAAGCCGACCATGAGGACTATGTCGCCGCCGTACCCTTCGCTGGAGCGCCCCTCCGCGGTGTATCCCTCCTCGCCGCAGAGGACGGCGAGCTTCGCTGCCTCTTTCGCCTTCTCGGCCGTCGCCGCGATCGGCTCTTTCGTGATGGAATTGACGTACGCAAGCACCGCGGCACATGCGCCGCTGATGATTGTTAAGCTGACTACGAGTCCAAGTATCTTCTTCATGCGTTGCTCCGTTGTGTAGTGGTAATTATACCATCTGGCATGCCTTTGCCGCAAGACTGCGCGGAAAAAATTCAGGGTCGCTCACGCCCCGAGGAAGAGCGCGAGGTTCGCGCAGGCGACTGCGTCGTAGAGCCCGTCGTGCCACGTGCGGCCATCGATCTGCGGCACCTGCCCGAACATTTCGCAGAGGTCGCCGAGCTTGTACGACGGAAGCTTCGGATACCTCGCCTTCGCGAGCTTCATCGTGTCTACCCACGGCCCCCAATTCGTAAGCGGCGCGACGCGCGTCAAGATCGTCCGCTCGCACGCGATGTTGTGCGCGACGAGGCGAATGCCCACGAGCTTCGGCGACCATGTCTCGAAGGAACTCTGCAAGGTGCCGAGCGCATCCGCCTCGTGCGCGCGCTCGGGAGCGCCTTCGACATCGAAGAACCATTCGCCCGTCTCGACTATCGCGCCATTCTCGACACGCGCGAACCCGAGCTGCCACGGCTCGTTGTCGCAGCCGAAATCGTAGCCCGTCGTCTCGAAGTCTATCGCGAGAAAGTTCATTGCTCTATCACGACCTTCGTTCCGCTGCGGCACATGGCATACAGCCGCGCCGCATTCCAGTTGGTGAGACGGAAGCATCCGTGCGAGCCAGTGAAGCCGATCGACTCTGGGCGCGGCGTTCCGTGGATTCCGTAGCCGGGAAGGTTGAGCCCGAGCCACGCGACGCCGACGGGGCAGTTCTCGCCCTCCGGCCAGATGTGCCGCTGCACCTTCTTCCCTTGCGGCGTAAAGTCAGGCGTGTAGGTGAAGTCCGGCCAAGGAATGCATGTCGTGATCTTCAGTTCGCCATGCGGCGGAACCTTCGCCTTGTCAGCCGCGATTGAACACGGAAAGAATGCGAGGAGCTTAGATTCGGCGTCGTACACGCGAATCTCGCTCAGCGAAACCGATATCTTCACGAGCGCGGCCTCTGGGCGCTTCGGACGATTCGGCTTCCCCCTCTCGCCAGCAGCAAGCTCTTCTTCTATCGAAGGGAAATTAGGAATGACGAGCTTAAGCCCCGGCTTCACGTTCTCCCAGTCGACGCCTGGGTTCATTTTCGAAAGCGCAATCTGCGAAAGGTGCCCGCGCTCCGCGAACATTTCCTTTATCGACTCATAGCCCATCCGCGGCAGTTTCGCGCGCTCGGCGGGATCGTCGGGAATCTTTACGAGCGCGGCTATGTCGGCGCGCGTCACCTCGACAACGCGAAACGGCTCTGGCTCATTTGCAAAGTAGCGGTCGTACGCCTGCTCCGGCGTGGCCGCGAGCGCTGGCTTGCGGGCGTTCGCGCGGGTGTACTCGTAGAGCCTAAGCGCCCGTTCGGACTTCGCGCCCCACTGCCCGTCGATCGTGCTGCACGAAAAGCCAGCGCGGTCGAGCTGAATCTGGACGGCGAGCGTCTTCGAGTCGGCAAAGCCGAGCGCGGCGAACAAGGCAAGCGCGGCAAGCGTCATTCCGGCAACGCCTCCCCCTTGAGCGCGGCAAGCACCTTGAGCGCCTGCACGGTCTCGCGCACGTCATGAACCCTGACGACATCCGCACCATTCATCGCGGCCCACAGCGCAATCGTGAGATTGCCCGCGAGATCCTTGCCGGGAACCTTCTCGCCCGTGAGACGCTTTACGATGCGCTTGCGGCTTGCGCCGATGAGAACGCGCCCCTTCTTCGCAAGCTCGGGAATCGTCTGCAAAATCTCAAGGTCCTCCTCGCGAGTCGTCCCGAAGCCGATCATCGGGTCGAGATAGAGACGAGAGCTGAAAGTTGAGAGCTTGGGGTTTAGAGTTGAGAGTTTGGAGTCGATCAGCTTCGAGGGAATGACGAGCTCGACGCTGGAATTTGACGCGAGGACTTCAAGCATCGCCTCAACTGGCTCTGGGTAAACGCAGTTGACGATCGTCGCGCCAAGCCGGACGGCGCGTTCAGCCGTCTCGGGATGATAGGTGTCTACTGAAAGTTGAAAGTCGAAAGTCGAGAGTTGAGAGTTGAGCCCCTTGAGGACAGGTTCAATTCTCGCCCACTCCTCTTCCCACGATATTGGAGTAGCGCCAGGGCGCGTCGACTCCCCGCCGATGTCGATGATCGCCGCGCCTTCCTCAATGAGGTTCTTCGCGCGCCGGATCGCCTCCTCCGGGGTGTTGAACTTGCCGCCGTCGGAAAACGAGTCCGGCGTGACGTTGACGATGCCCATCACCTTGCACATGGCACTACTTCTCGCTTTTCTTCTCCGCGTGCTCCTTGAGCGCCTTGCGCAACATGTCGAATCGCTTTTCCTCTCCTTCGATGAGTCCCTTCTTGCGCTCCTCCAAGGTCTCGGGGACCTTCATCGCCTTCGCCTCGGCAAAGCACTTCTCGATAAGCGGCACGTACTTGGGGTACACTTCCTCGAACATGATCTTCTGGGCATAGGCCATGGCATCCTGCTGGTACTTCTGCCGTTCGGACTTCGACATCTTCTTGTCGGGCCTCGGGAACTTCGCCTTGACCTTCTCCATCGCCGCGTCGGAGTCTTTCCTCATCTGCTCGTCGTGGCGGTTCAAGACGTCTTCGATCGGCTTGATGTACTTTTTTATCTCCGGGGCGAAGCGAATCTCCTCGTCGAGCATCTTGAGGTACTTCTCGGGGCCGCCCGCCTGGTAGCCGGTCCTCAGCACTTCCTCGCCCTTCGAATCGAGCACGACGACAGTCGGGTAGCCCTCGATGCCAAACTTCTTCACGAGCTTCGGGTTGTTCTTCGCTGCCTCGGGAGTGAGAAGCGACTTGTCGCTCGGAGAGTCAACCATCAGGAGAACGTATTTCTCCGCGGCGCCCTTGCGGAACTCGTCGGTCGCGAACACCTCCTTGTCGAGGCGCTTGCACCATCCGCACCAGTCGCTCCCCGAGAAGTCGATGACGACGTGCTTGTTCTCGGCGGCTGCCTTCTTGAGCGCGGCGTCGTAGTCGTCGAGCCATCCTTCGGGAGTCGAGGTCTTGGCGAACGCAGCCAGCGCAAAGAGCGCGGCGCACAACATCGGAATCGTATTCTTCATTGATGTTCCTTTCGTGTTGAATGATATTATATCAAATCACATTGGCAACGGGGCCGAAACTCCTGCGGTGTTCGGGACACGGGCCGAGCTGCGAAAGCGCCTCCAGATGATCCTTCGTCGGATAACCCTTGTGCTTTGCAAAGCCGTAGCCTGGGTAAAGCGCCTCGAGGCGAAGACAGTCGGCGTCTCGCGCGGTCTTCGCGAGAATCGACGCCGCCGCGATGAGGAGAGACTTGGCATCGCCCTTCACGACGTTCACTGCATGCGGCAGAGTCTTCACGGGAAGTCCGTCGACGAGAACATGCTCCGCGCCGACTTCGTCCGCCGCCCTTCGCATCGCGAGATGCGTCGCGTTCAGGATGTTCAGCTCGTCGATCTCCTTCGGGCTTGCGCTCGCGACTGCCCACCTGCATCCGTCCGTAGACTTGATGACCGCCGCAAGGCGCTCGCGCTTTTTCTCCGTCAGCTTCTTCGAGTCGTTTATCTCGCTCCACGCGCCGACTAGGAGCTGCTCCGCGAGCGCGAGCGGAACAGACACGGCCGCGGCATATACGCCGCCCGCGAGAGGGCCGCGCCCCGCCTCGTCGATCCCCATAACTGGATCGCCGACCGTCTTCTCTATCTCAAGCGAAACCGCCACTGCACATCCTCACTGCTTCAACCTTTAAACCTCTCAACTTTTCAAAACAAAAAGCGCGGCGAATGGGCCGCGCTTCCCGTTTGAATGGAATCGACGAACCATCGATTACCAGCGTGTCTCGCGACGAGGGCCACGATCGCCATAGCCGCCACGATCACCGTAGCCGCCGCGTCCGCCGCCGAAGCCGCCGCGTCCGCCGCCGAAGCCGCCACGACGCTCTTCGCGAGGCTTGGGCTGCGACTCGTTGACGCGGACCGTGCGTCCGTCGAGTTCGTGTCCGTTGAGGGCGTCGATCGCGGCCTGCGCCTGGGTGGCGTCGGGCATCGTGACGAAGCCGAATCCCTTGCTGCGACCGGTCATGCGATCGGTCACGACACGAACAGCGGTAACTTCGCCAAACTGCGCGAACGCCGCCTTGAGCCCATCGTCGGTCGTCGCGTACGCGAGGTTACCAACATAGATTTCCATCTTGATTCTTTCCTTCTTGTGTTCCGTCTCATCGGGAAAGCACGCGCCCTCGCCGCTTCGACACCGCAAATTTTGCCGCCGCCGCGTCAATGCCTAACAACAATAATTTTCACTGGCCGATAGGAACGGGCGTGCGCTCGTCGCCATCCTTCGAAGGCCAGATGAGCGTAACGAAAACAGACTCGGGGGAAATCGTCTTGCCGGAGAACGCCATAAGCTCGTAATCGATCCAGACCTTGTAGTCAGAGGCAGTGCTGGACAGTTTGCCATATCCCTCGACGACATCCCCGTCGAACATCACGGTGATCTTCGCTCCTTCCGCGACTTCTCCTTCAATGCGCAGTATCTTGTCGACGCAGAGCCCGCTCCGCGTGTCGTTCACAAGCTTGCACGTCACCTTCGGAGGCTCCGCGAGCGGCGCGATTGCAGCCGCATACCGGAGCTCACCGCTCTGCGCAGGGGCGTGAGACTTCCGTTCGCCACCTGAAAGGAACACGACTTCCATCGGCGCGGAAACCGGTGAAATGAACCTGTCGCGATCGAGCGTGAACTTCTTGATACCCTCCGGCACCTTCGGCCCCTTCACGTCCGCGAACTTCGCGGGACGGAAGACTTCTGGCGCAGGACCGCACCATGTTACCGAGGGCGGCGTAAAGTCGATATTTACTTCCGCGATTTCCGTCGGCGCCTCGCGCACCTCGCGCGCGTCGACAAGATCGATGGTCGCGTCTTCCTGCGCGATGTCGACGGCATGGAAGCTCTCACGCCAGTTGCGGACGATCTGGCGTCCGGAATCCATCATAAGGACATACCACGCCGCGAGACACACGGCGAACGATGCGGCGATCTTGAACGCAACCGGCATCCACGCGAGACGCGGCAAATCCGCCGCGCGCGGCTCGGCAAACGGAACGAGCGTTCCCTCTCCGACGAGGAACTCGCGCTCGTACTTCGCCTGCACGCCGTCGCCCGCAGTGACGCGCCCAGGGTTCGCCGCGGCAATTGCGCCGCGGATCTCCGCGAGGTCGGAATCGGAAATCTCGTCGACTCTCCAGCTGCGTGACGCAAAGCGGCGCGAGACGACTGTCGCATTCCAGAGCTGGAAGACTCGCTCGCCAACCATCAGCTCGCGGCCGGAAGCGGGCGCGCAAAACGGCGAGACGGGAACGATGCGCCAGCCGGAAAGACGGCGGTCTTCGACGACGAGCGCGACGAGCGGGCGGTTCGTGTCGGCAAATATCCTTATCTCGCCAACTGCGACATCGGCGTCGAACTCGGAGTCGGTCTTCGGCTCGAGGCCGACGATCGGCGGAAGCTGTGCACCGCGCCGATAGAGCTGCCACTCATTCAGGAACGCGGCGTTCATTCTTCCACCCCCAGTTCTTCTTGAAGGCCGCGCGGCAAATGCGCCGCGGCTGCAGCGACGAGGACACGTGCAAAAAGAGGCGTGTCCGCAAGTTCGACATTGCGAAGCTCACGCTCAAGCGCCGCAACGACCTTCTCCCGCAAGGCGTAGGCCTGCGACTTTCCCGCGCCAAGCGCGGCGAGTATGCATGGCTCGGTGAGCGAGATGTCGTGCGATGTGGCATAGACGAGAAGCGAGGCGGCGTCTTGCGCGAGACGCGCGCGCTGCGCGACTGCGGCAATGACACGTTCGGACTCAGCGCGAAGCGGCTCTTCGTCGAGGAAGTCGAGCGACTGCGGCGCTTCCGACTGCTCGACCGCGGCGAGATTCTCGTCGCCTGCATTCTCCCACACGAGACGGCGGCGGCCGTCTTCGTCGGCGACAGTGCGCGGCTTCCAGCCCTTGATGACGGCGATCCAGTCGAGCACGATGTCGCGGACGCGGCCGGAACCTGAGCCGAAAAGCGTGCCGCAGACAAAATCGACCATCTCGAGCCCTTCGTCCTTGATGCGGTGCGCGAAGTAGAGCTTGAGTGGCTTGCCCTTCTCGCGCGAGCCCTTGAGCTTGAAGTAGGCGTCGAAGAACGCAATTGGGTCGTCGCCTGCTTCTTCGCGCGAGATGCCCGCGCGGGAGAGGCGGGCGTACATTGCGGCGGAAATCTGCTCTCGCAGACGCGACGCGAACTCGGGACGACACCCGGAGACCGAACAGATTTTAAACCATTCGGTCCACGCCGCGTCGCCGGCATACCGGTCGTTCCATGCGAACTCATCGCCCATCGCCCTAATTATACCATTTTCACAAGGAGACGACGACGGGGACATCCTTGGAGCTGTCGAGTCCATTGATGCCGTCGGCGTTTTCGCCCGCGTCGTTTTCACCCGCCTTCGTCGAAGTCGTCGGGAGGTAGCGGTAGTAGACCATGAGCTGAAGCGCCGCAAGGCACGTGTCCATGTAGGGGCGCGACGAGTGCGCGTCGGTGTTCTGGTAGTATCCCTGGGCGTGCCCCTTTCCGTTGACGTCCGCGACCTTCTCGGGGAGATCGATGATCGACGCAGGGTAGAGCTTTCTCATCGCGAGATTCCACTTCACCCACGAATCGACGTCGTTCTTCGTCGCGCCTGCCTTCATGCCCGCCTGGTACTTGCACTGCGTCGCGTAGTAGCAGTAGTACTGGGGGCTGCCGCCTGGCTTCTTGCCGGAGACCTTGTCCGCCTCGAACGCGGGCATCCAGTCGCGCATCACGTCAAGCGCGTTCACGACCTCGGACTCGGAACCGCGGCCGAGGAACTGCATCGCGAGCGTACCGACGCCGGCGAGACCGGTGTTGCCGCCGTTGTTGTTCGAGCTCGGCGTGTAGGTGAAGCCGCCGGACTTCGAATAGCTGCGCTTCTTGAGGCAGTTGACCGCCTTGTTGATCGCAGTCTGCATTCCCTCGTGGTGAAGACCGGCCATCTTCCCCGCCTTGAGCGCCTGAATCGCCCATCCCGCGAAGGAGAGGTCGTCGCGCGTCGAATTCTTGTTGAGCTTGTAGTCCCAGCCGCCCGTCGACGACTGGTTCTCGATGATGCGGTAGAGGCACTGCTGCGCCGCCTCCTTGCAGTTCGGGTTCTTCGTCATGCCATACGCCTCGCAGAGCGCATAGGTGCCGATGAGGAAGCTATACTCGTTGCCGTCGGTGGGGCTGAAGTGCGGAACGTTGTCGGCGCCAGTCTGGATGTGGCTGATCAAGTAGTCGAGCGCCATCTGCACCGTCGGACCGAAGTCGCGCTTGTAGGGCGAGGGGGATCCTGGGTATTCGCCGTGGGCGAGATAGGTGAGGACGGCGAAGGCGGTGTTCGCCACGGTATTGCCGCCAGAACCCCAGCTGCCGTCGGTGTTCTGATGGGCCTTGAGCCACCAGAGGACCTTCATCACCGCCGCCTCGGTGTGCGGATCGCCTCCGCCGCTGTCGCGCCCACTCGTCGCTATGCCGATCGTTCCTGGGGTGCGGCTTCCGTTTATGCATTTAAAAGTCACAGGTGATTTTATGTTCATCACGGCATCCATCGGCGCGGGCTTTACGGAAATATCCGTCGAACGCGTCTGGATGGGCGCGGGCGGGAGGTTAGAAATAGGTTCGGCAGCAGGCGCATCGACCGTGATTTCAATTTCTTCCGGCGGAACGATGTCTTCCGGCGTATCTGGCTCGTCAGGCGGCGTCAGATCAACAGGATCGTCCTCAATCGGCGGAATGTCGATTGGGAAAGATGTTCTCGCCCTCGACGAGACTGCCGTCACGACACAAAGGACTACAACGAACAGCGTAGGCACGACAATCGCCGTGAGCGGCGCGGAAAGACGCTGGAGTTCAATCCTGGCAAGTTTGTATTCCCGCGTGTCTCGAGGCATCCTGAGGCCTTGAAACATTTCAAAAAGCCTGCGGTTTTCAGTATATTTGTCGTCGTTCATATCGCACCTTCCCTTCTGGCGGTTCTTTCCCGCCGCAAGGTAAAGGTGCACCTTCCGCAGTTTTTCCGAAAAAGTTTTATGGAATTTTTTGGAGAACGCGAGCAGAAATCAGCGCGAGACCTTGGACTACAGTATCAATAAGCCTTGACCCTTCGATCACTGGATCACTGCTTTCCCGCTTTCGCCAAGTCGTCGGATACGGGGATCCACTCCAGCACACCTCCCGAGCGCACCTCCTCCGTCGTTATATACGACCGGTCCAACAAACGTCCGTTGAGCTTTGCGAGACACTTTGGCTCGGCCTCATGCGAAATGCCTGCGGCGAGAATCCTGAACGTACGTCCTGTGCAAAATCGCGGATCGAGCCGGAGAGCCACCTCCTCGAAGATCGGCGGCGTCAGATACCACCGTCCGTCTCCCGGGCAGACTGGGTGCAGTCCTATCGCCGAAAGCACATACCATGCGCTCATCTGCCCTACATCGTCGTTGCCGCAGAGTCCATGCTCGTCGTCATGGTATGCCCCGCGGCAGATTCTGCGCGTCCACTTTGCCGCGAGATCAGGCCGCCCCGCCGCCGAGAACAGGTACGGAACGTGATGCACTGGTTCATTCGCATGATTGTAGAAGTCGTTCCACATGAAATCTCCCGGCGTACGCTCGAAGAACGACTCAAGCTCGGCGACAAAACGTTCCCGTCCGCCCATAAGTCTCGCAAGGCCGTCGACATCATGCGGGACAAACCAGCCCTGCTGGTACGGATTCGACTCGACGCATCCCTGGCCGTGAGTTGTGCGACCCTTCCATTCGACCCATGAGCCGTCCGCATTGCGCGAACGCATCCAGCCGACTTCACTGCACCAGCTGTTTGTATACGACTGCGCGTACGCGTGGAATCTGCGGGCTATTTCGTCCTTTCCAAGCATCTCGGCCATCTTGCCGACACACCAGTCGTCGTAGGCGTATTCAAGCGTACATGAAAGCGAACCGGGCGAATACCCAAGCCTCCTGTCGTTGGCCCGCTTTTCGCTTGTCCTCAGCATAAGTTCAAGGGCTTTCTCCCCGTCAAAGGTGCGAATGCCCTTCTCCCAGGCGTCGACTATGACGGGGAATGCCGGATTGCCCACCATGCAGGAAGACTTGCACCCGAATATGTCCCAAACCGGAAGCGTATCGCGGGCTCCCGACTCCATCACCGCCATCATCGAGTTCACGGTGTCCCCCACGACATCGGGGCGCACCAGCGTCAAAAGCGGAAACTCGCTGCGGAACACATCCCATCCGCTGAACACGGTTCTATTCACGAATCGCCCGGCGCTATGAACGCCGCCCGTCGCGTCTCGGTATCTGCCGTCGTGGTCAGAGATCGCGCGCGGGTCGATCATCGCATGGTAGAGCGCCGTGTCGAATATGCGGCGCTCGGTCTCGCTCCCTCCGCTCACGGCGACGCTGGACGCCACTGCCTCCCACAGCGCAACCGCCGCTGCATGCGTCGCGTCAAAGTCAAAGGCCGGGATATCCTTTGCCAGGTTCTCGCGTGCACCCTCGATGGAAACGTACGAGAAGCCAGCCTTTACAAGAAGCGGAACGGCAGATGGCGCAAACTCGGCGTAGAATCCGAGGTTGGTCCCGCACATGCAGTTCGCGGCGTCAATAGGCGACGCCCTTTCCCATGCGCCGAATGCGACAGGCTTCTCGGAAAACTCGCAGCTGTAAAACAGGGTATAGCTGACCTCTCCCGATCCCCGACCCCAGCCACCGTCTGCCGACGGACAGTAAATCTCACCCTCGACGGCAGTCGGCAGAACGCGCCGAACAGTCTGCCTCGAATGATGAAGCCAGCGCTCCTTCTGGCCAATACGCCGCCCCAAGTCGACCTGTATCCGACGCAGTGCATTTTCCGGATAGGAGATGCGCAGAATTCCAGAACGCGGTGCAGCCGTCAATTCCGTCCGGATGCCGTACCTGTCAAGTTCGACGGAGTAGTAGCCGGCCGAAGCACGCTCTCCCTCGCGCCGGAACGACGAGCATGCCTTCTCGCGGTCGAAGTTCCGCTCGCCCGTCGTCGGCATCAGCTGGAAGTTGCCGAATTCGCCGTACCAGCCAATTCCGCTCATATGCATGAAACTGAAGCCCTCGATCGTCTTGTGACGGCGCGAATAGCCCGGGCCGTTGTCGCCACCCGTAACCGTGTCAGGCGAAAGCTGCACGAGACCGAATGGCGTCGCAGCCCCTGGGAATGTCTTGCCGCCGCCGTGAATGCTATTGCTTTCAGGCGAGTCCGTTATCGTCCCGACAAACGGATTGACATGCAATGGCAAGGCAACGTCTCCAGCTTTCGCCATCGCGACGAAACACGCAACGGCCACGAGAATTGTTCCGCATGTCGTTCTCATTTATGTCGTGCCGCTTTCATTCTCTCCGAAATAGGAGTTAGCAATATCTCCATTTCCCATGTCGCAACCGGGTCTGTATCAGCAAGCACCTCGCCTGTAAAGGACGCGGAACTCTGCGTAGCCGCGCGCGCGGAGGCGGCAGGCGGGGCATTTGCCGCAGCCGCGCCCCGGGATGCCGTTGTAGCAGGTGAGGGTGTTGTTTTCAATAACGTCTAATATCCCGAGCTTCGCCGCAAGGGCCCACTCCTCCGCCTTCGTCTTGTGGATGAACGGCGTCACGAACTTGACCGGCCAGTCGAGCGCAAGGCGCGTCGCCTTCTCGTGTGCGCGGATGAACGCCGCGCGGCAGTCGGGATAGCCCGAGAAGTCCGCCTCCGAAACGCCAGTCCACACCTCTTTAGCGCCAAGCGACTTCGCCCAGACGGACGCAAGCGTGAGGAAAACGGCGTTCCGCCCTTCCACGACGGTGTTGGGGCACTTCGCACCCTTTTTCTTCTCGATCGCGATACCCTTCGAGAGAAGCGCGTTGTCGGTGATCGAGGAATAGAACGAAAGCGGCACGCGCTTCCACAAAGCGATCTTGAATATTCCCTTGGCAAGACGACGCGCGTACTTCGTCTCGAGCGCATGGCGCTGGCCGTAGGCGTAGGTAATCGCAGCGACGTTTTCAGCGCCGTGCTTCTTCACGGCCATCGCGAGCGCGGTCGCGGAATCCTGCCCGCCGGAAAGAACTACCACCGCCTTCATGCGATCCCCCATTCCTTGAGCGGCTCGACGGGGAGCCCCATTATGTTCTCGTAGCTGCCCGAATACGACTCGACGATCAGGTCGCCCGACTCGTCGATATCGTATGCGCCCGCGCGGTCGGTCGGCCTCACGCGCGCGACGTACTCGTCTATCGTCGCCTCGGAAAGTTCGCGGAACTTGACGTCGCTGCGGACGACTTTCACTTCGCCGTCGAAAGCGACGCCCGTGAAGACTGTGTGGACGTTGCCTGCGAGCTCGCGCAGAAACTCCTTCGCCTCTTCGAGATCGCGCGGCTTCCCATAGATGCGATTCGCGAACCACACGATCGTGTCCGCGCTCAAGACGCCCTTGCGCGGCAAAAGCGCCGCGCCTTTCGCAAGCGCGTTCTCTCTGACCGTCCGCTCGGGGTCTGCGGGATAGGAGACTTCGGGAGCATCCGTCTTTACGACCTCGAAATCGACGCCGAGGTCTTTCAGTATCTTCGCCCTCCGCGGGCTACCGCTTGCAAGTATGATTTTCATGAGCCAATGTAGACGAGGACAGGTTTCGTCGCGGCAAGCGAGACGCGCGCGGCGCTCGCACGGTTCAGCGTAGCGCAGTAGAGGTTCTTGAACTTCACGCCGTCAAGCGGCCATTCAAGGCCCTTCGATGTCATGCGTGTCGCGGAATCGACGGCGAACACGCTTACCGGCGTTCCCTTAGAGACGCGGAACGACGCCTTGCCGACAACAGGGACGAAGCGACCGAATTCCGTCACGATCTCGACGCCGAGATCGAGTGCGCGGAAGACGTTGCCGAGAAGATGGTCTTCGCGCTTCCCCATCGCGCCGACGACAACGAGCTTCTTGAGGCCCTTCGCGCGGCACCAGGCGACGGCCTTCGAGAGATCGTTCGTCGACTGGTCGGGAACAGTCACTATTTCAGAGCCCTCGGGATGGTGGCCGATGGAATCCATGTCGCCGACGACCGCAAAAGGAGACTTGCCGAAACGCCGGCAGTATGCGTCCGACGCGCCGTCGCACGCGACTACGCGCTTTGCGCCCGCGAGGATTTCCCATGCGGCGCCACCCTTCTTCGGAAAGTCGCCGTTTGCAAGTATCACTGCATCAAATGACATAGTGCTTGAGGTTCTCCCCATCATAGTAGCCGAACGAGCGCGACGAGCCGCCCTTCGGGAGCGACACCGACCCGGGATTGAAAATCGTCATCCCGCACTCGAGCGTCTTGAGTTCGGGAACATGTGTATGTCCATGAACGAGAACGTCGGCGATCCCTATCGGAGGAAGCTTCCATTCATTCCACAAGTGGCCGTGCGTGAGGAAGAACTTCTTGTTCCCCGCGTCAAGAACCTGGTAGTCGGCGGTGATCGGGAACTTGACCATCATCTGGTCGACTTCCGCGTCGCAATTGCCGCGCACCGCGACGATCTCGTCCTTGTGCGCATTGAGCATCTCCGCGACCTTCACGGGGTCGTAGAAGTTAGGCACGCCGTTCCTCGGCCCGTGGTACAGCAAATCGCCCAAAAGCGCGATCTTGTCGTAGCCAAGCGCGGCACCAGCCGCCAGCGCCGCATCAAGCGCCGCCGGCACGCCATGTATATCGCTAAGAAAAAGTATTCTCATGTCTCCACCGAGTCTTTTGAAAATATTTTACCATATTCCTGGCCGCCCTGCCCAATCTCAGCAATTGCCGACGAGGACGCGGGAGAGACGGCGGCGGGCGATGTCGGCGAGACGGCGAATTGTCGCAACGGGAGTAGGCGAGGCGTCAGACATCTGAAAGCGCGGGAAGAAGCGCGTGACATGCAGCGGGATGTCTGGCGAGATGGACGCCACAAAGGCGGCGATGGCGTCAATGTCGGCATCAGAGTCGTTTCGCCCGGGCACGACGAGCGTCGTCACCTCGACATGGCAGCCAGCCTCGTGCAGCAGAGAAATCGTACGGCAAACTGCCTTGAAATCGCCGCCGACCCAGTCGTAGTAATCCTGCGACGGCCCCTTGAGGTCGATATTCGCCGCGTCGATGAGAGGCGCAAGCTCCGACACCACCTCTTCGTTCGCACAGCCGTTCGAGACAAGGACATTGAACATGCCGCGCGCGCGTATCTCCTTCGCGCAGTCGCGCACGAACTCCCATCCGACAAGCGGCTCGTTGTAAGTGTAGGCAAGTCCTATGTTGCCATGATCGCCCTTAAGCCGCGCCGCGAGATCTGCAAGCTCGATAGGTGTCGCCGTCCTGCACGGCACTTCGTCCGCGCCATGCTGCGAGATTCCGTCGTTCTGGCAGAACGGGCAGCAAAGGTTGCAGCCGAACGAACCAATGGAAAGGACGTTGCTCCCAGGATGGAAAAACGCAATCGGCTTCTTCTCAATCGGGTCAAGCGCAAGCGACGAAATCTGGCCATAGTTTGCCGCGACGACCCGGCCTCCTTCCGCCCGCCGTGCGCGGCAAAATCCAATCGCGCCATCTGCGAGACGGCAATGACGCGGACACGTCTTGCAGACAACCATGATTCAAGCCCTGCGTCTTTGCATCTTTGCGTTAGAAGCTTCCTTCGCTCCCTTGCCGCAATTCTCATCGCCATCACCGAACACGATGTTAAGGCCTGGAGTCTCTTCCATCGCGTCGGTGCAGACGGCGCGCAGGCCCTTCGCCACGTCTCCAGCGTTGCGGAACACGATGCTCCAGCGAGCGCCGAACTCGGTCAGCACGTCGTGGAAGGCGTCGAGGTTGCGCCCGTAGTGCTCCGGCAGCGGAAGCTTCTCCGCAAGCGCGGCATGAAGCCGAGCGGCGCTGCGCACCCCGGCGAGATCGATGACGAAACGCCGCCTACGCGAATTGCCCTTCTTCATTTGACCTCCTTGAAAGTTCTGTAGTGATCGTCAGTGTAGTAGATCTTCTGCCCCTTCTGAGTGAAGATCAGGCGCTTTGCGCCCCTCGGCCGACCCTTAGTGTCAATGTCGCATTCCTTGTAGTAGCCGCCGTTGAGCCACGGCAGCTTGCGCTCGTAGTTGCCGAAGCGGTCGCCGCCGATCGACTTGCCAGGCGCGTACGGCTCAAGCGGGCCACCCTGCCAGCCAAGCGCGCGCGCGGCGCCCTTCGTGATGAAGTTGCGCGGAAGCGCCCCTTTGAACTGGCGAACGTATGCGGCGACGTCTTCCTTGCTCGTGTACTCGCCGTCCCGCACGACCTGCGCGCGAACGACGGCGTTCGACGCCGCAGTGGCGACGTTCGTCACAACTATCGTATAAGTCGCAGCCGGCGCGACAGAATTGGTCGACGCGGACCCTGACGCCAGCGGAGAGTCGGCAATAGCGCTTCCGCAAAAGGTCGCCGCAAATCCCGCTACCAACGCCGCGAGCAACGACAGTTTACTGCGCTTCATCGGTCAATCACCTCCGACAACATCTGCATTCCGCATTTTCTCTACGGACATGCCTTTTTCACTTTGACAGCCACGGCGCACATCGTAATCGCCATCACAAGTTTCTTCATGACGTTAGCCCCTTTCGTTTAATATCCTGCGCAAAAGTGGTCGGGGCGAGAGGATTTGAACCTCCGACATTCTGCTCCCAAAGCAGACGCACTACCAGGCTGTGCAACGCCCCGTGTCGAAAAGTCGGGGGATATTATACCAAAAAATCAGCGCAGGCGGAGGATGCGCTGGTTGGCGCTGCCGCGGAACTGGAGCGAGATGTCCTTCTGGGCCTCGATGAAAGGCCCGTCGACAAGCACGTCGATAAGCGAAAGGAACTCGTCCGTCACCTCCGTGCGCCAGTGCGACGGCGATTTTAGCTCGGTCTCGAGAACGCATCCGGTGTAGACCCAGATCGTCTTCGAAAGCCCGAACCTGTCGCGCACGCGCCTGAGGAAAGGCACGAGCGCACGCTGGTTCTCCGGCTCCATCGGCTCGCCGCCGAGAAGCGTAAGGCCGTCGATGAATTCGGGTTCCAGCGCGGCGAGAAGCTCGCTTTCGGTCTTCTCTGTGAAAGGCTGCCCGTAGGAAAAGTCCCACGCCTCCTCGTTGAAGCAGCCCTTGCAGCAGTGCGTGCAGCCGGAAACGAAGAGGGAGACTCTCACTCCCTCTCCGTTTGCGATGTCGCAGGTCCTTATGGACGCGTAGTTCACGAGACGTGCAGGACGCGTTCCTTGATTTCCTGCGTGCGGCCCTGGTTCCAGAACTGGGAGCCGATGTAGCCGCATGTGCGGCGGGCGACGTTGAGCTTCGACTCGTCGGTGTTGCCGCACTTCGGGCACTTCCAGATGAGCTTGCCGCTCTCGTCCTTGACGATCTCTATCTCGCCGTCGAAGCCGCACACCTGGCAGTAGTCGCTCTTGGTGTTGAGCTCGGCGTACATGATGTTCTCGTAGATGAACTTCATGATCGAGAGGACCGCCTTCAGGTTGTTCTGCATGTTCGGCACCTCGACGTAGGAGATCGCGCCTCCGGGCGAGAGCTTCTGGAACTTCGCCTCGAGCGCGAGCTTGTCGAACGCGTCGATCTTCTCCGTCACGTGCACGTGGTAGGAGTTCGTGATGTAGTTCTTGTCGGTAACGCCCTTCACGACGCCGAAGCGCTTCTGCAGGCACTTCGCGAACTTGTAGGTCGTCGACTCGAGCGGGGTGCCGTAGAGGGAGTAGTCGATGTCCTCGGCCTTCTTCCACTTCGCGGTGTACTCGTTGAGCTTCTCCATCACCTCGAGGCCGAACTTCTCGCCCTCCGGCTCGGTGAGCTTCTTGCCGGTCATCGCGAAGACGCACTCCCAGAGCCCGGCGTACCCGAGCGAGATCGTCGAATAGCCGCCGTAGAGGAGCTTGTCGATCTTCTCGCCCTTGTCGAGGCGCGCGAGGGCGCCGTACTGCCAGAGGATCGGCGCCGCGTCGGAAGGCGTCCCTTTCAGGCGCTCGTGGCGGCAGCGCAGGGCGCGGTGGCAGAGCTCGCAGCGCTCCTCGAAGATGTCCCAGAACTTCTTCATGTCGCCGTGCGCGGAAAGCGCGATGTCGACGAGGTTGATCGTGACGACGCCCTGGTTGAAGCGGCCGTAGTACTTGGGCTTGCCGGGTTCGTAGTTCTTCGCGCGCGCCACGTTGCCATAGCCGTCGCCCGAACGGTCGGGCGTGAGGAAGGAGCGGCAGCCCATGCAGGTGTACGTGTCGCCGTGGCCGACGGTCTCGCCCTTGGAGAGCTTGTACTCGCGCATCTTCTTCTCGCTGATGTAGTCGGGAACCATGCGCTTCGCCGTGCACTTGGCCGCGAGCTCGGTCAGGTACCAGTAGGGCGACTTCTCGGTGACGTTCTGCTCCTCGAGGACGTAGATGAGCTTCGGGAACGCGGGCGTGATGTAGACACCCTGCTCGTTCTTGACGCCCTTGATGCGCTCGTTCAGCACTTCCTCGATGATCATCGCGAGGTCTTCGCGCTCGCGGTCGTTCCTCGCCTCGCCGAGGTACATGTAGACGGTGACGAACGGAGCCTGGCCGTTGGTCGTCATGAGCGTGACGACCTGGTACTGAATCGTCTGCACGCCCTTCTGGATCTCCTTGCGGACGCGCTTTTCGACAATCTTGTTGAAATCTGCCTTCGACATCTTGACGTTGGCGAGCTTGCACTCTTCCTTCAGCTCTTCCTGTATCGACTTCCTGGAGATGTCTACGAACGGCGCGAGGTGCGTCAGCGAAATGGACTGGCCGCCGTACTGGTTCGAGGCGACCTGCGCGATGATCTGCGTCGCGATGTTGCAGGCCGTGGAGAACGACTTCGGCTTCTCGATCATCGTTTCGGAGATCACGGTGCCGTTCTGCAGCATGTCCTCGAGGTTCACGAGGTCGCAGTTGTGCATGTGCTGCGCGTAGTAGTCCATGTCGTGGAAGTGGATGATGCCCTCCTTG
>CACZHC010000088.1 GCA_902780865.1 uncultured bacterium
CCTCCTTGGACGCATTCCCCCCGATGACGTGAAACCAAGTCTCCGGTGCCGTAGGCGACACCGCGAGGATTGCGGAGAGGGCGAGAGCCGTCATTTTCCAACGCGCTCGATCTTAAGCGTCCATTCGACCGTCGCCTTCGGGTCGAAGCGGTACTTGGCCATAGGCCCGGGGCCGCAGCTCGCGCCGCCGAGCCCCGTCTGCCTGACGTCGAGGTTCAGCAGGACGTCTTCGCTTGGGACGAGCGTGGCGCGCATGCGGCGCTGGCCATTGATGTGGCGCGAATACGCAAGCGTCTCCCAGTCGTAATGAAGCGCCTGCACGAAAAGCGGCTCGCTCGCGGAGAACCTGACGCCCCTGCCGTAACTGTCGGTGAACTCCGCCCAGCGGACGTCGCACTTCATCCCGCAGTCCTGCGGACGGACGTAGTCGACGAACTGGTCGGTAACGGTAGAACGCCAAATACCCACGAAGCTCGCGGTCTTGCGGTCGACGTAGTTCTCCCACGGGCCGCGCCCGTACCACGCCATGTTCTCAAACGCGCGACCGAGCCTAAGCGAAAGCCCGAGCCGCGGCAACGACTCCGGCATACGGCCGAAAGAAACCACCTTGTTCGTAAGCGTGACGGACCCGTCCGACGCGAACACCCACTCGCACTCATGCTCGAAGCCCGCGCCCTTCATGCCGTCCACCGAGACCTTGGTCCTCACGACATTGCCGTCGACAACGATGCGGCCTGGATGGTAGTGGAGCTGCGTGAGCCCGCTCCCCTCGAAGCCCTTGTCGCGGTCGTCTTTCCACGAACCGCCCAGGAACATCCAGCGGTCGTTGTCAGTCCATGCGCGGGCGCAGGTGAGGCGCGGGCCCGCGGAAATGCCGTCGAAGTCGGAGAGAATCGTAGTGCCCCTCATGACGAGAAGCTTGAGGGTACCAGTCTTCTTGCTGAAGACAGCGTATGTCCTGCCGCGCTCGACCGTAACATCGTCCCCGTCGTCGGCGTGGCCTGTCGGCGCGTCGCCGTCTGGTTTTTCCTCGACGGCCGGCTTCTCGTTCAGGAGAATCTGGTCGCGGGCGACTGGATATCCCTTCTTCGCCCACGGCGCATCGGCCTTCGTCAAGAACTCGAAGTTGACGAAGACCTCCTTGTCCTTGCCGATTGTCGCGAGAGCCGCGTCGAGCTCGGGGACCTTGAACTCGCCTGTGGCGAGCGGAGCGACAGACGGAACCGCAAACAAGCCCTCTCCCGCCTTCTCGCCGTCGGCAAGCAGAGTCCAGCGACCGTCGAACTGCGAGGCGTCGGTGAAGCAGTACCTGTTCTTCAGGACAAATCCAGTTCCCTCTTCCCACCCCTCTAGCGACCGCTTGCGCGGCTCGCTTCGCTCGGGGGATACGTTCCCCGTTACCCGTTCCACGACGATGTCCTGGTAGACATGTCCCACTTCGACAAGCTTGGGGCTCACGTTACGCAGCGGATCTACGACTCCGTTGCAGCAGAACGGCCCGTCGTTCGGGAAGTCGTCGAAGTCGCCGCCGTAGGCGAGATAGCGCTCGTGACGACCGGTCTTCGGGTCTATGCGCCCCGTGTCCTTCCATATCGCCTGGTCGACCCAATCCCAGATGCAGCCGCCGATGAGCGCTGGATAGGCGTAGATGACATCCCAGTACTCCTTCAGGTTGCCGACGGCGTTGCCCATCGCGTGCGCGTACTCGCACATGATGAACGGCTTGCCGGCAGTGTGGCCGGAGATGGCATATCCCTCACCACCGCCCTCGCCAGACATGGCTCCGCCGCGCTTCTCGTTGCCGAGCTTGCCGCGCTTCTCGAGCCATTCGACGGACGGATACATCGTCGAATCGACATCCGCGTCTTCGTTTCCGCGTTCCCAGTGGACTGGGCGCGACGGGTCAATCTTCTTCACCGCAGCGATCGCATGGCGGAAGCTGTCTCCGTGACCGGTCTCGTTGCCCAGCGACCACATCGTGACGGACGGATTGTTTCTGTAGAAGATTGCCTGACGCTCGTTGCGCTCGACGATCGTGTGCTCCCACTCCTTGAAGCGGCCAAGTCCATTGTCGCCGTACCCTGGTTCGTGCCCCTCGACGTTCGCCTCGGCGATCACGTAGACGCCGTATCGGTCGCAGAGGTCGTACCAGAGGCGATGGTCGGGATAGTGGCAGGTGCGGACGGTGTTGATATTGTACTGCTTGAAGAGCGTAATGTCCTTCAGCATGTCGTCAAGCGACACGGTGCGGCCGTTCTCGGGGTTCGTCTCGTGGCGGTTCACGCCCTTCATCTTGACCGGCATCCCGTTCACGAGGAACGTGTTGCCGACTATTCTTTGCTCCTTGAAGCCGATCCTCTTCGCGCGGATGTCGCCGCCCTTCTTCACGACGAGCGTGTAGAGATAGGGGTCTTCTGCGCTCCAGAGACGCGGTTTGAGTTGGAGTTGGAAGTTGGAGTTGGAGAGCGGTTTCAGATCTCCAACTTTCTTTTGGTCTGCATCGTAAAGCGCGGCAGACCCACCATTCTCCAACTCCAACTCGAGACTCCAACTTTCATACCCATTCACAGGACGGGTCTTGACATTGAAATCCCAGATTCCGTCCTTCGGCATCGACCAGAGCGTCACGTCGCGGAAGATGCCGGAGTAGCGGAACATGTCCTGATCTTCGAGATAGGAGCCGTCGCACCACTTGAACACTTGAACGGCAAGAATATTCTCTGCGTCCTCTGCGCCTTCGCGTCTCTGCGTTAAAAATTCAGTGCTTCCCGTTGACCCACACGTAGAACGCGGAGCCGACGCCCTCGAAGCGGAGGATCACCCTGCGGTCCTTCCACGACTCCGGCACGGCGAAAGTGCGGCGGTAGGACGAGACCGGGTTGTAGCCCGGCTTTCCACTGTCGCGGTCCAGGATCTTTGCGAAGTCATTGTCTTTCGGGTTGGACGTGTTCTTGTGAGGATAGCGGATGTTCGTGTATATCGGCGATCCATAGCCGCGCATCTCGACGCAGGATGGAACGTCGATCGTTGCCCAGTCGGCATCGTCGAAGTCCGTCTTCCAGAAATCAAGCGGACGCCGCGCCGGATCGCCGACCCACTTGATCTTCCAGTCGCCGTTCAGCGAGACGAGATACGGCGATTCCGGGACGAGATCGTCGGAGAGCGCCGAACTATCGTCCGCGAGCGGAACCGTCCATGTCCGCGCGGGCAGGCGATTTATCGAGTTAACCGCCGGATTCTCCCAGTCGTTGACTTCCGCGGCAAATGCGCCGCACGCCGCCAATCCAATCGCCACCGCTATCCTCTTCATGGACGCCCCCTTCCCGTTACTTCATGCGGCCGGTGTACGCGTCGACGCCGCTCGAGTCGACAGCCGACTTGAAGAACTTCTCGGACGCCTCTTCCCTCTCCTTGTCCCACGGGCGCGGACCGCCGCAGAGCTGGACGGCCCAGAGCTTGAGCTGCTTCTTGTGCCAGTTGACGGAGCAGTTTGTGCCCCATGCGCCGCCGTGGCCGAACCACTGGTCCTCGCCGTCGACTTCGGGAGCGGAAAGCCCGAGAGAGTAGCCGCCAAATCCTTTCGGACGCGTGGAGACGGCGAGAATCGACTTGACCGTCTCCTCCTTGAGGATGCGCACGCCGTTGTCGCCGACACCGAGGTTCATGAGCATCTTGTAGAACTTGTACTGGTCCGAGGTTCATGAGCATCTTGTAGAACTTGTACTGGTCATGCGCCGTCGTCCAAAGGCCAGCGCCAGCGGACGCAAAAACGTGGCTGTCGTTGTAAGGACGCTGCTGCTGGTCGTTCTGGAGACGCCATTTCGCGGGCGCGCCCTTCTGGCAGTCGTACATCTCGATCTGCGTCTTAAGCTGCTCGTCGGTCGGCCAGAACCAGGTCGACTTCATGCCGAGGGGATCGAGAACCTCCTTCTTGAGGTAGTCCTCCCACTTCATGCCGGTCACGACCTCGACGACCGCAGCGCCGATGTCGATGCCGGTGTTCGAGTACTGCACCTTCGTGCCGGGCTCGAAGAGAAGCGGCGAAGCGGCCGCGACAGCCGACGTCTGCCTGAGGGGCGCGCCGCCAGACCAGCCGCCGCCCTTGATGTCGGGCCTCTTGGCGCTCGTCTCGAACGGGAAGCCGCCAGTGTGGTTGAGGCACATGCGCACGGTGAGGACGTTCTTCGCCTTGACGAGCGTCCTGACGCCATTGCTCTCGCCGCCGTCCACCCAGAGCGTCGCAAACTCGGGAAGATACTTGGAGACGGGGTCGTCGAGGCTGATCTTCCCATCTTCCACGAGCTTCGCGATAGTCACGCCGCAGAAGCCCTTCGTCTGCGAGCACTGCATGTAGACGTCGTCTGCGGTGATCTTGCGCTTCGCGGCGACATCGGCGTAGCCAAGGCACGCCGTCTCGGTCACGCCGTCGCTGTAGAGCATGCTCACCACGCCAGGGAGCTCCCCTTTTTCGATATACGGCGCAAGCGCATCGGCCATATATGTCGTCCCCGAGTCCTTGATTCCGTCGCAGGGCTGCGTGCAGCAGCCGGCCATCGCCACCGCGGCGACAAGTCCAATCATGAGTTTTTTCATTTGTTCCCTTGTGTTTAGGTGTTTATCTAAAGCGAGTATTTGAGTATTGTACCATATTTCCACGCACATGTGGATTATGGCTTCGCGTTAAATGTTGTTGGCTGCGCTTGCAGTGCTGGTTTGCCTTTCCATGTGCGGTCACGGTCGAAGATTGCTCCGGTGAGCTGCGCGAAGGCTCGCCTAACCCGTCGGGCCTTGTCGTCGCGACGGCTCTCACGCATCAGATAATAAGCCGAGTTTAGCCTGCCGTGCCTCGGCGTCTATCACTGGTTACGTACGCAAGCGCCTCTTACGCCTGCGAGACAAGGCCGCTCCTCTTACGCGACCTTCGCCTCCGCCCACCTACGCTATGGTGCCCTCGCTTCGCTCGGGAATATTGATCGATCCTCCCGCGCGCTGCATCCACCGTCCGCAGCGCGATACTTCGTCGGCGGATACGCCTCCTCGTCTCGCGCGCGCCCGCTGGCGCATCACGCGAACCAGAGCCGCGCCGTTCCCCTGCGCTCACTCCTCACACATGCGCCGTTAGCCCGACCTTCCGCTATGGCGCGTTTTCCTTCGTAGTCTTTGCGCTCGCCGACTTATCGTCGGCTCGTTTAACCATGGCCATGTCCGATTTGTCTCGTGATTAATTTAAGCGATGCAGTTGCGCTATAATGTGTCCAGGGTTGTTGGAAATGAGGAGGACGATGGAAAACAGCGAAATGTACGATACCAAATGGTAACGCCAAAGTGGTGTCGTACATTTGATCCTGAATCAGATGAGATTGCTTCGATACTACTCAGCATTCGCTCATGGGGTGGTTTAGAGTGCGTTAGGTGTTTTTGTGTTCACCCCTCTTGAATTTGTATAAGCAATAAGTTATAATACCCGTCATCAAGCGCCATCTATCTCTTAGAGGTAATAGAGGTGAGTATGAATATTCAGTATAAAGAAAAACCTAATACCGACATGACAATGTTACGCCGCAAGTTTGCCTTATCTGATATTCGAAAAATAGCCGGTTTGACACAAAGTGAAATGGCGGAAAGGCTTGATGTGTCACAACCAGCTTACGCTGCGTTTGAGAAAGGTAGGAATCTGCGCGTGGGGACATTGCAGAAAATTGTCTCTGCGCTTGGAGGAGAACTTCTGCTTCGTGTAAAATTTCAAGGTCGTGATGTTGAGCTAAATGTAACTCGTCCATAAAGGATAGATTTATGAATAAGCATATATTGTTTAATGGCGACAGTCGTAATATGACCAAAATGTATTCTGAGTCGGTTGAATTGATTGTAACATCTCCGCCATATTGGCAACTGAAAGACTATGGAACTAAGCACCAGATTGGATTCCATGATAGCTATGAGTCTTATATCAATAACTTAAATCTTGTATGGAAAGAGTGCGAACGGATCCTCAAACCAGGATGTAGGCTGTGTGTTAACATTGGAGATCAATTTGCGCGATCAGTATATTATGGTAGATATAAAGTAATACCAATTCGCACTGAGATTATCAGATTTTGCGAAACAATAGGTCTTGATTATATGGGTGCTGTTATTTGGCAAAAGCAGACAACCATGAATACGACGGGGGGTGGAGCTGTGATGGGCAGCTTCCCATATCCTCGAAATGGCATTCTAAAGATAGATTATGAGTTCATTCTGATATTTAAGAAGCAAGGGAAATCGCCGACTCCGTCAGCGGAGGCCAAGGCAAAATCAGCAATGACAAAAGAGGAGTGGAATAGCTACTTTGCCTCACATTGGACATTTGGTGGAGCACGTCAAGATGGGCACATAGCGGTGTTTCCTGAAGAGTTGCCGGCACGCCTCATTAAGATGTTTACTTATTACGGTGAAACGGTCTTCGACCCATTCATGGGAAGTGGCACAACAGCGTTGGCCGCAAAACATTTGGGCAGAAACTCGATAGGATACGAGATCAATCCTGAGTTCAAGAGTTTTTATGTGAAGAAGGTGTGTGAAGCTGATTTGCTTACGCAAGATGAATTTATTTTTGAGACAGATGCGGAATCGTTTTTCTGCGAGGGGCTTATGAACGCTTTGCCATACAAATTTATAGACCCACTCAAAATGGACAAGAAGATTGATGTCAAGAAGTTAAAATTTGGCTCGACCATCGATGGGACATCTGCTAATCGAGAAGAATATCTTTCGGTTCAGGAAATTGTTTCTCCAGAGGTTGTGAGGCTTAACAATGATGTTGAATTGAAACTATTAGGCATTAAGGTAATTCCCGGCAAGGAGCAAGTCGCGATAAACTTCCTATCACAAAAAACTGCCCGTCAAAAAGTGTTTGTTAAATATGACCAAGTTAAGTACAGTGTAGACGGACACTTGCTTGGGTATTTATATTTGGAAAACAAGACCTTTATCAACGCTCATCTTATTAAACATGGCTTCGCCGATGTTGACGACACTGTCGATTTCAGGCATAAGGCAAGGTTCAGGAATTATAGACACAGTGTCCTTGCGGCAGTGTAATCTTTGATTAATGTTGTAAAAGGACGTGGCAGCCTTGACGACCGCCATGTCCTTTCTTTTGTTGTAGCGATAAAAAGAGCAAGCTACTCGTCAACCTCGATCTTAAGACCTGTTTTTGTCTTCTTATAATATATCATTGTGTATCCAATTGACTCCGGTAGCCGCCCCATGGTCTTATATGTATCAGGCTTCACGGAATAGGCTGTTTCTCCTACATATCCGTCAATCCCTTGCGACTCTTCTTCTGGTGTTGATCTCCGAAAAGGAAGTTTCTTCCGTTCGGCAAGCTCACGTAAGATTGCCTCCTGGACATGCATGCCATTGTAGGTTTTTGCAATTAGCAAGTCCTTGATCCAAGAACGAACAAGATTTTTGTCAACTAATGCCAACGCCTGCTTTAGATTGTCAATCTGTTCGGAGACTTTTTCGGTTGCTGCGTCAATAGCTCCGGGCTTCTTCGATTTATACCATGTAGCCCAGTTTCTTGCTGTGACTTCTGTTGTTGCTTCAAGAAACTGTGGGAATAGCTCTGACATCTGGCCAACGACCTTAGGTCGAGTTCCTTGTCCGTTTTGGTTTGCCAAATTCATCAACTGCGATGTATACTTTGGAAACTCGGTTTTTTTGACCCCATTGAGGATGGAGATTCTTTCATTTTTAAGATTGAACTTCATCAGTGCCTTCTTTATGTTCACGCGCAACTAATAAAGCCCAATGCAGAAAGGCGCGCTCTTCTGCAAAGGGCACGCCTTAACCATGTATCTTCTGAAGGCCTGCAACAGCCCGCTACAAAACACACGGCAAGGCGTCCCCAAAAGGAACACCACGCACACCATGATGTAGCAATCGAAAAGTTGCAGTTTTCAGATGACAGGTATGCTCAATAAAAAGTCAAGACCTTCTATTGTTATGTGTCGTGTATTATACCATTTTTGGTGAAAAATTCATAGTGCGCAATCAAAACACTGACACTGTGGATTATGGCTTCGGGTTATGTGTTGGCTGTTCATTGCCGATCTGCGTGGTTTGCCTGCGTGGTTTGCCTGACATCGTGCGGTCACGGTCGGGGCAACCGTGACCGCACATTGGAAGGCAAACCAGCACAGACGCGGGGCTACTCGCCAAGACGCCAGACGCAGATTCGCGTGCGGCCGTAGGAGCGGTCGCGAATAAGCTCCCAGCGCGGCGCATCTGCCGCGGACTGCACAGCCGTCATTTCGGCGGCGAAAAGCCCTCCCGGGCGGACGACACCGCGAGAGGCAAGAGTCTCAAGGACAGACGCATACCCCTTCTCCTCGCCAAGCGCATACGGCGGGTCGGCATACACGACGGAAAAGCCGGGACCGGAGTAGGCGGCGATCCAGCGATAGACGTCGGCAATGACGCAATTGGCGGTCGTGACGCGCAAGGCGGAAAGGTTCTCCTTCAAGACCGCCATGTGGCGGCGGTCTTGCTCGACGAATGTCGCCGACTTGGCGCCGCGCGAAAGCGCCTCTATGCCTACCGCGCCGGAGCCGGCGAAGAGATCGAGAAAGTCGGCCCCTGGGACTTCGCACTGGATGATGTTGAAAAGCGCCTGCCGCACGCGGTCCTGCGTCGGGCGAACGGCGTCCGTCTTCGGAACCTTCAAAATCCGCCCGCAGAACTCGCCGCCCGTGACCCTCATGCCTGCCTGCACTCCGCGCAGCTGTCGGCCGTCTCCCAGACCTTCACGGCGTAAAGCCCGGGTATCCGAGACTTGAGCTCGCCAAAGAAAAGCTTCGCGAGGTTCTCGGCAGTCGAGCGGAAAGGTATCGCCGCCGTGCGCATGCCGTACCGTTCGACGACGGCGGCGATCTCGCGCTCGCCCTTGCTCTCGGTGTTGTAGATGAACGCGTGGTCGAAGCGCTCGCAAATGACTTCAGTGGCGATCTTCTTGAGGTCCTTGAAGTCGATCACCATGTCCTTCGTGTCGCCTGCGGACTGCGCGACCGTCACGTCCACGCGATAGGTATGGCCGTGCAGGTTCTTGCAAAGACCCTCGTGGTTCGTAAGCACGTGCGCGGCGTCGAACTTTACCGTCTTCGTCGCGGTAGTCATGACGGCGTCTTTCATTTCGCGTCGTCCTCCGCGAGCATCGCCAGAAACCGCTCGGGCGGCGGGCAGGGACGAAAGGTCTTCAAGTCGATGAAAGCATGGCGCGTGTAGCCCGAGACGAGAATGGATTCCTCTCCCTTGCGGCGAACCTCGCAGGCAATCTCGATCCTGACGCCCTTCTGCGCCCTGACCCACGCGGTGACTTCGAGAAGGTCGTCGTAGCGCGCGCTGGAGCGGTAGTCGCACTCCGCGTGCGTCACGGGAAGCCCCCAGCCCTCAAGCTCGCACTCCTTGTAGGTGTAGCCGCACGCGCGCATAAGCTCGTTCCTCGCACGCTCGAACAGCGTGAGGTAGTTGCCATAGTAGACGACGCCCATCTGGTCGGTGTCGGCGTAGGGAACGCGATACTCTATCGTGACTTTTTTCATCACCGCCATTATATCAAATTTCAGGGGGCGCGGGGGCTATGCGAGGCGGCGCGACGCGAACATCGAAAGCGACACGGCGAGAAAGACGAGAACGGCGCCGCCAAAGAGGAACGCGGCGAAATGCTCGTCCCAGCGGTCGTACGCGTCGGCCTCGAGCTTCGTCGTCTCAAGCTGGTCGATCTCCGCAAGCGCCTTCTCTAGCGAGTCGCGGTCGTTCACGGGAAAGTACATCGCGCCTGTCGCGGCGGCGATTCCCTTGAGCTGGCGCTCGTCGAAAGTCATGCGGTCGGCAACAACGCCGTAGCGACCATAGCCGTCGCGCACGAGACGCGGCGTGCGGCGCAGCGCCGTGCCGATGCCGATGCAGTAGACCTTGACGCCCATCTTCGCCGCAGTTGCCGCAGCGTCCTTCGGCTCTACGACGCCGGTATTGGAGACGCCGTCGGAAAGGAGAATCACGATCTTCGACTTGGGCTTTGCGTCCTTGAGTCTTAGAAGCGCCGTTGCGAGACCGTCGCCTATCGCCGTATTCGCCTCGTCCTCTCCGCCGATCGCGTTGCCCTGCGCGTCGAAGACGGTCGAGGGAATCTCGACGCCCTTCAATGCGTGGAGCAGCATCTCGTGGTCCATCGTGAGCGGCGCGACGGTCGTGGCGTAGGTGCCGAACGAGACGAGGCCTATAAGATCGTCCGGGCGCTTCTCGACGAACTCCGCGAAAAGCCGTTTCACGACTGAAAGGCGCGTCCACTCCTCGAGCTTCTTCGATGGGTTCCTGAAGTCGGTGCCGGACGGCGCGAGGTCGAGTGCGTCCATAGATCCCGAGACGTCGACGGTCATCGCGATCGCAATCGCGTCTATCGACTTCTTGTCGTGCGCCAGGGGAGTGCGGGGACGCGCCGCGGCGACGATGAGCAAAGCAAGCCCCGCGAGAAGGATGAACGGCGTAAGCGACGCGAGCTTCGCGCGCCAACCCGCCGTCTTCGCCGGAAGGCGAGAGGTCGCAGAGAAGCGTATCCCCGAGCGCCGGCCGCGCCTCAGCAGCCGCCACGCGGCAAGGCCAAGCGGCAGCAAAAGAAGCAACATCAATGGAGTCGCAAAAGTCATAGTCACACCTCGGTGCGCTGGTCCACGGTGTTCGCGGAGTCGCCTTTAAGATAGACGCGCGCGGAGTCGGTCGCGTCGTCTGCCATTTCCGGAGTCGCCTGGACGCCGGCGAACTTCACCATGTCCGCGGACTCGAGAAACGCCTTGAGCCCCTCGACGTTCGAGCACTCGCCGAGGCGGCTTCCAGCGAGTTCGCCGAGAAACTCCTCCGTCGTGAGATGCGGCGCGCGGATTCCGTACTTGCGCTGGACATAGCGGCGGACGACCATCGTGAGCTCCACGTAGAAGTCCTTGTAGCGCCCGCGCCCGGGAAGCCCCTTCTTGAGAAGACGGTCGAGCTCGACCCACGCGCGCTCGATCGGGCTCATCCTGTGCTCCTTGATGCGGCGGGCGAGATAGCGCAGCAGGAACCACACGGCCGCAACCACGGCGACGACGGCGAAGAGCGCGAGCGCGCACCAGCCGACAAGCTTCCACGAAAGCGGAGGCAGGTCCTTCTGCGGGTCGGCCTCCATGTCGCCAGTCACCGTTTCGCGGGCGGGAGGGTTCTCGAAGTAGATCGGCCCTGCGACAAACGAAAGTGAACCTTCGTCCGCCGCGGTCGAGAGAAGCCGGGGCGAGGCAGTCACGGCAAACGGCGCGATCTTGTAGACGTCGGCGCAGGGCTCCGGTATGAGCTTCCAGTTGACGGTCTCGACAAGAGACCCATCCGCGTTCTTCACAGGCTTCCCGGCGAAGTCCTCGGCGAGCGAAAAGCCGCGCACGCGGTCGCGGAGATCGGGAACCGACGCCTTGACGTCCTTCGGCGTCTTCATCGTCACCGTAAGAAAGACGCTCCGCCCCGGGTCAATCTGCGTACGGTCGGCATCGACCTTGAGGTCGATCCCGTTCCGGCTCATCTCCAGAACCGTCACTGCTATAAGGACTGAAATCATAAGCAGAATCCCAACTTTAAACTTTCAACCTCAAACTTCAAACTCCACTCCCTACCTTTTCCTTGCGCGTCGCTTGAAGAGAGCGCGGACGCCGTCGATGTACGGCTTGTCCGTCGCGATGTCGAGAGTGTCTATCCCGGTCTTGCGGAAGAACTTCGTCAGCTCCTCGCGGTCGCTTTCCGCCTTTGCCGCAAACGCCTTCCTGACCTTCGCGCTCGAAGTGTCGACGAGCATGAGCTCGCCGGTCTCGGAGTCCTCGAGCTCGACGAGCCCGACGTCCGGGAGCGTGCTTTCCGCAGGGTCGGAGACAGGCACGCATATCATGTCGTGGTGACGCGCCGTCGCGCGTAGGAGTCGCGCAAGGCCGTCCGCGGCAGATTCGCCGCGCGAACCAGTGATGAAGTCGCTTACGAGAAAGACGACTGCGCGGCGCTTCTGCACGCCGTTCAGGAACTTCAGGACTCCCTCGACGTCAGTGCCGCCCTTCGCCTCGTCCTCCGCAGCAAGCACTTCGCGCACAAGCCGCATCACGGAGTCTCGGCCCTTTCGCGGCGGGATGTACTTGACGATCTTGTCGGAGAAGAGGACGAGCCCGATCTTGTCCTGGTTGCGTATCGCGGTGAGGGCGAGAAGCGCGGTCACCTCGGCGGCGAGCTCCATCTTAGAGCGCGACCTGGAGCCGTAGCTCTGCGAGCCAGAGACGTCGACGAGGAAGAGGATCGTGAGCTCGCGCTCCTCGGAGTAGCGCTTGATATAGGGGACGCCCGTTCTCGCCGTGACGTTCCAGTCGATTGTCCTGACGTCGTCGCCCGCGATATAGGGCCGCACTTCGTCGAACTCGACGCCCTGGCCCTTGAACGTGGAGTGGTAGTCGCCGGCCAGCTGGTCGTCGATGAGCCGATTGGTGAGGATTCGTATCTTCCCCACCTTCGCCATCAATTCCTTTACGTCAGTCGCCATTTTATAAATCTCAACAGCTGATCTATGCGCACTTTGCGTT
>CACZHC010000089.1 GCA_902780865.1 uncultured bacterium
AAGCGCCTCTCCCGCGACATCGACGCCCTCCCAGAACGACTGGGCGCCGAAAAGAACAATATTGGAATCCGCCTTTAGCGCCTGCGTCATCGACTCGCGGGAAAGCCCCTCGCCCTGCACGAGCAGGCGTATGCCGGACTCCGCAAGCGAAATCGCCGCGTTGTCCGCGACGGCCTTCATCATCTCGTAGCTCGTGAAAAGGACGAGCGCGCGCCCGTTCGTCGCGGAGAAAAGATCCTTGAGAAGCGCGGCGAGCGCCGCCGAGTAGCCGGCGGAATCAGACGACGGATCGGGCAGGCAGTCTGGCGCAAGCACGAGACACTGCCTGAAGTAGTCGAACGGCGAAGTCGCCGTGAGGCAGCGGAAGCGCGATTCAGCCGGCGGCACATTTGCCGCGTCGCAGAAGCCAAGGCGGCGGCACATGTACTTGAAGTCGTTGCCGACACGCAAAGTAGCAGAAGAGAGGATGACAGAGTCCTTCAGGTCGTAGAGCATCTTCCTGAGAGCATCCGCGACAGAAAGCGGCGCGGCGACGAGCCGCACATAGCGGCGACGCTTCTCGAGCCGCATGCGCTCCGCCCAGCAGACGTGCGCATCGTCCGCGCCTTTGAGCACGAAGTCGACCTCGTTCGCAAACGCGACGAAGCTCTCTGCAATGCCGCCCACCTGCGTTGCGAGGTCGGCGCAGAAATTAAGCTCGCCGGGTGCGGCAGAATTCTCGAGCGTGTCGCCGAGGTCGTGGAGAAGCGTAACCATCTGCGCAACTGTGTCGTCGAAGCGAAGGTGCGAGTCCTTCACGTCGATAGGCCCCTTGTAGCGGACGATGTCGCGCGTGTGATCGGCGAGCACTTGGCGTTCAGCAAGTTCGAGTATCTCGTCCGCCGCGTCGACGATGCGCACTACAAGACTCGTCGCATCGGCGAGAAGCCGACGAATGTGCTCGCCGACGTCAGTTCCCGCAAGCACGCCCTTCGCAAGCTGGCGCTCTACCGACGCGAGTATTCCGCCAGCGCGGCCATGCCGCCCCTTGCCGCGTCGAATGAGCCGATTGAGGAGACGCGTCAGCTCCGGCATCGAAAACTCGCTGCTCAAGGCGTCGGTCGCTATGTCCTCGAGGTTATGCGCCTCGTCGAGCACGAGACGCCCATAGGCGGGGAGAATGGCGGCGTTGCCGCCAGCCGCTTCCGCGAGGACGAGCGAGTGGTTGACGATTATAAGATCTGCTTCCGCCGCCTTCTTTCGCGCGCGGTAGACGAAGCAGCGCGAGTAGAACGGGCAATGCCTCCCGCTGCACTCCTCGCCGGGGCAGACAAGCAAACTGCGCTGAAGCCCCTCGTACTGGTCGAGATCGCCGTCTGGCGTAGACTTGAGCCAGTCGATGAAGTGCGGCATCTCGTCCTGTTCCTCCTTCGACATCGTCCAGAACCCGGGCGCGAAGAAGTCGCCGACGGCGCGGAGACAGAGGTAGTTTGCACGCCCCTTCAAAAGCGCGACCTTGAACTTGGCGGCGCCGTCGCCGAGGATTTCAAGCGCGCGCGGAATGTCGGAGCCGATCAGCTGGCTCTGCAAGTTGCGAGTCGCCGTCGAGACGACGACTGGAGTGTCGTTCGTCGCGGCCCAGAGGATCGAGGGAACAAGATAGGCGAGAGACTTCCCGACGCCCGTCCCCGCCTCTATCATCAGGTGCTCGCGCGAGTTGAACGCGCGGACGATGGCGGAGAGCATGTCGATCTGCCCAGGGCGTTCCTCGTAGCCGTCCATTCGACCAAGCGTTCCGCCGCGCCTCAGGTGCATCGCGGCAGACTCGGAGTCTATGCGCGAGCAGTCCTCGTGCGTAGGAAGCGCGCGCACGCGCGGCGCTCTGTCCATTTCCGGAAGGAAGTCCGCCCAGTTGGGGTCGTCGATGAACTCTGCCGGCGTCATGTGCGGATGAAGACGTGCGAGGGTTTTGCGGACGCGGGCGCGAGAAGACCGCGCGCGGCAAGCACGCGCTTCGCCTGGCGGGCGACGGCGTCAGAGGGGTCGATCACCTCGGCGCGTCCGCTGCAGACCTTCTCGATGAGCGGCTTTAGGTGCGGGAAATGGGTGCAACCGAGGACTATCTTGTCGCATCCGGCGGCGAGGAGCGGCTCGACCTTCGCGCGCACGGCGCGCTCCGCGTTAGCGCCCGAGACCTCCTTGCGCTCGACGAGCTCCACGAACTCGTCGGCGACGGTGGCGATTACCGTGACGTCCTTGGCGAACTTGGCCTTCGTCTCGTTGTAGAGCCGACCGCCGAAAGTCCCCGCAGTCGCGAGGACTCCGACGACGCCCGTCTTCGAGCGAAGCGCGGCCGGCTTCACCGCCGGCTCTATGCCGATGAAGGGAACGTCTGGCCACTCCGCGCGCAGCGTGTCGATTGCCGCGGCCGTCGCAGTATTGCAGGCGACGACGATCATCTTGCAGCCGCGTTTCAGAAGCCGACGCGTATGACGCTCGGCGAGACAGACGATTTCGTCCGCTGGCTTGTTTCCGTAAGGGCAGTTCCTGGAGTCGGCGATGTATATCGTCGACTCGTGCGAACAGAGCGCCTTAAAGGCGTCGAGAATGCAAAGCCCCCCGAGGCCAGAATCAAAGAAACCGACGGCTCCGCCCTTCGCCGCCATCTCACTTCACCGCTTCGACGAGCCAGTGCGGCATCGGCGGCGGAACAGGGCGCGTCTCGCCAGGAGTGAAGCCCGCCTCGCGCATCCAACACTTGAGTTCCTCGTCGGAAAAGACCCAGCCGTTCTCGGTCGTGAGCGCCATGTTTACGGCGAAGAGAGCGGAGAACTTCGGCGCGGTGTGCGTCGCGTCGGTCATCATGTCGAGGACGAAGAGCCGTCCGCCCGGCTTAAGCGCCCTGTTCGCGCGCTTCAAGATGTCGACTATCTGCTCCGGAGACTCCTGGTGGAGCGCGCCGAATATCGTCACGACGTCGTAGGCCTCGGCTTCGTATTCGTCCGTGTGGTAGTCGCCGGCTCGGCACTCGATGCGGTTCGAAAGACCGAACTTCTCGACATAGCCCTTCGCTTCCGCCGCAATCGCCTTTAGGTCTACCGTCACGCATGACGCGGACGGATTCGCCTGGCACATTAGTATCGCATACGCGCCGGGTCCGCCCGCGAGGTCGAGGATTTTCCCCGAAAGTCCGCCCAGCATCGGGACGATGCCTTTGCCAATTCCCATCGCGCGACCGAACATCGACGCGGCAAACGCCTTTGTGCGCGCCGCGTCCTCGCCGAGATGTATCTCGGGCTTCTCCACGGGACGACCGGTCTCGGCAAGTTCCGCGAGCTTCCCCCACGCCGGATACACGTCGCGGTTGTAGCGTATCGCCTTCGTGAGATCTGCGGGACCTCCCGGTATCAGCGCCATCTTGCCGGCGGTGGTGTTGAAGTATTTCCCATCGCGCTTTTCAAGAAGTCCTTCCGCGACGCAGGCGTCCGCGAGAAGCCGCATTCCGCGCGCAGTCGTGTCAAGCGTTCCCGCCTCGACCTTCTCGAACACGCCACAGTCGATTGCGGCGAAGAGAACGGCGCTACCGTAGTAGGCGCTCGCGAGATCGACGATTTCCTGTACAGATTTCATGTCAGCGGTTTCCTCCCCTTCCGCCTGGGCCGCCGCGTCCACCGCGTCCGCCGCGCCTGCCGCCACCACCAGGTCCGCCCCAGCCCCAGCCGGAGTCTGTCGCCTCGTATATGCTCTTAATCGTGTCCATTATCTCGGCCGCGTCGTCGCCCTGGAATCCCAGCGCCTCTGCCGTCTGGACAAGGAGATTGTCGCGCTCCGCCCTGCTGAGTTCACGGATCTTGCCGTCGATCTCGCCGATCTCCTGAAAGGCCTCGCGCCTTTCCTCATCTGTCATGTCCATGAACCCGCGCATCTTCTCCTCGACGGCCTCGCGTTTCTCAATCATGTCCTGAAGGTCCGAATGAACCTTGAGCATCGCAGGCGACATGCGCGACGTGTCGATCGACGAAAGAAAGTCGATCTTAGACTGTGCGCGCTCGAGACGGTGGCGGCGGAACTGCGCCTTCATCTTCTCGACTTCAATGCCCTGCTTCGCAAGCATGCCCTCGAGCTCCTTGATGCGGGCGCGAAGAGCGCGGTCCGCCCGCTCGCCGCGACACTCGGGCTGCTTGACTTGTTCGGTCTCCACCTTCTGCTCCGGTTCCGGAGCCGGGGCTGGCGATGATGCCGGGCCGAGGCAATAGCCAAGGGCCGCGCCCACGAGAAGCGATATTACGATTGGCGAGAAGTTTCTCAGTTTCATTTTATTTTACTCCGTATTGTGCAACGGCGCATTTGCGTCCGTGCGTGCCCTTGACTATCCCCCTGTTGAAAAAGAAAAGCTCCTTCGGGTCGAAGCCCGGCTTGTTGTGGATGTCGACGTGCGACGCGAAGTCCGGCGCCTCGCGCCTGTCGGTCCACCAGGCGTAGTCGCACCACGACCCTTCCCTGGCGAGAAGGACGGTGCAGTCGCCAACCGCAGCACGACACGCCTCGTCAGGAAGCTCGTAGTCGCCCGTCGCGAGCAAAAGCTCCACGGCCTTTGCCCTCTCATCGCCGTAGACGACGCAGAACTCGTGGTCGCACATCGCGAACGCCGTCGACTGGTAGAAGTCGGGATAAGACATCCCGGCGACGGTGCGCGTCCTGAAAAGATCGTTGCGGCGAAGGACGACATTCGGGCGAACCGGCTCGGCCGTCACCTCGGTTATCTCGTAGTCTCCGACCACCTTTAGCTCGCATCCGCGGCGCATGCAGATGTCCGCGACTCGCTCGAGCTGGCGGCGGAATTCCTTCAGCGCCGATTTCGCGGCAGGCGAATCAGGTCCCTTCGCCTGCGCCGCGTAGTCGAGAGTCGGGAGATACAGATACGCCTCGTCGACGTCGTGCGCGTTCGTCATCTCCTCGAACCACGAGATGCACATGCGCCCGACCTTCGGCGAGGCAAGCGGCCCCCAGTAGCGCCAGAGCGGAAACTTGCCGCACAGCTTCTCGAGTATCGGCGACATGCCTGTCGGCTTGGTGTAGCAGCTCATGACCATTCCGCCGCCGTGTTTGTGAATTGGCGCAGGGGAGATGATTACATCGGCCTCCTCGCCGAGCGACTGCTGGAAGAAGAAGAGCCCCACGGTGCCGCCCCCAAGACGGCGATCGGCCCAGACGCGACGTCCCTTCACGATGCGCGAGCTCTGTTCCCAGAAGAGCGGCTTTCTCAAGTCTTCCGACCACCAGCCGTTGGAGACCATGCCGTGCTCCGCAGGCGCGAGTCCCGTCCTGAGCGACGCCTGGGCGACGCACGTCACGGCCGGGAAAACGCTCGGCGCGGAATGAAACTTGAGCCCCGCCATCTCAAGCATTCCGTTACGCTCGAGAAGATTGTAGCCAAGTCCGGCCGCGACTATTGTCAGCTTCTTCATTCCCACTCTATCGTAGCAGGCGGCTTCGAGGAGATGTCGTAGACGACGCGGTTGATGCCGCGCACCTCGTTGATGATGCGGTTAGAGATGACGCCAAGCGTCTCGTAGGGAAGGCGCGTCCAGTCAGCCGTCATCGCGTCTATCGAGTCGACCGACCTTATCGCGCATGTATACTCGTATGTCCTCTGGTCGCCCATGACGCCGACGGACTTGACCGGCAGGAGCACTGCGAACGTCTGCCATATCGACTTGTAGTTGGGGAGCTTCTTCACTTCCTCCTGCACGCGGATGTCCGCCAGCTGGAGAAGCTTCACCTTCTCTTCAGTCACTTCACCGAGGACGCGCACGCCAAGCCCCGGCCCTGGGAACGGCTGGCGGTCGAGAAGCTCGTCGGCCATTCCTAGAACGCGCCCGACGGCGCGGACCTCGTCCTTGAAGAGATCGCGCAAGGGCTCGACGAGCTCAAACTTGAGATCAGACGGGAGACCGCCGACATTGTGGTGAGACTTGATCGTCTGCGACGGGCCCTTGACCGCGTGCGACGACTCGATGACGTCGGGATAGATCGTGCCCTGCCCGAGGAAGCGGCAATGCTTGAACTTGCGCGCCTCGTCGGCAAACACATCGATGAAGGTCTTGCCGATCGCTTTGCGCTTCGCCTCCGGCTCGTCGAGGCCCTTGAGCGCCGCGTAGAACTTCTGCGCCGCGCGCGCAACGGTGAGGTCGAGACCGAGGTTCTTTGCGAACATCTCCTCGACCTGCTCCGCCTCGCGGTAGCGAAGGAGCCCGTTGTCGACGAAGATGCAGTGAAGCCGCGGCCCTATCGCCTTGTGGAGAAGAACTGCCGCAACGGAAGAGTCAACGCCGCCAGAAAGACCGAGGACAACCTCGTCGTCGCCAACCTGGCGCTTCATTTTTTCGACCGTGTCTTCGATCCACGTCGTGAGCTGCCAGTCGGCGTTAGAGCGGCAGATGTTAAATACGAAGTTCGAGATGATCTGCTTGCCGTGTTCGGTGTGCACGACCTCGGGGTGGAACTGGATGCCGAAGAAGCGGCAGCTTTCATCGCGCACGGCCGCATACGGGCAGTTAGCCGACTTTGCGCTGACCTTGAACCCGGGAGGAATCGCCGCCACGCGGTCGCCGTGGCTCATCCAGACGACAAACTTGTCGGGAAGCCCCTTGAAGAGCTCGTTCCCCGGCTCGACCGTCATCTCGGTCTTGCCGTATTCGCGCTTCTCGCCCGGCTGGACCTTGCCGCCAAGCTCCTGGCTCATCAGCTGCATGCCGTAGCAAACCCCAAGAATCGGGATGCCAAGCTCGAAGATGCCGCGGTCGATTCCCGGCGCCCCTTCCTCAAAGACGCTGTTCGGGCCGCCGGAGAGGATTACGCCCTTAGGCGCATACTCGCGCACCTTTTCGGCGGTGATGTTGAAAGGAACGATTTCGGAGTAGACGTGCTGTTCGCGGATTCGCCGCGCAATAAGCTGCGTGTACTGTGAACCGTAGTCGAGGATGATTATCTTGTCCATTGAGTCACCAGCTCATGCGCGTCGGGACACCCGCCGCGTGCATTGCCGCCTTTATGTCTGAAATGGTGTAGTCGCCGGAGTGGATCATGCCTGCGACAATCGCCGCGTCCGCTTTCGCCTCACGGAAAACCGTGACAAGATGCTCTGGTTTGCCGGCCCCGCCCGAGGCGACGACCGGAACATCCACCGCCTCAGCGATGAGCCGCGTGATGTTGAGCTCGAAGCCCTCGCGCGTACCGTCTGCGTCTACGGAATTTACGACGATCTCTCCAGCGCCAAGCTCTACCGCCCTCTTCGACCACTCGACGGCGTCGAGCCCGGTAAACTCGCGGAAGCCCCGCGTCGTGATCTCGTAGCCGCTCGCGGTCTTGTCGCTCTTCACAGGGTCCATGCCAAGGACGATGCACTGTGCGCCGAACGCCTTTGCGCCCTCGGCTATTATCCCGGGATTGCGGACGGCAAGGGAGTTGACGGAAATCTTCTCCGCGCCAGCGAGGATGACCCGCTCCATGTCCTCGACCGAGCTTATGCCGCCGCCGACGGCGAACGGAATCCTTATCGCCTTTGCGACCGCCTCGACCATGCCGATGTCGATCGGACGGCGCTCTGCGCTCGCCGTGATGTCGTAGAAAACAAGCTCGTCCGCGCCACCGTCGGAATAGGCAACCGCCATTTCAACTGGATCGCCGAGATCAACGTTGTTCTTGAACTTGACGCCTTTCGTGACGCGCCCGTTGCGGACATCAAGGCAGGGAATAACGCGCTTCGTCAGCATGACAGCCACTCCTTTATGAGTTCAAGGCCGATTCTGCCGGACTTCTCCGGGTGGAACTGGCAGGCCCAGAGACGCCCCTTCTTGACCATCGCCGTAAACTTCACCCCGGCGTATTCCGTGACACCCACAGTCTCGGGAACGACTTCCGCATAGTAGGAATGGACGAAGTAGAACTCTTTTCCGTCGAGCCCCTCCACGCCGTTCCATCCGATCTCGGGAACCTTGAACCCGGGAACCGTCGGAAATCGACGGACATTGCCCGAAATGATCCCGAGGCAATCAACTCCGCCGTCTTCCTCGCTGTGGTCGAAAAGTATCTGCATTCCGAGGCAGATGCCGAGGAACGGCTTTGTCGCCGCCGCTTCCTTCACTGGCTCGACAAGTCCGAAAGCACGCAGGTTCTCCATCGCGCTTTTCGCCGCGCCCACGCCGGGGAACACGACACGGTCTGCCGCCGCAATCACCTTCGGGTCGCTCGTCACGACCGCCTCCGCGCCGAGCGCGGCGAAGGCAAGCTTCACGCTCGTGAGGTTTCCGGCCTTGTAGTCTATTATCGCTGTCATTGCCTAAATCCGCTTTGAAAGGTATATTTTACCATTTTCCGCGGCGAATCGTCCATCAGCGACGGCAAGACTATTGCTGCGGCCTTTCGGCTTCGAGCGCCTCGAGCTCCGTAGCCGCCTCTTCCCAGTCGGCGGTGTAGCGGTCGATTTCGAACTGGAGCGTGCGAACCTTCCTGTTCGCCTCGGCGAAGTCGGTGTCGGGCTTCGGGTTGAAAAGTTCCGCGCTCGCCTCGTCAAGCGCCTTCTGGAGTTCGTCGATCTTCTTCTCGGCCGTCTCGACGCGCTTCTTGAGTTCCCTCAGTTTCGGCGCGATTTTCGCGCGCTCCGCCGCGCGCTGCTGCCTGAGCTCCTTCTTTGAGAGCTGCCCCGATTCCTGACACTTCCCCGTCTCCTGACTCCTGACCCCTGCCCCCTGACTCCTGACTCCTGACCCCTGACCACTAACTCCTGCCCCCTGGCTCCTGACCCCCGACCCCTCGGCCGCCTTCTTCTCGCAGTAGTAGTCGTAGCCCCCGGGGAACTGGCGAATCCCCTCCCGCGTGATCTCGAGCACCGAAGTCGCAACGGCACGGACAAAATCGATGTCGTGCGAGACGAGGAAGATCGTTCCCTTGTACTTCTTAAGCGCATCTTCGAGAAGACGCCGTCCGTCGAGGTCGAGGTGCGTCGTCGGCTCGTCAAGGAGAAGAAGATTCGGAGCAGTGAAGAAAAGCCGAAGGAACGCAAGGCGAATCTTCTCGCCGCCCGAGAGGACGCCCGCCGGCTTTTCGACGTCGTTCTCGTCGAAGCCGAATGCGCCAAGCTGGTTGCGGAAGACCTTCTCAGGCCCTCCGCCATGCGCGTCCCACGCGTTCTTCGCGTTGCGGTAGACGGTGAGATCGGGAGGGATCGTCTCGGCAAACTCCTGGCTCAAATATCCGGGAACGACATTGTGCCCAATGACGGCCTTACCCTCGGTCGGCTCTCGCGTCCCCGCCATGATGCGCATAAGCGTCGTCTTTCCGAGGCCGTTGTAGCCGATGAGCGCGACCTTGTCGCCTCGCGTCACGTTGAACTCGAGACCCGAAAAGACATTCTTTACGCCGTCGTAGCTGAAGCCGAGGTTCTCGCAGCGGAACATCTCTATGCCGCTCGGCGGCGGCTCCGCGAGACGGAGACGTCCCGACTGCGTGTAGCGCTTCGGAAGGACGATCCTCTCCTCGTCGATCTTGTCGATGAGCTTCTGGCGGCTCTGTGCCTGCGCGGCCTTCGTCGCCTGCGCGCGGAAACGGTCGACGAACCTCTGAAGCTGCTCGCGGTGGTGATCCTGGTTCTCTTTCGCGGCCTTGAGGTGCTGGTAGCGGACCTCGCGCTCCTTCATGTACCAGTCGAGATCGCCCTCGTAGCGCGTAGCCGTTCCAGCGTCTACCTCGACAGTGATGTTCGTGAGCGTCCGCAGCAGATAGCGGTCGTGCGAAATGAGCATGAGCGTACCCTCGTACGCCTTGAGGTACTTCTGAAGCCAGTCGACTGCGGGAAGATCGAGGTAGTTGGACGGCTCGTCGAGGAGAAGGAGGTCTGGTTTCGACGCGAGGACTCGCGACAGCTCCGCGCGCATTCGCCAGCCACCCGAGAACGACTGGAACGGCTTCAAAAACTCCTCCGTCGTGAACCCGAGGCCGCCAAGCGCGACCTTGACTCGTGTCTCTATGTCGTAGCCGCCGAGATGCTCGAACTTCGTCTGGAGCTCGCCGTAGCGCTTCATCTTGGCAGGGTCGGCGAGGTCGGCCTCAAGCTCGGCCATCTCCGCTTCCATCTCCGAGAGCCCCGGAATGCCCCTCAGGGAATACTCAAGCAGCGTCTCGTCGGGAGTGTCGGGCGCGGGGTTCTGACGCGTAAAGCCAATGCGCGGACTTCCTTCGATTATGAGCTCGCCAGAATCCGTCGACATCTCGCCGAGGACGATCTTGAAGAGCGTTGACTTACCAGAGCCGTTTGGCCCGACGACGCCGACGCGATCGCCGGCGTTCACGCGAAACGTGACGTTCGTCAGGACGTCCTGATGTCCGTAGTGTACGCTAATTCCCTTGAAATCCAGCATGGCGTCGGAAATTCCAGTCTTGCGGCCGAGACGGTCAGTTGTTGTCCACCCACCAGCCGGGCGGAACCTGGTAGTTGAGATGTCCTGTGTCGAGATAGTCCGTCGTCTTCATGTCATACCCGACAAGACGCATGACATTGCCGAAAGGCGTGTCGTACTGAGGCGTGCCGGGCGGGACGGGCGTCCCCCATGCGGCGGCGGAGGCGTACTTGTACATTTTAACCCAGTCGCCGCCACGCAGATGGTGCCACGTCGTCTCGATGAAGCCGAAGCCGCCGATCTTCGCGATGTAGTCGGCCATCGGTTTCATCGCGTTGTAGTTCATCCACGGACACCCTGCGACGGCGAAGCCCTTCTCCTTGAAATATCCCATCGTCGGCCAGTCCATGCAGACTTCCTTCATGTCGCCATAGGAATACTGCCAGTCGCAGATGATGACGTCCTTTGAAAGCGTGTCCGCGAGAGTCGCCGTCGCCTTCGAGCCGCATTTCACAAACCCCTTCCAGCGCTTGTCGGAGCGGTCGAGCAGCATGTCGTGCCAGATCATCGCCCTTGCACCGCGCGATTTCACGAAATCGGCAAGTCCCGCGATATGCTCGCAGACGAGCTCTCCGTAAGGACGCTTCCTGCATTCGGGGCACGTCGGCGGCTGCGCCTCGTCGCAGCCGAGGTGAAAGAACGGTGGATTGCCAAAATCCTCGTGCATCTCGGCGATAAGCTCGCGGAGGACGCGCTGCGTCTCGGGATTGGTCAGACACCAGTTCCATCCGCCAGGTTCGAACAGCGGCTCGTATTCGGGGGCGATGTCGAGCACCATGTGCTTCATTGTGCAGCTGCGCGACGACGATGCGTGTCCGAAGGCGTTGATCTGCGGAATCAGCGTGATGCCGAGATCGCGCCCGAGCGCCGAGAGGCGGCGCACCTCGGCCTTCGTCATCGTCGGGTTCGGCCAGTGCCACCATGGATGCTTCTCGCTCTCATACACGCCCCACGGCTCGATGATCGCGTAGTTGAACTTGAGAAGCGCCGCAAGGCGTATCGCGCGTTCCATCTGCTGGGGACGCAATTCCGGGAACCAGCAGAGATGCACCGCCCTGAACCCGAGAAGCGGCACGTCGGATATCTCGACTGCGGGGAGAATCCGCCCTTCCGTCTTGAATGTTCCGCGCTTCGCGATCGCGAGCTGCCTCAGGGTATACGCCGCCCACCTGACGCCCGCAAGCGACCTCGCCGCGATCCTGACTCCCGACGCGTCGGCTGCGATGGCGTAGGCCTCCGGGGAGCCTGAAAGCTTGAGAGGTTGAAAGGTTGAAAGGTTGGAGGCGACGACCTTCGGCGACTGGGCCCCGTACCATTCCCTGAAATGAACGGCGAGCCATTCCGTGCCCTTGTCGTCGGGGCATTCGAGAGCGACCGTCGTGGACGCGTCGAACGCGACAGGCCTATCCATGTCGATTCTGAACTCGGCAGGCGCCGGCAGCGGCGCAAGCTCTATCGCGTCGGGATTCGCCTCGTTCCCGGCGAACGCCGAGACGGCAAAGGCAGACAGCATTGCGAAAAGACGTGTTTTCATCAGTCGTTAGTTGTGCTCAATTTTTATTTTAGACAGTATACCAAAAATCGACATTGAGTGTGCATAGCCGAAACCGTCTACCGGCAGACCTCAAACCGGCCGTCGGCGTCAAACTTGATTTGACGACCGTCGGAAAGTATCCAGAGGACGGCGATCTTCCCCCCGTCGATAAGTCTCTCGCCCTTTTCGTCGAGGAATTTCTTTCCCTCTTCCGGACCAAGCACGAAGAGCGTCGTGGAAAGACCGTCTGCCCACATCGCGGAATTGCAAAGGACCGTCACCGACGCGACGCCGTTTGAGACGGCGAGCCCCGTCCGCCCGTCGTAGATGTGGCTGCCGCGGTAGTACGTCGCGCTCGTCGCAAGCGCCTCGCCCTCGTGAAGTTCGACGACCGCGGCAAATCCGTCGCGGCCAGGGTCTTTCACTCCAGTGCGCCAACTGCCGCGCAGCGCCTTAAGATTGCCGCCAAGGTCTATTAGACAGTCCGTGCGAACAGGACGCACGGTCTTCAGCGTCGACTCCAGCCTGTCCACGGCAAACCCCTTCGCGATCGCGCCAAGATCAAGAGTGTTCGTTCCACGCCAACGCGGGTTGAACGCATCACCCGAAGCTTTTTGAAGC